>NZ_JBUZOU010000057.1:0-1211 GCF_055326765.1 Pleionea sp. WD8-19 | reverse complement strand
AGCATTTTAACGTGGGGCACTACAGTTCCATTTCGAGGACGGTGAGCCGACTCAACCAGGCGATGAACGATAATGCGCGGTTGCAGGAAGAGTATAATAGTATATATCAAGATTTGACCCCTTAGTAATCATTCAAGCTCAATATGATCTCAGATATTATGAACTTAGGAATGCTAATTAATTGCTATGAAGACTTTAAAATATTCTGCGATATTAATTTTGGTGGTTTTGTATAGTTTTTATTATGTTTGGGATGAGCTTGAAAAAGTACCAACAGAGGACTTGGTTGCTAATAGTGTTTCAGGAGAAAGCTGGTTGTATAACAGAGTATATCTTGGCTATATCAAAACTAAAGATATTTCTGAACTATCAAAACGAATTTCTTATGGTGAGTATGATTTAATTTCGTTACTGATAAATGCTAGAAGTGTCGATGCAAGCGTTGGTAAGTTAAACCTAAATAACCTTTTAAAAGTTTTAGTGGAAAAAGGACTTCCGTTAAATGATTTAAACGAAAATCAATGTAAAAAAATTGGGATTGTCTTTCTTGAAAAAGATTTTGACTTTATTCGTGTGCTTAAATTTAATGGTATGGATTTGGATTTTAATGACGGTTATTGTAAGCAAATTATATTAAAGTTGGTTCAGAGCTCAAAGAGTTTATCCAATGATGATTTTTCTCTTATTTTAAGGGAAATTAGCAAAGAAAAGTCAGGACATCCATAACTCTTTTTGAGACTGTAAATTATTCTGTGTGGGTTAAGTCGGGACACCCATACCTTAAATGAAGGTAAGAGGGTATGGGGGGTGCAACTCTCGCACTGATCATTTTCGAACAAATTTCACAACATTTTTAGGTGGTGAAATAGGTTGGTAGTAATGTTGTTTAATGTTTTTGTAGCGTGCTTTTTTGTCATCGTAGTTTTTTCCAAATTAGCGGTCGTAGGATTTTGAAGTTTTACGATCGCTTTTTCGCTTTCTCATCGTAGCATATTTTTAGTTTACCAAACTTCTGTCGCAATATTTCTCAAACGCCGTCGTAAAAATTATTACACTGCTATCGTAATTTTAAAAATCACTGACGTAATGTAAGCGTCTAACCAAACACACGCTTGACTACTGAGTCAGCTCAACGTTCCAAGGCATCAAGTACTCAATATTGTCCGGTGACTTAGGCATCTCTTCGAGTAGGAACGTGATGTAAAAGAATG
>NZ_JBUZOU010000056.1:0-1292 GCF_055326765.1 Pleionea sp. WD8-19 | reverse complement strand
GAGGGCGTTCAGAATTCTGTGTCAGCCTAAAAATTAAAGTTCTAGTTCACCATCTAATCGACCTTCAAAGTGGATGGCCAGTTGTGACAATGTCAGGTTCCAGTTTTGAACTGGCATTGTCCATTTCTTCGAGGCATTTAATATGCCCGCATACAGCAATTTCATCAAGCTATTCTCGTTAGGAAATGCCCCTTTGGTTTTAGTCAGTTTTCTAAATTGACGATGCACCGCTTCGATAGCGTTTGTCGTATAAATGGCTTTTCGAACATAATCAGGATACTTAAAATAGACTGATAAGTTCTCCCACTTTCGTCGCCAAGAGTCGATCACAATTGGGTATTGGCCTCCCCATTTGGTTTCTAATTCGTCTAACGCGGTTTCTGCTGCACTCTTACTAGTTGCTCGATAAACGGGTTTTAAATCGGCCATAAAAGCTTTTTGATGCTTGGAACCGACATATTTTATTGAGTTGCGAATTTGGTGGATCACACATTGTTGAACTTCAGTTTCAGGATAAATCGTCGCTATCGCTTCTGGAAATCCTTTCAAGCCATCAACGCAGGCGATTAAGATATCGTTAATACCTCGGTTATGTAAATCGGTGAGTACAGAGAGCCAGTAATTAGCGCCTTCGGACTCTGAAAGATAAAGTCCTAATAACTCTTTCTTGCCTTCAATGGAGACGCCAAGCACGGTGTAAACGGCTTTACTCACGAAACGACCACTGTCTTTCACTTTATAGTGAATGGCATCGAGCCAGACGAATGGATAAACGGAATCTAATTGACGCTCTTGCCAGGCTTTGAGTTCAGGTAGTAATTGGTCAGTGACGCCAGTGATGGTGGCTTCGGATACTTCGATCCCATACAAGTCTTGAACATGGCCTCGAATATCGCGATAGCTCATACCTAGTGCGTACATGGAAAGGATTTTTCGGTCAATTTCGGCGGTGAGTTTGGTTTGATTTTTCTTAACTAACTGAGGCTCAAACGTGCCTGCGCGATCTCGCGGCGTTTCCAACTCAAACTGACCGACACTCGATTTAATCGTCTTCTTACTACTACCGTTTTTACGATTAGGCTCTGTCTCTGATTTTAGATGTTGGTTAAGCTCAGCCTTGAGGGAAGCTTCAGTGAGCTGTTTGATGAGAGGAGTTAAGACGCCGTCCTCACCGGTCAGCGCCTTACCTGATTGAAGTTGTTCTAATGCTTTATTAAAGTCGAATTCTTGAGTCATAGGTCATTCCTGTTTTTAACAGTTTACTGAAATGACACAGATTTCTAAACACTACC
>NZ_JBUZOU010000055.1:0-1416 GCF_055326765.1 Pleionea sp. WD8-19 | reverse complement strand
ATTCTTTTACATCACGTTCCTACTCGAAGAGCTGCCTAAGTCACCGGACAATATTGAGTACTTGATGCCTTGGAACGTTGAGCTGACTCAGTAGTCAAGCGTGTGTTTGGTTAGACGCTTACAATATTGCGATAGCAGTTTGGTAAAATAAAAATAAGCTACGATGAGAATGTGGCAAAACAGTCGTAAAACTTCAAAATCCTACGACCGTTAAAGTGGAAAAAACTACGATGGTAATTTAGCGCTCTACATTTATTAATGATTTGTGGGCAAAGAAAAAGCCCCGAAGGGCTTTACCTTAATGCTATCTCTTTATAAAGAAGCTCAGCAATACTAATTGTTTTCCTGAACAGCTTTGGCATTTTATTGTTTTCCTTACAATACTCTTGAATACTATATGATTCGTAATCAGTCACATTATTTTCAACAGTTTCAATTTCAACAATAAATTTACCATTTATCATCAGAACATATTGCTCATCTGCCTGCCCATAGTGGTGATGAAGAATAAATACTTTATCAAGGTTTTCAAACTTGGCCAGCAGGTAGTTCTTTACTTGAGAGGCTTCAGCCAAATTAATCCAGTCAATTGAATCCTGTATGTTTCTTTTAATTTCTAACTCGTTCATTTACGTCCCCGGAAAAGCAGTTACTATATTTCCATATTTATCTGATTGCGTTGTAAGCACGGAAGTCGGGCTATTATTTTTGAGATAGTTATTACCGATTGTACGACCAACATCTACCTGTCTCACATAAAGAGTCCCATGAGTTTTACTTTGTAAAGTGCTAACTATTGGTGAATTCACAACTTGCTTGCTTTGCAGCAACTCTCTAAGGCCATCTTCACTCATATTGAATTGGCTTTTGTTAGCTTTCCCACTTAGGTGCTCTTTTAGGATGTGCTTCATGCCATACTTATTAGTACCATTTTGAAGATTTATCCTAGATTGAACTCGACCAGGAACACCGGCTATTCCCTTTGTAACAGGCGACCTTAAAAATAACTTCGAAAGAGACTTGAATGAATTTTTCAAATACCCGGCCAAACCACTTGTTGGTACTATTGGCCCAAGATCTCGCCCAAACTGCTGCTTATTAGTTTCTGCGGGCTTAATGTAGCCCCAAAAATCAATGTCTCCTGTATATTGTCTAACACCATTCATTGGCCCTAGATACATAGCTCCTTCCGCAATTGAAACCATAGCTCCTTCCGCAAGTCCGAGCAGCAAGTCTGTAAAGCCTCCATTGTAATAATCAAGGGCTGCACTAAAGTCATTACCCCCACTGGATGATAGGGATAATCCGACGCGGCAATCGTAGCCGGACCCATTTTTCGCCGACACATCAAACAGTTAAAGAGCATTTTTCGGGACGCAGACCCTACTGGTAAAAAATTTTCCCAGACGCGCTTTT
>NZ_JBUZOU010000054.1:0-1908 GCF_055326765.1 Pleionea sp. WD8-19 | reverse complement strand
TGGGTGGCACTTGATGAATGGATTTATCGCACCATTGCTGGTATTGCTCTAACAAGGGTTTCGATTGCTCCTGTCGAATACGGTGTTTTTCTTCCGGTGTTTTATCGTTAATTTGCTTTTCAATACGATACAGTTTTTGAATGTGGTTGAGCGCCCAGTTGGCTTTCCCGGTTTTGCTTTTGCCTTGTACCTTTTGCGCTTCGACAAATTTACGTCGCGCATGCGCCCAGCAGCCGACCAAGGTGGCTTCGGTTTGCTCGTAACCTTGGTAGCCATCCACGTGCAAATAGCCGGAATAACCCTGTAAAAAATTCACAGCGCATTGGCCAGCGCGACTCGGCGAGTAGTCGTATAACACCAGGTTCGGTATGGAACTCTTTGGGTTCGGTGAATCACCGCCGCTGCAATAAAGCCACATGTAGCTTTTGCTGTTGTCATCGCTTAAGACGTTCAACGTCGTCTCATCCGCTTGAATAACGGGTTGTTGCAACAGTAACTGTTGCCAATGCTCAATGATGGGCTTGAAGAGCTCGCCACACTTCATCATCCATACGCTCATGGTTTTTCGATTGAGGTCAATACCGTGTTGTTGAAACAACTGTTCTTGTCGATACAAAGGTAGCGCGTACTGGTGTTTGTTGGTGATGATTTGGCTGAGTAAGGATGGTGTTGCGATGCTTTTCGGAATAGGGCTTGCCGGTAACTTCGCTTGCTTAATCGATACAGTTTCTTCGCTCTTTTCACAGGTTCGACAACTGTATTTGGGACGAAGGTGTTCAATCACTTTGATGCTTGCTGGAATAAACTCCAGCTGTTCGCTTTTGTCTTCACCCATCTTGTGCAGCTCTTCACCGCAGCAGTCGCACTGTTTCTCATCGTCGGCAAGGTCATGCACGATGACTTGGCGCGGTAAATCTTTCGGTAATGGCTTTCGCTTTGGTTTATTGCGGCTATAGCTGATGGTTTCTTTTTCTTCAGCGGGCAATTCATCAAACGTTTGCTCCGCTTCGTTAAATAAGTCACCTTGTGCCGGATGCGCTTCGCTGCTTTGACCGAATTGTTGTTGGCGGGCTTTTAAGAATTGCTCTTCCAGATACTGACACTTCGATTGCAGTTCGAGCACCATTTTTTTCAGTGCTTCGATATCGTTGGGTAAAGTGTCAGAGGTCGTATTCATGCGGCGTATTCTATCAAAAGAATTCACCGGTTGGTGCGTTCGCCGATCAGCGGTTCGAATATTCCGATCAGCGTACTGACTGAAAGTTCAGCGGTTGATGCCGCTGCATTTTCTGAATGTCGAGGCCGGATAACAACCAATGCCATTGCTCGTCAGAGAGTGCTAATATTGCATCCCGAT
The DNA here is from genome assembly GCF_055326765.1 of Pleionea sp. WD8-19. NCBI lineage: Bacteria > Pseudomonadati > Pseudomonadota > Gammaproteobacteria > Oceanospirillales > Pleioneaceae > Pleionea > Pleionea sp. WD8-19. The sequence continues at coordinate 551 of NZ_JBUZOU010000054.1, read as the reverse complement.
GTTTCTTCGGCCACTTGAACTTATCTTTCTCCAATCGCTTGTACCAAAGCGCAAATCCGGTTTTATCCCAATAGAGCACTTTCAGTTTGTCGCGCTTTCTATTGCAAAACACGAACAAAGCATCGAGAAAGGGTGATAGTTGCATGTCTTGCTCAACAATCACCATCAAGCCATTAATCGACTTACGAAAATCCACCGGATCACGATGCAGGTAAATCTCGGACAATGCTTGCAATCGCTCCATCACAAACAACGTAGCAACGTGGCCAGCCATTCGGGATGAATATTCGCCGGTAAGTCCAATTGCCAATGATTGCCTTTTAACTGAAGCCGATTGTCTCTAGTAAAAGCGACGGCTTCGGCTCGCTTCACTTTTAAAAATGAAGTCGTGCTTGTTTGATCGCTCGTCGCCAGTAACGCTTTTTTCCGTTTGGAGAAATGTTTACTGCACAAAGCTCTTTCGCGGCAAAAGGCATTGGCACTCAATCCGCTGGCTTCATGTTCGGCAAACAATTGCAACCATTCTTCTTGGGTTCGCTTAATCATGAAAT
>NZ_JBUZOU010000053.1:0-1968 GCF_055326765.1 Pleionea sp. WD8-19 | reverse complement strand
TTGTGTACGCCCGGCATGGGCATTAACTAATGAGGTGAAAGTCCTCTGTAGGAGAGTCACCGTCAAAATCTATATGATTATTAGACGATAACTACTAGCGAATGGCAAGGGCCAATCCGCGAGGAAAGGTCTGAAGGAAGCCGCTAGCAAATCTGCGAGCTGATGAACAAAAACATCATATGAGGCGTAGGCTGAAGGCGAGTTGGCACAAGACAACGAAGCCACAGTGACTTAACGGCCACCGTAAATGATGCAGTTGTGCAGAGAAAGCTAATGTCCTTATCCGGGGAGATCTGATAGAGAAGCGTCCTTCGCTTACGCTGCGGAGACTACCAGTCAGAGTCTGGTAAATCAACTCTTGGCGTCCTATCCCGTTGCAAATAGAGACGAGCAAACCCGCAACAATCCCAGTGTAATCATCAGGAAGCACTTCTACGAGTAATCGTAAAAGTCATCTATCAGAAGTCAGCAGATACCATAGTAGCCAAATGCCTATCGTAATGGGTAGGACAAGGTGAAGGGTTGAACATTTAACTGAAGGAATAATCATGTCTTACTTGAGTAATAAAACGGCACCGTCCGGTGTTTCTATTAAACAGCGTAATGCAATGCAAGAAACCTTCAACTTTGATCTATTCGAGGCAGTGTTTCAGTCTGAGAATTTAAGGCAAGCTTGGAAACAAGTGAAAGCCAATAAAGGCTCACCTGGAATTGATGGCATATCGGTTGAAGACTTTCCTGAGTGGGCCAAGCAGCATTGGCAACAATGTAAACAGGCGCTACTCAGTGACAAGTATCGACCGCAACCGGTCAAACGAGTCGAGATCGATAAACCCGATGGCGGCAAACGTCAATTGGGGATACCGACTGTTCTCGATCGTTTTATCCAACAAGCCATCACTCAAATTCTGTCGCCTATCGTAGATAAACATTTCTCTGAAAGCAGTTTTGGGTTTAGACCTCGCCGGAGTGGCCAGCAAGCCGTTAAGCAAGTTCAACAAATCATCAAACAAAAACGGAATATTGCCGTTGATGTGGATTTGTCGAAATTCTTTGACAGAGTCAATCATGACTTATTGATGAGAAATCTTTCTTATCACATCAAAGATAAACGCTTAATGAGGTTGATTGGCCGATATCTCCGAGCAGGCATCATGGATAAGAAGGTGTTACTTCCGAGTACTCAAGGTGTGCCACAAGGCGGTCCTCTTTCTCCTCTGTTATCGAACATTATGCTCGATGACTTAGATAAAGAGTTGGAACGACGTGGTCACCAATTTGCTCGATATGCAGATGATTTTATCATCCTAGTAAAAAGTGAAAGAGCTGGCCAACGAGTTTTAAGTAGCGTCTCACGCTTTCTTGAAACTCGGTTGAAACTTAAAGTTAACACCGAGAAAAGTCAGGTGGTGAAATCCTCTAAAAGTAAATTTTTAGGATTTACTTTTAGATATGGAAAGATCCAATGGCACGAGAAATCCTTACATAAATTTAAGCAAGAAGTTCGCAAACTGACAAACCGTAACTGGGGAGTGAGTATGTCTTATCAATTGTTTAAGTTGAGCCAATATCTTCGTGGTTGGATCAATTATTTTGGTATCGCTAACGCCTACCAACAGTGTGTTGATCTCGACAACTGGATACGACGTCGAGTCAGGATGTGCTACTGGCGACAATGGACTAAGCCTAGGACGAAAATTCGTAACTTGCTTAAACGAGGTGTTCGTATTCAAGCCGCGGTTGCTTGTGGCAGAACGAGTAAAGGCCCTTGGCGTAGCTCGAAAACGCCTGGTATTCAACAAGCTCTAAGTAACGAATTTCTGTTTCAGGAAGGTTTATTCTCTTTACGAACTGGATGGATCAAAGTTCATTATCCTAACGGATAATTTAAATGAACCGCCCTGTGCGGACCCGCTTGCAGGGTGGTGTGGGGGCTGGAGGCTAGATACCTCCGGCTACCCGATTAGG
>NZ_JBUZOU010000052.1:0-1997 GCF_055326765.1 Pleionea sp. WD8-19 | reverse complement strand
ACCGGTCAGCGCCTTACCTGATTGAAGTTGTTCTAATGCTTTATTAAAGTCGAATTCTTGAGTCATAGGTCATTCCTGTTTTTAACAGTTTACTGAAATGACACAGATTTCTAAACACTACCGCTTAATATAATCAGTCAGCATGAATTTGGGATAAATCTCTATGCTGAAGTTTGGAGATGTGATTAGAAGAATTGGTATGTGCATAATTCTACACTTCAAACACTAAAGTGTAGTAGCTCATACTTGAGCTGACTGAATAGAATTAAGAGTTCGACCTAATCCTAATCGTGCACCTCGCTATTCTATAAGCGTCCATTTGTGGAGATGAAAATAAATTTGATTAATTCAAGTACAATGGATTTCGAGACCTTTACACTACCTAACGCTTTAATACGTAATCATTAAATTTGCTCTTATTAAGGTTATAAAAACCCATCAAGTACATTTCTCAAATTCCCAGATAATTCGTTCTGTTTACTCTCTACTTCTTTTATACTTGAATTTATTTGGCTTAAAAAATCGAGAGGCTTCGTCGGCGACTCGTCTTTACCAACAGGAAAGCTAGATACAGGATTTTTCCCGAATCCATGCTCAAGAATAAAAAGTCTTTCTCTTTTTAGAGTATCTAATTGGATATTATACATCGAGAGTTGTGCTGTAATTGCTTGAATTTTTTGCGTTTTTACTTGTTCTTTGAATGAATCGTCCATCGACGAGGACATTTTCCGCATTTCATCTCTTTGTATCCCAACTGAAATCCATAAATAAACGAAAGCGAAGAAGGCAACGACAGGATTAAGTACACCTCCAATATAATCTCCAAACTGCCCCCACTTTTCCTGGCTATCAGAGATAACATAGTTAAAATTAAAAAAGTAAAATATAACTACACCCAGAATAAAAACGCAAACAAACCCTAATCTCACGTAGTCCCAGTTAGTATGTTTTTGTCCCGCAGTTTTAGTGCCCATTTCTTTACTCCTTAAGTCTCACTATCGATTTCTAAAGATCCCATAACTTCTATTTTAAGATATTAGCCGAAATTAGACTGACTGGTCATATTCAGCTCTCCCAACCAAAAGTGCCAGATGGAGTCCAGACTAATCCATCTAAAGCGATTAATATAATTTTGCAGCGCTAATTTCGGCTAATATCTTAAAGCTGAGGCACATCCTCGCTTCCTTCTTGCTCGATTTATTTATTGTCTAAACGTCCGCTTTTAACCTTTTTCTATTGACATGTTTCGAGATAAGCCTGCAAAATTTTGGGCTATTTATGGCGTATTCCGTCGGTAGTTTCTCAATAGAATTTCGTAAATTATTGTAAGTAATTGATTTGGCGCGTTTTATTTTAGTGTGATAAATAACCAGGGGTGTTATGCCGAAATTCGGTCCGCTTTTTCTTAACTCTTTATGAGAAGGTGGTAATCTTAATTGTATGTATTTGTTAAAAAATATGGGAAAATTTCCGAGGTGAGATATTTGGATGTGTGGTTCTTAGGGTCCGCATTTTACTAATGTTAGGTGTAAAAATAATGAAGGAATACTTTTGCTGGCGATGCAAGATGAAAGTTCCCATGCTTAAGGAACACGAATGGGAGACTATCGCACCATTGCTAACAAACCAAATGAAGAGCATTAAAGCCTACCGTGCGGAACATTATGTTGATCTTAAAACAGCAACACAACTAGCGTTCAAACCAGCTACAGATAAATATTTTGAGTTAACAGGATTCAAAGAAACAAACTATGCTGCAATTTGGCATCATAGGTTAAGTAATTTTGGGCCTGAGTGTATTAAGTGCGGACATTTGTTTCGTACACCAAAAGCCTCTTTTTGTGCAAACTGTGGTTTAAAAGCTAGTGAGAACACCTAATCGGGTAGCCGGAGGTATCTAGCCTCCAGCCCCCACACCACCCTGCAAGCGGGTCCGCACAGGGCGGTTCATTTAAATTATCCGTTAGGATAATGAACTTTGATCCATCCAGTTCGTA
>NZ_JBUZOU010000051.1:0-2165 GCF_055326765.1 Pleionea sp. WD8-19 | reverse complement strand
TTTAGTGCCAAGTATTTCTATGCAGTACGTTCAAAGCTGAAACGCAAGCAACAGCCAAAATCGTTTGTAAAAGTAGAGCGAGAAAAACCACCCGTTAATGACGATAGTATCACTTTAACATTTGCGGGTGGTTCCCTGGCATTTCCGTCTTCGATTTCTCCCCGCTGGGTCGCTGAAATGATTCGAGCTTTAGTATGAAGCGACTGCTTGAGCTGTCGGAGATTTATCTGCATCGTGAGCCAGTAGACTTTCGTAAGTCCATTAACGGCTTAACCACGATTGTCGAGCAAGATATGCAGCTGTCACCTTTTTGCGATGCGTTGTTTGTTTTTTGTAATAAAGCGCGTGATAAATTGAAAGTGGTGTACTGGGATAAGACTGGATTCGCGTTGTGGTACAAACGATTGGAGAAAGACAAATTCAAATGGCCGCGCAAGCATAAACAAACGGTCATATCACTGACGGATGAACAATGGCATTGGTTACTCTCGGGGTTAGACATCCAGCAACTACACACGCATCAACCCCTTCATTACCAAACACTCCGCTGATCGGCGATTACCCTCCATTGATCGCCTTGTTGACTTCGGGCATTCATTTTTTGTTATTCTGTGGCGCATGAAAACGCCAACTGACAACTTACCAAACGATGCGGACTCATTGCGCAAGCTCTTACTGGAGCAACAAAAAGAAATAGAAACCTTAAAAGCCAAATGCCAATACCTGGAAGAACAATTTCTTAAAGCTCGCCATCAACGGTTTGGCTCAAGCAACGAAGCGCATCCGGCGCAAGGCGATTTGTTTGATGAGCTGGAAACGCTTATCGAGTCGAGTGAACCCGAGTCAACCGAAACGATTGAATACACGCGCAACAAACCGAAACGTAAACCGCTACCCGATGATTTACCACGAGAAGTCATCGTGCATGACGTGGCTGATGAAGATAAGCAGTGTGACTGCTGTGGCAACGAGTTGCATTGTATGGGTGTGGATAAGAGCGAGCAATTGGAATTCATTCCTGCCCGCATCAAAGTGATTGAACACGTCAGACCGAAGTACAGTTGTCGCACCTGTGAAAAGACGGCAACGACCGTCAGCATTAAGCAAGCTTCGATGCCACTGATGCCTATCCCGAAAAGCTTCGCGACCGCCTCTTTGATCAGTCAAATCATTACCAGCAAATACCAATACGCCATTCCCTTGTATCGTCAGCAGCAACTGTTCAAGCAACATGGTATTGAGCTCAGTCGTCAAACCATGAGTGACTGGATACTGAAAAGCAGCTTGCTACTGAAGCGACTCGTTGACCATTGGTACCAGCTGTTATTGAAACAAGCGGTTATGCACGCTGATGAGACAACACTGAAAGTCATTCACGAAGACAAAAGTCAATGTTACATGTGGGTGTATTGCACCGGTACTGACTCTCCGAGTCATCAAGATGGGTTCAACATTGTCTTGTACGACTACCAATCGTGTCGCAGAAGCCTCTGCGTGCGTGATTATTTATCGGGTTACACCGGTTACTTACAAGTGGACGGTTACGCCGGTTATGAACAAACCTCAGCAACACTCGTTGGGTGTTGGGCTCATGCGCGTCGTAAATTTACTGAAGCACAACAAGCGGCAGGGAAAAACAAAACAGGCAAGGCCGACTGGGCTTTGAACCACATTCAAAAACTGTATCGCATTGAAAAAGCGATAAAAGACAAAACATTCGAAGAGAAATACGAAGTGAGACAAGCGCAAGCTAAACCCTTGCTGAAACAATACCAACAGTGGCTCGAGAAGTCTTCCCGGCAAGTGCCACCGAAGTCAGCGATTGGTGCGGCCATTAACTACAGCTTGAATCAATGGCACAAACTCGTTCGTTATATTGAGGGTGGTCAACTGTCCATTGATAACAATCGCGCTGAACGAGCCATTAAGCCATTTGTGATTGGGCGCAAGAATTTTATGTTCTCCAATACCGCCAACGGCGCTCATGCGAGCGCGATGCTATACAGTATTATTGAAACGGCAAAAGCGAATGGCCTCACACCCTTTTATTATTTAATGCATGTACTGAACGAGCTTCCGAAACAGCCTGATGACTTAGAACCGTTAATGCCGTGGAATGTTGAGTTGAACGGTTAAGTCAAGTGTGTGTTTGCTCGGACGTTTAC
>NZ_JBUZOU010000050.1:0-2366 GCF_055326765.1 Pleionea sp. WD8-19 | reverse complement strand
AAAGCGCGTCTGGGAAAATTTTTTACCAGTAGGGTCAGCGTCCCGAAAATTGTTATTTAACTGTTTGATGTGTCGGCGAAAAATGGCTTTGCGTACGATTGTTGCGTCGGATTATCCCTATCCCCCAGTGGGAGTTCTGATTGGTCTTCAAGCTTAAGCTATTTGCAAGGTACGGATGCTTTAGGACTTGGCAATTTATTTACTCTTCCTCCTCTTCCTGGAGAATCTATAGCGGCTCCTTATAATGACAATTCAGGTCTTTTTAACTTTCCTGTTCTTGGGGCAATACTAAAAGATATTACTGATCAAGCTGGACTACTATATAGGCATAATGGAGTACCAAGAAATATTTTAACTGGCAACTTCCTTGACGGTGGAGAGATTAATGCCGCTAAGCAGAATTTGGCGGTGAATCTATTTACCGCTGGTGCTGGACTTGTGTCTAAGTTTGTCAGCGGAATTTCTACTTTCAAAATCAAGCATGCACGACTACAATCTGAATTTGAAGGCTTAGCTGATACCCACTTGTTGCCAAAATATCAAAGTTTAGATCCAGATTTGCAATTTGGGTATACGGGATCTTTTAAAACGGGATATGTAGGAAATCCAAATAAACCAACTTATGGTCAGAGAATTAATTTTAATAGTTTTGATATTGACTACTGGATAAAAAGCGATATTTTATATCGCCAATTTGGTAATAGTTTAAAGGCAGATGTTCAATTTCGAAAGTTACTTGAAAGCAAGCCTAGTTTTAACGGGCTAAAGCCAAATAAAAATGGTTTTTCTATTAAGTTTGAACCTAATTAAGTGCGGTAATAATGAGTAACTCCGAGAAAATTATGGGAGCAAAAGCTTTCGTATTAATTGAATTTGATGGTGGCTTAGAAAGTTTGGCATCACGAATTAGTGAAGGCTTTCTCTATAGTGAATTTAACATAGAACATAGTGAAAGAGAGCCTTATCAGATACAAGCATCTGCAGAGTTGATGGGGTTTGAGGTTTGGTTAACAGAATATGATAAGTCTTTTGCTGACTTTGCTTTAAAGATCGAAACTTCTCATAGCCTTGTAGAGTCATTTAAAGATCAAATGTATGATTTAACGCCATGGCTTACGAGATATTTGGAGGAAATTTGTGAACTAAAGGTTGTTTCATTAAAGTGAAATTTCTGTTGGTGATGTTGTACATATTTTTGAAGAAAATAAGTAAGTCATTGAAAGTGTAGTAATAGCTATTATGGGAAGTTTTTATGAAATATTTATTTTGTGTTGTTACTCTAATGCTTGCTGGTTGCGATGGCTTCAATTCATCTAAAGAGTTTTTCTCTGTTCAAATAACAGATCGCCATACATTAACTCGGTCAAAGCAAGAGCTAATTGTTAGATATAAGGAGTTTTTACCAGGGCTTTTCTCGAGTGTAAAAGCTGTTTGTACAAATAAATCTACAGGAGTTATTCAATTTGAAACCAAAGGTGATAAAATTGGTGAGGCTACACTCCGTTTTTTAAGCGAGACCAAAGGTGAACTTAAAGCTTATACTGAAGAGCAGGTTTGGTTTGAGTCAAAAGATATTTTAGGTGTAAACGTTAGTTCTGATGAGTTGAATAACTATTTGCTTTTCCACTTAACTGATACCGCTGGTGCTCGGTTATTTACACTATCTAAAAATAATCAAGGAAAAGTGTTGGTACTTAGATTAGATGAATTTGTTTTAGCTCAAGTTACAATATCAGGGCGGCTAAAAAACAATATCAAAATATCTCTACCTAAAAGTATAGACGAAATGCTTATGCTAAGGACAATCATTAAAAGCGGTAAACTTCCATCTAATGTTAAGTTCACTAGCTATAGCGCCGATTCACAAAGTCCCTGTTAGTTGAAAACAAGAAGCTCAAAAAAAGAATTAACAAAATCAATGGGTCACTCATTAGGCAGGCCGGGTTAATTGTAGAGTGCTAAATTGTCATCGTAGTTTTTATCAAATTAGCGGTCGTAGAATTTTGAAGCTTTACTACCGTTTTACCACTTTCTCATCGTAGCATATTTCTTATTTGCCAAACTCTCGTCGCAATATTTCTCAAACGCCGTTGTAAAAATTATCACACTGTTATCGTATTTTTAAAAATCACTGACGCATGAAGTTTTTACGACGTTCTGGGGAAATTGTCATTGAAAACTAATTGATATCCAGTTCAATAATTGCAAAAAACGTATTAATACATTGCGCCAAAAAATTTAAATGCCATTGATTCTAGTATTAAATGTATCACGAATACCTTGAACTTTCGATTCAAAAAACGCTTCACTAAACTCAAAATCAGAAGCAGTGATCATTTCCTGGCTCGATAAATGGTCTGGAAGCA
>NZ_JBUZOU010000005.1:0-297500 GCF_055326765.1 Pleionea sp. WD8-19 | reverse complement strand
CATGTGAGAGTAGGTCATCGCCAGGCATTTAATTCAACGAAAGGCTTATCCGTAAGGGTAAGCCTTTTTTGTTGCCTGAAACAAAAGCACCAAATGAGTTGGCAACCACATTAAAAAGCGATGGCTTTCTCATTTTTTAACTGATACTAACTCTAAGCCGAAGCAGCGAGCTCATCGTCAAGCATAGCTTTTTCCAATTCAGAATTAGGATAGCAGCCTAAAATCTTGAGGTATTGGCAGTGCTTTTCCGCATCTTTCAGAGCATTCATAACCTCAGGCTGTTCAATGTGTCCTTCAATATCCGCATAAAAAAGCTCATGCCAGGGCATTTCTGGTATCGGGCGTGATTGTAGTTTGGTTAACACAATATTCTGAACCTTAAATTCATAGAGTACATTAGCCAGAGCACCTGCATTTTGGTCGGTAGAAAATACAAATGATACTTTGCATGGTACTTCTTGAGGTAATTGCTGTGACTCTTTAGCAATGACAATAAAACGCGTATAGTTTTTTCGGCTATTGGCACTATTTCTTTTAACAATGCTCAATTGATACATGTCGGCAGCAAACTCGTTTGCAATCGCGACCGTTCCAATCTCGTTACGACGAATGACTTCTTCAATTGCTTCGGCACTGCTGGAGCAATACTCGATTTTCCAACTCGGGTTTGCAGAGAGCAAGTCATTACATTGTGTAAGGGCTTGTGGATGTCCTAGAACTCGTTTGACTTGCGAGAAACTGGTATTACTACCAACAAGACTATGATTGATCTCCAAAATTTCTTCACCGACGATGCTGATTGCTGCTCCTTGGAGTAAATCATAAACCTCGACTATTGACCCTGATGTGGTATTTTCAATCGGTAAAATACCTAAGTCCATTTCTTCTTGAGTTACGGCTGTAAGGATTTCTTTAAACGTTTTGTAACCGAAAGGAGACGGCTGTATATTTTTCTCGGATACATATTTTAGTAGTGCTTGGTGGCTGTAGGAACCCTGGTCACCCAGAAAAGCGATCCGCGCTTTTTTTACTGATTGACTAATTTTCATTTGATACTGTTTTTTTACCGAATATTCGATCAAAAGGTCAAATACTTGATGAACTAAATGAGGGTTTAATCCCAGTTGACGACCAAGCTCCAGTTTCTTTTTTAATAGTTCTTTTTCTCGGTCAAGATCACGAGTAAGAGAGCCTGTAGCGATTTTGTGAGAACCAACTTGTTCACAAATTTTCGTTCGTTTCGCTAATAAATCTAAAAGCTCCAGGTCGATATGATCGATTGACTGTCTTAATTCGTTAAGTTTTTCGTTAGTTAACATATTGACTCCTTCAAAAAAAAACCTCCCATTTGGGAGGTTTTTAAATGTGAATGTGCGCCTCCCAATTACTAAAGGATATTAAAAAAGTAAAAGAAGACGAGATTGATTATCATGAATTCAAATTAAGAGCTGAGAGAAAGAAAGTCAATAAAAAAGCCCGGCGGGGAGCCGGGCGTACCATAACTGGATGGAATAAATAATGTAACAACCAAGACTGGGAAACCCTTACATCTACATCAAATTGAGCCTCTAAATAGACTGAATCTGTTTTGAGATAGGTGGGGTCCCATTTTCAGTATAGTTGAATTTCGGGGATGTCAACTTTTGACAGTTTGAATGTATTTATTATTGTAAAACAATGAGATAGTTTTAAATAATGGTGAAAATGTTTTTCATATACGATCTAAAGTAATTAAAATTATTATTATATATAATAAAAAACTATTAAAAGCAGGAGGGTTTTAACCCTCCCGTGTTATTGTTTTAATGACGCAAAGAGTCCTGTTGCATAGCGGCAATAATCACCTGTTAAAATTTGTTGATGAATGGGCTGCATGTCGTTAGCCATATAGCGATCTTTATCGTAGAAAGCCACTGAACTACGAATATGTTCAAACGCCCATTGCAATTTGGGTGAGGTTTTTAATGGTGAACGAAAATCAATTCCTTGTGCAGCGCAGAGCATTTCCACTGCCAAAATACCCCCCGTGTTTTCGCCCATGTCCGTTAAGCGACGTGCGGCGAAAGTTGCCATACTGACATGATCTTCCTGGTTGGCCGAAGTCGGTAAGCTGTCTACGGAAGCAGGATGAGCAAACGTTTTGTTTTCGCTGGCAAGTGCTGCTGCAGTTACTTGTGCAATCATGAAGCCAGAGTTGACACCACTATCATTAACGAGAAATGCGGGTAAACCACTCATATGTTTATCCATAAATATGGCAATACGCCGCTCTGAAATTGAGCCTACTTCTGCAATAGCTACTGCGATGGCATCGGCCGCCAAAGCAACTGGCTCGGCATGGAAATTTCCGCCGGATAAAATATCACCTTCTTCGGTAAATACCAGCGGATTGTCGGATACCGCATTGGCTTCAATTAATAGGGTTTGTGAGGCATACCTTAATTGATCCAAACAAGCACCCATCACTTGTGGCTGGCAGCGGAGCGAGTAGGGATCCTGTACCTTATCGCAATCTTTATGGGATAAGTTAATCTCGCTGTCGGCCAATAACTCGCGATAGAGCGATGCGGTATCAATTTGTCCTTGATGGCCACGAACCTGATGAATCCGATGATCAAATGGTGTAACACTGCCCATCAATGCATCAACACTTAGACTTCCAGCCACCATAGCCGCAGCAAAGTTATTTTCGGCAAGGAACAGGCCTTTGAGCGCTAACGCGGTAGAAGCTTGAGTTCCGTTAAGCAAAGCTAAACCTTCTTTTGGTGCCAATTCAAGTGGCTCCAGAGCGAGTTTTGATAAAGCTTCGCTAGCGGGTATTACTTCATTTCGAAGACGAATTTCACCTTCTCCGAGTAACACTGCGCTCATATGTGCCAGGGGCGCCAGATCGCCGGAAGCTCCGACCGACCCTTTTTCAGGAATAACCGGGTATGCTTCCGCATTGAGCAGTTGGATTAACAGCTCCACTGTTTGTAAACGAATGCCGGAATGTCCTTGCGACAAGCTGTTGATTTTCAGTGCCATTAACAGGCGAACCGTTGCATCATCTAGGCTTTTACCGAGGCCTGCGGCATGTGAAAGTACCAATGACTTTTGTAACAGGCTCAGTTTGTCGTTTGGAATGCGAGTTTGTGCTAACAGTCCAAAACCGGTATTGATGCCATAAACAGTTTGACTTTTGTCGATGCAATCTTGAACGGTTTGTGCTGAGCGATTGATTAGCTCAACTGCAGAATTGCAAAGCTTTAATTGAACAGGCTGTTGGTATATGTTTCGCAAATCCGCTAATGTTAATTTGCCGGGAACCAGTTCTATGCTATTCATCGCTCACTCTCAGTCATTCAACATGGGTAAATTCAAATGGTTTTCTTTGGCGCATTGCTGGGCAATTTCATAACCTGCATCAGCATGACGCATCACACCCGTAGCCGGGTCATTCCAAAGTACTCGCTCAATGCGTCGGTCTGCCGCTTCAGTGCCATCACAGCAAATCACAACACCGGAATGCTGAGAATATCCCATACCTACGCCTCCACCATGATGCAATGATACCCAAGTTGCTCCACCAGCAACATTTAACATGGCGTTCAGCAGTGGCCAGTCAGAAACAGCATCGGATCCGTCTTTCATACTTTCGGTTTCTCGATTTGGACTCGCAACAGATCCGGAGTCTAAGTGATCACGGCCAATGACAACAGGCGCTTTCAGTTCGCCATTACGAACCATTTCGTTAAAAGCCAACCCCAATTTGTGTCTTAAGCCTAATCCAACCCAGCAAATGCGAGCTGGCAATCCTTGAAAGCTGATGCGCTCTCGTGCCATATCGAGCCAGTTATGAAGATGCGGATCGTCGGCGATAATTTCTTTAACTTTTTGATCGGTTTTATAAATATCTTCTGGATCACCAGAAAGTGCTGCCCAGCGGAATGGTCCAACTCCTCGGCAAAAAAGAGGGCGAATATAAGCGGGTACAAAACCAGGAAAGGCAAAGGCATTCTCGATACCTTCATCAAATGCCTGTTGGCGAATGTTATTGCCATAATCCACAGTTGGAATATTCATTTCATAAAAGGCGACCATTGCCTTCACTTGTTCCGCCATTGATTTACGAGCTTCGCGAGCAACGACTTCCGGTTCGCTTTTGGCGCGCGAACGCCATTCTTCAACGGTCCAACCTTGAGGCAGATATCCGTTTATTGGGTCGTGCGCCGAAGTTTGATCGGTTACCAGATCCGGTTTGATACCGCGTTTCACCATTTCTGGAAACACATCGGCGGCATTACCAAGCAAACCGATGGATATGGCTTCTCCTTTTTCAAGAGATTCGTTAAGTAGCGTCATCGCTTCATCAATCGTTTGGGCTTTTTTGTCTACGTAGCGGGTGCGTAAACGGAAATCGATACGGGTTTCGTCACATTCAACGGCGATCATCGAGTATCCAGCCATGGTCGCAGCTAACGGTTGCGCACCACCCATTCCGCCAAGGCCACCAGTCAATATCCATTTGCCTTTGGTTTCGCCATTGAAATGCTGGCGACCTGCTTCAACAAAGGTCTCATAAGTGCCCTGAACGATGCCTTGACTACCAATATAGATCCAGGACCCTGCCGTCATCTGGCCATACATCATTAGGCCTTTCTTATCCAGTTCGTTAAAGTGCTCCCAATTAGCCCATTGTGGTACCAGGTTAGAGTTGGCAATCAAAACACGTGGCGCATCCGCGTGCGTTTTAAAAACGCCAACAGGTTTGCCTGACTGTACCAGTAAGGTTTCATCGTCATTAAGGCTTTGTAATGCTTCTATGATTTTGTCGTAACACTCCCAATTACGAGCAGCACGGCCGATCCCACCGTACACCACCAGACTTTGAGGGTGCTCGGCAACTTCAGGATCAAGGTTGTTCATCAACATGCGCAAAGGCGCTTCGGTTAACCAGCTCTTAGCCGATAACTTTGTACCATGGGGTGCACGAATTTCTCGGGTTTTGTCAATGCGATTGTCGTTCATTGCGTCACCTTTACATTGAGTGAATGTTTAGATTGGACAAAGTATAAAGGATTAACCTGTATATACAAGTTGTTTTAGTTGTATTTTTCAATCAGTTAAATACCAAAGTGAGCTTGTATAAGTTGCTAAAATAAACCTGGTGTTAGCTCTTCAGCCTGCAACAATCTGACAGGCTGATTCAGTTGTATGGAGAGTTGTGGCAGTTAGCTTTTGGGTGTAAACCGACTACTAAGTCGATAGCGTTTGCCTGGATGGTAAAGCTTGGCATAACTGACAGCCTTATCGAAACTCCAGGTGATTCGAGTCAACAGCAGCACAGCTTCTTCATCTTCCAACTGCAACAAATTATAGAATTGCTTTTCCGGCACTATGGCTTCAATGATATGCTCTGCCTCGGTCACAGGAGCAATTCGCGTTAGGTATTCATTCGGTGTGATTGACTTGAAGTTTTGTTGTAAGTATTCACCGGCAACCAGAGGATTAATAAAGCGCTCTTCAACTTGTACCGGATCTTCGTTTTGATAGTGCACTATGATGGAGTGGAACAGCATGGCATTCTCTTCGAGCTCAAACAGTTCCCGTAACTCAAGACTGGCAGGAATTTCGCTCATTTCAACCAGCTGTGCTTTATGTTTGTGTCCTTGCTCGGTAATTTCGGTTTTAATGTTTTTAATTTCCAGCAAAGAGCTTTGATGCTTTTCTTCCGCAACAAATGAACCTTTTCCGCGAACCCGAAATAGGATGCCTTCGGAGTCGAGTTCTTCTAGCGCACGACGAGCGGTCATTCGACTGACTTGACATAATTGCACTAACTCATTTTCGGAAGGAACCTGCTGGCCAGCTTGCCAGACACCGTTTTTAATCCCATCCATGATATGGCGCTTTACTTTCAAATAACGAGATTCAGACTTCTGCATAATCGGTACGGCTGATTGTATAGACAAGAATTTGAGGCAGCGATGGTATAAAATAGCGAAATTTGAAGCAATCGAAATCGCTGAAGTATGCAATATTACCAAAAATTATCGACAACCGATTACGTCACAAAAATCGAAAATGCCTCATTTCCTGTAGATGAATTCAACCACATGGCCCATGCTAGGCTGGCTGCGGAGTATTATTGGCAGTTAGGTTATAAAGATGGGTTGAATAAAACATTAAGTTCTATTAAAAATTATGCCACTCAAATCGGTGCACCGGATAAGTTTCATGCGACGGTTTCTTATGCGTGTTACCGGTTATTAATTGAAAGGATCATCGGAAAGGCTCATAACTGGTCAGAGACTGAGCCATTGTTGAGTGATTTTGCTACCAACACACATGCATTGATTGCCGATTTTTATACCGAATTTACGCTTAACTCAGAAGCTGCGCGAAAGCGATGGCTGCATCCCGATAAACAACCGTTTTATTCAGATGGGCGTTTGCAAGTTGAGCCTTATGAATGGCGTGAAGGATCGGTTCCGCTTGTGATCAGCTTGCCGCATAACGGGACCTGTCTTTCTCCGGAAATGTTGTCGTCTGTTACACCTGAGGCGAAAAAAATGAAAGATACCGACTGGTATTTGCGCCAACTGTATGACTTTGCACTGGATCAGGGATGTTTTTTGATATGTCCCCAATATTCACGATATGTCATCGATTTAAATCGTCCGTGCGATGGACAAGAACTTTATCCAGGTGCGAACAATACGGAGTTGTGCCCAACCACTAGCTTCGATTTAACCCCCCTATATTTGCCATCTAGTACTCCTAAAGCCGATGACATTGAACATCGTATTTCTCGTTACTGGCAGCCTTACCATCAAAAATTGAATCTGGAACTTGGTCGGCTGGCACAGCAGTTTGGTCAAGTGATTCTAGTAGAAGCACATTCCATTGCTTCTAGAGTTCCTCGTTTTTTCGAGGGACAGCTTCCCGATTTCAATTTTGGTACCAATAATGGCGTCAGTTGTGGTGATAGCGTGCGTCAATGGATCGATTCATTTGGGTGCGGTAACTATTCCAAAGTGGTCAATGGTCGATTTAAAGGTGGTTATATTACGCGTCACTACGGTCAACCGGATAGAAACATTCATGCCGTACAATTGGAGTTGTCACAGGCAACTTATATGGATGAAAACAATTTAAGTTACCATCACGAAAAAGCAGCGCAAGTTCAGCCTGTGCTTGAGTCGATGATTGCGGGGTTACGTAGCCTTTTGTAAGACATTCGATATCCAGATGCAAATAGAGTGGATATTGATTATGCTTTATGTATCAAGGATTGAAAGGTGAGCTTGTTTTGTCGCATTTAAAACGTGTAAAAGTATTGGCCAGCCAGTTGGAAGTTGGAATGTTTATTTCTGACATTGATCGAGACTGGAGCGAAACCAACTTTCTTTTACAAGGGTTCACCATTCAGGATCAAGAAGATATCGATTCGGTTAAGAGTCAGTGCGAGTTTGTGTACGTTGATTTTCCGAATGAGGAGGTCTACAAACAGTTTCGTGCCAACACCACCGTTTCCCATACTATCCGAAGTAAATTAAGTCGCGAATTAAAAAGCGAAGTCAGTATTCAATCTGAAATTCGTCCAGCGACGAAATCCTATCGTCGCTCGAAAAAGCTGGTAAAGAGCATACTCGATCGGGTGATGTTAGGAGAAGACTTTCAAATTGCGGCAGTTAAAGAACACGTCAAGGAGTGTGTACAGAGTATCGTTCGCAATGAAAGTGCATTATTAATGCTAACATTAATCAAGCAAAAGGATGATTACACGGCTGAACACTGTTTAAATGTTGGTATTTTGTGTATTGCCTTTGCTAAGTTTTTAGGGTTTTCTCAGGAGCAAATGGAGGAAATTGGCATTGCGGGTATGTTGCATGATATTGGAAAAGTTAAAGTTCCCGATTATGTTTTAAATAAACCAGGGAAGTTGAATCCAGAAGAAATGGAGGTGATGCGCAGTCATGCCGAACTTGGCTATGACATTTTGCTTAAAAAACGTGATGCGTCACCTGCGGCGATTGATGTCGCGTACACTCACCATGAACGCTTGGGAGGAACGGGGTATCCGCGGGCTTTAACGGATCAACAAATCTCGACCTTTTCTCGAATTGTAGCCATTGTTGATACCTTTGATGCGATAACGTCCGACCGATGTTACGATCACTCTCGCAGTATTATGGATGCTTATAAAATACTGATGTTGGGGCGTGATACAGATTTTGATAATCGACTCGTCACACAGTTTATCGAGTGGCGTGGCATTTATCCTCCAGGCTCCATTGTAGAAATGGAAAACGGTGAAGTAGGCATTGTTATCGCAACCAATCCTCGGTTTAAATTGCGACCTAAAGTGTTGTTGGTCCTCGATGAACGGAAGAAACCCAGGGAGCGAGAGCGTATTATTGACATGTCAAAGATTGATTTAGACGCTTCAGCCCAAACATACCGTATAATAAAGGCGGTCCCTAATCGAGCATTTGGCGTTGATCTTCAAGAATATGTGGACCGAGGGTTGAAGATCTCTGCTGTTTAAAAAGGTTTAATTATGTCATTACAAGCGCACCTGAAGCGACTGAAAGAAATATTAAGCGAAGAAGATCGAGCGTCGTTCGAAGCGCTCAGTGAAAGAGTGAGTCAATCAGGAGGCGATTTTTCGTCATTATGTGAAAGTGATCGCGCTTTTATCCGCCATATGGATGAAAAATACGGTGACAAAATACGCGCTTTGGCTTTGGAGCATGTGGAAGAGGTTGTCGCTGAGCAATCGGATATGGAAGATGATAATCAGCAAGTCGTCAGTGATGAGTTCCCACTGTTAAAAACGGAGTTTGCTGATTATGTGAAAGACATGTTGCTACGAGAATTGGGACAGCAGTTTCCAGATCTTAAATCAGCTGTGAACTACGCCTTCAAAAGCAAGTGGTTGCCACAAGAGTTGCGTAACCCGGATGTTTGTGAAACTTTGTTTGAACGCTTCTTTTCTGATATTGAAAAAGCAAATGAGTGGCGATACCAATTGCAAGGGCAAAAAATGGACACTAATAATAAAACCATGGCGGTTGGTTTAACTTGGTTTATGTACATTTACCAATTGAAACAGTGGGCAGATAAATACCAATAACTAACGTTAGCGATAAATTGGTCGGAAAATGTGAAACGTAAAAAAGGCGAGTAGTCACTCGCCTTATTCATTTCGGTAGCACCTAAAGCCCGATTAACTGAACAAAAACATGAGCAGTAACGCTAATACGATAATAATTCCCATTTTAACTCCTTGTCATTCATGTGTTTTCTATATGAGGGTTACTCGTTTTTTTTACTTATTCAAGCACTTTGAAAATGGTAATGCAATGACATCGTATCGGTGATATTTACGGAAACGAAATTGTAACCAAATTCAAAAGAAAGACCGTAGCTTCCTTATAAAATGAACAGTCTTAACTGTTGAAAACGTCTTTCGATTAAAGCCTTAGTGCTCCATCCACTTCGATCACTCGGCCACTTAAGTAGTCATTGGTTAAAATAAACTCTACCGTTCGTGCAATGTGTCCGGGTTTGCCCATTTGTTTCAGTGGAATGGTTGCTTTGATTTTGTCCAGTATCTCTGGCTTGATGGCCTGTGTCATTTCAGTTTCAATAAAGCCAGGCGCAATGGCAGCACTTCGAATACCGTAGCGCGAGAGCTCTTTTGCCCAGGTTGTGGTGAGCGCTGCTACACCAGCTTTGGCAGCAGCGTAGTTGCTCTGACCAACATTACCATGACGTGAAATAGAGGAGATATTAACAATCACCCCCTCGGATTTGTTTTGAATCATGTGTTTGGCTGCTTCACGACCGCAAAGGAACACGCCGGTAAGGTTAACATCGATCACCTGTTGCCAGCTGCTCAGACTTAACGTATCAACGACCTCATTATTTTTGACTTTGACTAACAGCCCATCTCTGGTAATTCCTGCATTATTAACGAGGCCATCAATTCGATGAAAGTGAGCAACTACTTTGTCAAAAGCTTGAATGACTTCCGCTTCGTCTGCGATGTTTGCCGTAAAACTTTCCACCGGATATCCCTGTTCATTCAACTTTTCTTTGGCAAGAGCTAAAGATTCGGAATTGATATCGATCAGTGCCAGCTGAGCACCTTGTTGCCCAAGACGTTCCGCAATGGCAAACCCCAAGCCTTGCGCACCGCCTGTGATCACAATAACTTTATCTTTTAAATTCATAGTGTTACCTTTATTTTGCCCCTGACGACTGGCAGGTGAATATTCTTATTGGTGCAGTGCAGTATAGTATAGTGCTTTAATGTTACCTTTCGATGAAGTTTTAATCCAGCGCAATTCATTGACCTGGTTTTTAACTTTGATATTGATGGATGTTCGTTAAGCGAATAAAAAAGGGTGCCGTGCACCCTTGGTAAATCAAGTTGTGACCTAGTGTAACCCAAGAACCGATTTTCCTTGCTTGAATACGATGTCTACCGGAATATTGGCTTCGGTTAATTTGTTTAACTCGGCTTGCAAATCTGCGGTAATGACACCTTTGGTTTCAAGCAGGTTTTTAGCGCCTAGATAGTCGCCATTTCCTTGCAAGGTTAGCAACAAATTCGAAAGCTCGTTCATGGCTTCGGTCATCTTGTCGAAGTCGACGCTATAACGACCACTTTTTGCATCTACTTTAAAGGCCCCTTTTTCTTTGAAGAAGTTAAAGCGTACCATATTCGCCTTTCCGTGAGCGGAAGAGGCGCCAAAACGAACGGAACGAAAAATACCTGCGAGGAAAGTAACGTAATTGTCCATGAGTTTACCTTCCGTAATTTCGCCTTTGTTAAACAGTTCAGTAATCATATAAAGACCAAGAATATCGGCTTTGCCTTCTTCTAGGGCAGAGGCCGTTTCTTTTAATGCCGTGCGTACCATGCCTTTGTCGTTAATGGTGTTTTTGATACCGAGGCCATGCGCGACTTCGTGAAACATGGTATTCGCGAAGAAAGCATCAAAAGTAACGTATTCTTGCTGCTCTTCTGCGATCAACTGCTTAGAGATGGGGACCAATATCTTATCGAATTTAGCGCGCATTGCGTTTTTTAATTGCAAACGCCGTGTGCCTTTTGCTAGTTGAACTTCTTCGTCGTTCGGCAGGTTGATTGCGATGGTTTTGGAACCAGCGTTTGAGTGACCTGCGTAATAAATTACGTCATATGCGTTAAGATCAGCGTCGGTACCCGGCATTTCCTGTTTGTACTTTTCATCAACCGGTAACCCTTTTTGCAACTCGGGTAAAAAAGCGGCAAATTTTGCCAGTCGCTCACTCCAAGCCAGATCTTTAATCAGCACATAAGCTTCGAATGCCGAGCGATAACCCAACAGCTGATCTTCGTAGGTTTCAATGGGGCCGATCACCAGCTCTATTGGATTGGTTTTCATATCCATCCAGGCAAAATCTGAAGGTTGGTAGTCATTGCTCAACAACGCTTGAGCGCGTAGCTTCAGGTAGTTTTTAAACTCTGTATTTTCAGCGAGTTCGGATGCTTCTCTTAGTAGTTGAGCGGCTTTTACCAGCGATTCTTTAAACTTGACGTTATAGGGAACCAGTTGTAATTCACCATTTTGATTTCTCTCGACCATTGTGTAGAGTTCAGCGAACTTGTCGGTTGCCAAGGTCTCGGTATTGGCTTTGCGCCAATTTTCATATTCCTGTTTGCTCATATCTTGAGGATAAAAGCGAGCGCCTAATGGTTTTTCACCAAACCCAGCTAAAAAGGGTTGATCGCCTTGGAGTCGGTCCCATGGGCCATAGTTGATGTCGGCAAAGTAGCGAGCGTTGTCATTTGCAATTTGACCAAGCAGTTCCGTTTTGTCGCCATAAGCTTGTTGCCAAAAAAGGTCGTCCATAATTTTACTGGCATCAATTAACAGCCCTAGCATTTTTTTCTGGTTATCCGTTAAATGCGAAAGGTCGCTGGTTAATGTAAATTCTGCATAAATGCCAAAGCGACTGTCGTCGATAACGGAGTATTTTTTAGGCTCATTAACGCTAGCTTCAACGGTTGTAGTTTTTTCAGCGGCAGCGGGTGTATGCTCGCTCGACTCTTGCTTTTGGCAGCCCGACAAAGTTGTGGCGATGGCTATTGCTAGGATAAGTTTGTTCTTCATGGAAAATCCCCAAAGTGAATTTATTTTTTTATAAACCTGCGAACTATACCAAGAAACATTCTTCAAAGGTACTAACCAGAAAAATTGCGACTTAAGCGTTTAAACTAGGCTGGAACGGAATTTCTGTGTGCTTTGCATCAGTTGTATTGGATAGGGAATAAAAAATGGATTGTCCATTAAGTGTTCGAGTTTAAACTGTTGGATTAACTGACTAAGATGAGCGTGAAATAGAATCGAAATCCACTGATCGCTGTCGGTACGTCGTAAGCTTTTAATTATGAGTCGCAATGCCGAACGAGTGGCAGCATCCTGACTTTCACTGAACTTTTCTAACACACTAAACGCTTGGTTGATGCGAAAAGGATATTGCAATAGTCGGGCTAATGTCATTAGAAAGTGGTGCTCAGTATCGCGGCCAGATTGCCACTGATTGAGTAGGTTGGTGAGCTGTCGTGTTTGTTGTGGATCCAGTGCAAGAAATAACTGCCGATGATGGTGTAAAAATGCGCGCGCACCATTTTCTTCATTGAGCTGAATGTCATGAAAATATCGGCCTATTGTAAAACAATGAAGCAGAAAGCGGTGGCGAAACTCGTCGTTCAATATGTCGTGATCATCGATCATTGCCAGGTAAGGTCGTTGCTTATACAGCAATCGGACAAAGTAACCGGCACCGTAACGCCGAGATTGATCGCGTTTGTCGATTAACGAAGTATCTTTTTGACCACAACTGGGTGAACCGCTTTTGCTCACTAGGCCCGCAATATAAGGGTTATCGTCAACAAACCGGGCGACCATTTTTTGCATAGCAAAACTGTGATTGGTGTGAGGCGGGTCTACTTCCTGTAACTCCAGCCCCATTTTTGCGCGCACCAATTGAACGGGAGGGCGAGGAACCGACATGCCAGAAGCGACCTCCGGGCAAACTGGACAACTCTCAATCGTTGGCGATAATACCTCGGTGAGATAAGTCAAATGTTTATGGTTACCGTTGTAACGCACTCTTTCGCCCAACAGGCAACTGCTAATTGCTACTTGCGGTCGGATCATAAAACCAACTATATTGTCCTTTAATGGTCTGAACAAAGCATAGCAGTTGTATCATGTTAGATAAATTAAAAGCGTTTTTTGAAAAGCATTTACAAATTGAAAGTGCCACACCGGAGCAAGTTGAGCACTCTCTGCGAGTGGCGGCTGCCGTGTTAATGATTGAAGTGATGAAAATGGACTTTGAAATTAAAGACGAAGAGCAAGAGCAAATCTTGTTATTGTTAAAACAAGAATTCGATTTGACTGAAGAAGATGCAAAAGATTTATACGAAATTGCAACCGATAAAGCTTTATTTGCAACTGACTTTCACGAGTTTACCCGAATACTCAATGAGCATTACCAACTTGAGCAAAAAGTGCGTTTGATACGATTACTATGGAAAGTCGCTTTGGCGGATGGAAAAGTGCACGCCTATGAAGAGCATCTTATTCGTCGTATCTCTGATTTATTGCATTTACGTCACAGCGAGTACATACAAGCCAAATTGGCCGAAGTTCACTCAATGGAATAGAGACTATAGCTGAAACTCAATTGCTTCGGGTATGTTTATCCGCTAAATAAAATATTCTCGGCATGCTCAATGCTGTCCGGATCACCCGATAATAAAACGATATCTCCCAGATGTAATAAAAAATTGCGATCGGGTGGTGTATACGACTGTTTGCCACGTTTGACTGCTTCAATATAGATGCGTTCTGGAAGCTTGATTTGATTTATGGCACGGCCAATAGCAAAAGCATTACCCGTTAAAACAACCGCATGCAATTGTTCATGATGTGTTTGAAGGACACGCATTAAATCCGACGACTCACCATGAAAGAAGCTTTGCAGTAAATGATAGCGGTCGTCACGAACCTGCTGAATTTCATCGATAATTTTTTTCAACGGTAAGCCCAATGTGTAGAGCACCTGACCCACCAACATCAGGCAGGACTCCAGCGATTCCGGAATCACTTGGCTGGCACCGACTCGTAAATAGGTTTCCATGTTGCTGTCGTCTTTGGTACGAACCATAACTGGGACTTGCGGATAATACAGGCGGGTGATAGCCAGCAAATCCAAAGTGGCTTTCTTATTATCGAAGGTAATCACCACCAGCCTCGCGTTTTCGATTCCGGCCGCGTGTAGAATACTGCGTCGGGTTGCATCTCCGTAGTAGATGGCCTCTCCAGCAGTAGAGGCTTCCCGAACTCGTTTCGGATCCAGATCCAGCACGACCGAAGTGATTCCCAGTCGATCCAGAAAGCGTTTGATGGTTTGTCCATTTCGGCCAAAGCCACAAATGATCACATGCATAGAGAAGTCTTTAACTGCTTCGGCAATCAGTTGCTTAGCTTGGCTTTGTTCTTTTGCCTGTTGCCGAACGCCGAAAAGTCGACGCGTAATATCTCCGGAATAGCGGATCATAAAAGGCGAAGCGAACATACTCAGCACACCTACCGAGAGAATGATTGAGGCGAGATGTTCATCGATGATGGCTTGCTGGCGGGCGATACCGATTAAAACGAACCCCAGTTCACCCGCTTGGGCGAGAATTAATCCGGCTTTAAAGGTGTCTTCCAGTTTTTCTTTCATCGCCAAAGCAATCGCCATGACTAGCACCAGTTTTATAGCTATGAAGGCCAGTAACAGCAAAAATATGAGGCCCCAGTGTGCGACCAATGTTTCAATATTAATTAGGGTGCCAATGGTGATAAAAAACAGCCCCAAAAGGATATCGCGAAATGGTCGTATCTCGGTTTCAATCTGATTTTTAAATTGAGATTCGGCCAAAAGCATACCGGCCAAAAATGCTCCGAGAGCCATAGATAAACCCAACCAGTGGGTAAACCAGGAGGCAACCAGAGCTACTGTAAGGCTCGTCATGACGAATAACTCATCGCTGTGCGACGCCGCCACTTCATGGAACAAACGTGGCAGTAACCACTTGCCTGCGGTGATAATCACAAGAAACGCGCCGACGCCTTTTAACAGAGCTATCGACACGGAAGTGGCGATCATTTCGGTATTGGCAGTCGCCAAAATGGGTACCAAAATTAAGAGTGGAACGGCGGCCATATCTTGAAACAGCAAGGTGGCGATGGATAAAATTCCATGTCGTTTATTGACTTCTTGCTGTTCATTCAGTTGCTTGGTCACTATGGCGGTAGAGGACATGGCGAGGGCTGCACCAATTACCAAGGCAATCGATGTATCAATGGAAAACATCATCTGGATCGCGACAAATACCAAAGTACACAACAATACCTGAAAGGTTCCCAATACCAGAACCTGAGTTCGCATAGCGACCACACGGGGCAAGGAAAACTCAAGCCCCAGCGTAAACAACATAAACACCACCCCAATCTCTGCAATGATGTGAGCGTTGGAGTCGGGGCCAAAAAATTCGAGTCCCATTTGACCGAGCGCGAGCCCAACCATTAGGTAGGCCAAAATAGTGGGTAATTTGTATCGTCGAAAAAGTGCAACCAAAAGCACACTGCTGGCCAGTGTTACCAATAGCTGTGCGTACAGAGAATGCTGCATTCGGTTGAAGGTTCCTACTTACTGGTTGATCGAGTTGACGTTTTTTCTTTGTATTTCTTAAGTTTAGACACTTTTAAGGAGATCGGTAGCAACCCGTAGTTTCAGCAATGCAAGGTTCAGCAACAATTCAGTTTGGTTTTCGTTTAATGGCCGTTATGGTGATTAAAAGGAAATCGAATATGAAACAGAAAACACTGATTTTAACCATGACATCCTTACTGTTTTCGGCAACGGTAATGGGCCAATCGCAGAAACCAAGTACAGTAGACACACTGCGGTCTGGAGTAGTTGCAAGCGTTAGTACTGACGGGCGCAGTGAAAAATCTGCTGAGCTTGCTACAAACTATGTTGAGCGCTCTGCAAAACGTCAATCTCAGGCAAAAATCATTAAGGAACTCTCCGCAAATGTGCAAAAAAATGTCGAAAAAAACAGAAAGCCGATTTCAAGTGTTGTTCGGACCAAACGCGAGCAATCACCCGTAACCTCAATCAAATCACATAACTTTGAAATTTACGATGCTCGCAGTTATTTACTTGATGATATCGATGGTGATGGCTACTACAGCGAATTCCGTATTAGCTTTGATGCAGACACCGTTTTTAGCTGGGCTGAAGTGTATGCTCGTATGTATATCAGTCGTAACGAAGGCCCATGGGAGTTGTACCATACTACCGATGTGTTTGAGATTAATGGCTCGGATTCAACAGACGACTACCACGTCACAACGGTATTGAATTTCGATTATCCCACCGGTGACTACGATATTCTCATTGATCTTTACGAATACGGTTACGAGGGCATCGTCGCCACTTACAGTTCCTACGATGATGTGGATTTGCATTGGTTGCCTCTGGAGGACCGATCGTATGAAAGCAATTACGGTTCGGGCTTCTGGTTTTATGACATCAGCACAGACTTGCTTGATGATGTAGACAACGATGGTTATTACAGTCGGTTCGCTGTTTCTTTTGATGTCGATTCCGACTACGCAAGCTCTGATGTTTACGCCGAAATTTACTTTTTGAACGAAGATCGTGAGTGGGAGTTCGAATATTCGACCGCTGACTTTACCTTGGAAGGAGACTCTACGCTTGACACACAACATTTGGAGTTTGAGTGGCAATCCGGTTACCCAAGTGGTCACTATGATTTCAAAATTATCATTCGTGATGCCTATTCCAATGAGCGACTGGTTGAAACCTACAACGAGTTTTATGCACTGAATGGGGTTCCCCTTGAGTCTTTAGATTACGATGATGGGTACGACTCGGGTGCTGGCTCGGGTTCTGGCTCCAGCCACGGACATGGCAGTAGCTCCAGTTATGAAAGTGGAGGAGGAAGCTGGAGTTTCGTAATGATGCTTGTGTTAGGCATCGGAATGTATCGCAACGTTCGTAAGTAGTGTGTAACACCTAAACACGGATGTTTAGGTATTTTTTTAGAGTCATTGTTTTTACTTAAGTGTGAGTGGTATAAATTCGTATTCCATTAAGCTCAAATTATCCATATAACCAAAACGTATTTCTCATTTTTTCTCATCACTTATAAAGTCAAACAACTGGAGACGTGCTGCAATTTGCAGTAACTCATTTTTTGATTAAAAGTAAAGTAACCGCAAGCAAAGTTTAATTTATGCAAAACTCAATTTTAGTGATTATTAACGTGATTATTGTGGTGCTCATTAGAGCAACGCGGGGTCTGTTATAGCACTAAAAAAGTAGCAGAATGTAAAAACCCCCGCATCGAAAGATTCGGGGGTTTTTTGTTTTCATGGGTTCGCGTTTTTTGAAATTATAAAGGTCGTAATAAACGCTTATGAGCATTGAAACGATAACAGGGGCTGAATACATCGTAAAGGCATTGAGCCAGTCGGGTGTACAAACCATTTTTGGTTATCCGGGTGGTGCCATTATGCCGGTGTATGACGCGCTGGTTGGCAGCTCATTGCGTCATATTTTGTGTCGACATGAGCAGGGCGCCGCGCTGGCAGCCGATGGGTTTGCTCGCGTTTCAGGTAAGTTGGGTGTGTGTCTTGCAACTTCTGGCCCTGGAGCTACAAATCTGGTGACCGGGCTGGCGAATGCCTATATGGACTCGGTGCCCATGCTAGCCATTACAGGACAAGTTGCGAGTCCGTTAATTGGTACAGATGCGTTTCAGGAAATCGATATTTTGGGTGTGACGCTGCCCGTAGTTAAACACAGCTATTTGGTGGAGTCGGTAACGCAATTGCCGCAAATTTTGAACGAAGCGATGCACCTGGCAATCAGTGGCCGACCTGGACCAGTATTGATTGACGTACCAAAAGACGTTCAATTTGCGCCGTTTTCACCCAGTGAATTCACGTTGGTAGAAAGCGAGTCGGTGTTAATGGATATGACCGATTTGAGCTGTGCTAAACATCTCATTTTAAAAGCGAAGCGACCTCTCGTTTATGTTGGTGGTGGTGTAGGCATTTCAAAAGCAGAAGAAGAGTTGCGTCAATTATTAAGGCGGTGGCGCGTGCCTTCGGTTTCTACGTTGAAAGGTATTGGTAGCTGTGGCGATGATGAGTTCTTTTTAGGTATGTTAGGTATGCACGGATTGAAAGCGGCGAACCTTGCTGTGCAAAGTTGTGACCTACTGATTGCACTAGGTGCTCGTTTTGATGATCGTGCGACCGGCAACCTGGAAAAATTTGCGCCCAATGCCAAGGTGATTCAATTTGATATTGATCCGGCCGAGATCGATAAGTTACGACAGGTTCATGTTGCCGTTGAAGGTGACGTGAAACGTTCGCTTCAACAATTGTGTGATCAAATTTCGAGTTTGGATATCGAAGAGTGGCGAGAAAGTTGTCTTGAAAACAAAAAAAATTATGCTTGGCGTTACGATGCACCCGGTGCCGGAATTTATGCACCAAGGTTTTTAAATGCATTAACGAAAGCATTACCGTCTAACTGTGTTATCAGTTGTGACGTTGGGCAGCACCAAATGTGGGTGGCACAGCATTGTCAGTTCGATAACAGTTCGCGTCATTTATCTTCGGGTGGGTTAGGCACCATGGGGTATGGTTTACCGGCTGCAATTGGCGCTCAGCTGGCAGAGCCGAATACCTGCGTCGTTAACGTGTGTGGCGATGGATCTTTTGCGATGAATTTGCAGGAGTTGATGACGCTGAATCGATACCAGTTACCGGTAAAAATTGTTTTGATCGATAACCAAAGCCTCGGCATGGTACGGCAATGGCAACAATTATTTTTTGCTGAGCGATTTAGCGAAATCGATCTATCCGATAATCCCGATTTTGTCGCGGTTGCTCAATCTTTTGGTATTCCGGCAAAAAGAATCACCCATCAATCTGAAGAGTCGCAAGCCATCAAATGGTTACAGAAGCAAACTGGCCCTTGCTTATTGCATGTTTGTATCAGCAGTCGGGAAAACGTTTGGCCACTGGTTCCACCTGGTGCAGCAAATTCGGAAATGTTAGAGGACACCCCATCATGAAAGCTCTGATCCATATGCAATTGAGTAATCAACACGCCAGTTTGGAGCGAGTGTTACGAACAATTAGACACCGAGGCTTTCACATTACTGGAATGAACGTTATGGAAATTCCAGAATGCGCACAGTTCGATGTCACGCTGCGAGTTTCCAGTAACCGCAGCTTACCACTACTGACGCGACAGTTGGATAAGTTGTTCGATGTTACGCATCTCAATGTATTGGATGGAGTCAGTTATGCACAATCCGCTTGAAAACAATAAGCAAAAGGCTCTGTCTCTTGTATTGTACGACACGACATTGCGTGATGGCTCGCAAATGCAGGGTATTCGATTTTCGGTGACGGACAAGCTTGCCATTGCCCGCATGTTGGATGAGTTTGGTGTGCACTATATTGAAGCCGGTTGGCCAGGCGCGAACCCAACCGATGACGAGTTTTACCAACACTTAAAACAAAAGCCTTTGCGACAAGCAAAGTTAGTTTCTTTTGGTGCAACCTGTAAGCCAAATGTTCAAGCCAAAGACGACGAACAACTGAAAAAATTATTAGCGGCCGACGCGCCTGTTGTCACTTTAGTGGCTAAGTCTTCACGCTTCCATATTGAGCAGGTGCTTAACACCTCTATTGAAGAAAACTGTCGCATGATTTTTGATTCGGTCGCATTTTGTAAACAGCAAGGTCGCGAAGTTTGGGTTGATGCTGAGCATTTTTTTGATGGTTACTCTGATGACTCAGAAACATCCGAACGGTGTCTACAGGCGGCGTTAGACGCCGGAGCGGATGGATTGGTTTTATGTGATACTAACGGTGGATGTTTGCCATCCGACATACACGCTACTGTACTGAAGTTGAAAAAAACATTTCACTGCAAATTGGGTATTCATGCCCATAACGATTGTGAGTTGGCGGTGGCTAATGCACTTGCTGCGGTTGAAGCGGGCGCCTGGATGGTACAAGGAACGATAAACGGCTATGGAGAGCGCTGCGGTAATACCAATTTGATTTCATTGTTGCCGACCTTGCAGTTAAAAAAGAATTATTCGTTAGTGAGTGATAAACAATTGGCTCGATTGACCGAGCTTTCGCGCAGCGTGGCGGGGCGATGTAATCGTACTCCGGATCCTTTCGCTCCTTATGTGGGTAACTCGGCGTTTGCACACAAAGCCGGATTACACGCATCCGCCGTACGTAAATTCAGTCACAGCTATGAACACGTTGCACCGGATTCAGTTGGTAATCAACGGCATATTTTGGTTTCAAATCAAGCGGGTCGCAGTAACTTGCAACAAAAAGCCGATGCGTTTCAGTATCCGGTTGATGATTTATCAACTGCATTATCAGTCATTAAAAACAAAGAAAAAGCGGGCTTTCAGTTTGAAGAAGGCGATGCTTCGTTAGAACTGCTCTTGCGAAAAATGCGCAACAATTATGTGAAACCATTTTCGGTTGAAGAGTTATCGGTTCACAGTTTGAAGCGTGGTCAGGAGCCGGGGCTACATCATGCGTCAGTTAAAGTTTTGGTTGGTAAGCAAAGTGTTTGGGCTGCTGGCGAAGGTCGTGGCCCAGTAGAAGCCATCGATCGAGCATTAAAAGATGCTCTGCATCGCTTTTGGCCGCAACTAAAGCTTAGCAAATTATCCGACTACAAAGTGCGCATTTTAAACCCTGAAGCGGCAACTGGCGCGAATACACACGTTTGGATCGAGGCCAATTATCAGGAACAAGTCTGGAATACCATTGGCTGTTCTCCAAGCATAATTGAAGCCAGCCAACAAGCGCTTTGTGATTCACTGGAATTTTTTATTTTAAAAAATGAACACCTGTTCAAACTACCGCAATCGACACAAAACGAAGGAGCAACCCATGGCCATCAAGCAGCCTGACTTAATCTGGTTTAACGGTAATTTAATTCATTGGCACGACGCCAAAGTGCATGTGTTAAGTCATGCGATTCACTACGGCTCTTCTGTCTTTGAAGGTATTCGTTGTTATGAAACGCCCAACGGCTTGGCCATTTTTCGATTACGTGATCATGTAAAGCGGTTGTTCGATTCGGCAAAAATATATCGAATGGAGTTGCCTTTTTCTCTGGAGTCTTTAGAGCAGGCTTGTCGCGACGTGATCACAGAAAATCGCTTGGGTTCTTCTTACATTCGTCCGGTCGCTTTTCGCGGTTATAAGTCTATCGGTGTTTTACCTTTTGAAAATCCGGTGGAAGTTGCGGTTGCTGCTTTTGAATGGGGTGCCTATTTGGGTGAAGACAGTTTAGCGCAAGGTGTGGATGTGGGAGTTTCCAGTTGGAATCGTGTGGCTCCCAATACGATACCGACGACGGCTAAAGCCGGTGGTAATTACTTGTCGTCACAACTGGTCGTCGAAGAGGCAAAGCGACATGGGTATGCGGAAGGGATTGCGCTCGATACCAATGGCTATATCAGTGAAGGCAGCGGCGAAAATATTTTTGTTTTACGAAACGGAAAATTGTATACACCGCCTGCATCCGCCGCCATATTGCCCGGAATAACAAGAGATACCGTCATTACTCTGGCTGAAGAGGCTGGCTACAAAGTTGTCGAAGCGAACATTGCTCGCGAAGCACTTTATCTGGCAGACGAAGTGTTTATGACGGGGACTGCTGCCGAAATTGTGCCGGTTCGAAGTGTTGATGGTCAAATCGTAGGTGCCGGTTGTCGCGGAGCGGTGACTGAAACGTTGCAAAAAATGTTCTTTGGATTGTTCGATGGTTCTACTGAAGACAAATGGGGCTGGTTGGATCGTATTTATCTGGAGGAACCTTGTGCATTGGTGAGTAAGAGAGCTTGATAATCAGTTACGAGTTACGAGTGGCGAGTCAAAAGCAATTAAATTGTGCTTGACTTGTATGCTGTAAATTTTAGCTTGGAAAACTCGAAACTCGAAACTCGAAACTCGAAACTCGAAACTCGAAACTCGAAACTCGAAACTCGAAACTCGAAACTCGAAACTCGAAACTCGAAACTCGAAACTCGAAACTCGAAACTCGAAACTAAAATAACTACCGGATTTATGTTATGCCACATTATCGATCACGACGATCCACACACGGCCGCAATATGGCCGGTGCTCGCGCGCTCTGGCGCGCAACAGGTATGAAAGACGACGATTTTGGTAAACCTATCATTGCTGTTTGCAATTCTTTTACGCAATTTGTTCCAGGTCATGTTCATCTTAAAGATCTCGGGCAATTGGTGGCGCGTGAAATTGAAAAGTATGGAGGTGTGGCAAAAGAGTTTAATACCATCGCTGTGGACGATGGTATTGCCATGGGGCATGACGGCATGTTGTACAGTTTGCCTTCGCGAGAGCTCATTGCTGACTCAGTAGAGTATATGGTCAATGCGCATTGTGCCGACGCCATGGTGTGTATTTCCAATTGCGACAAAATCACTCCGGGCATGTTAATGGCGGCGATGCGGTTGAATATTCCTACCATTTTTGTATCAGGTGGCCCCATGGAAGCCGGTAAAACACGCTTAGCCGATAAAGAGTTAAAACTGGATCTGGTCGATGCTATGGTTGCCGCAGCGGATGATTCGGTTTCCGATGAGGATTGCGCAACGTTAGAGCGAAGTGCATGCCCTACCTGTGGATCGTGCTCCGGTATGTTCACTGCTAACTCTATGAACTGTTTA
The DNA here is from genome assembly GCF_055326765.1 of Pleionea sp. WD8-19. Taxonomy (NCBI): domain Bacteria; kingdom Pseudomonadati; phylum Pseudomonadota; class Gammaproteobacteria; order Oceanospirillales; family Pleioneaceae; genus Pleionea; species Pleionea sp. WD8-19. The sequence goes on along the minus strand of NZ_JBUZOU010000005.1, from coordinate 274,615 downwards.
ACCGAAGCGCTGGGTTTGGCGTTACCCGGCAACGGCAGTTTGCTGGCGACGCATGCGTTGCGAAAAACCTTGTTTGAACAGGCTGGGCGACAAATTGTTGAGCTTACGCGACGTTACTATGAGCAGGAAGATGATTCCGTTTTGCCGCGTAACATAGCTAACCGCAACTCGTTTGTTAACGCGATGCGAGTGGATATTGCAATGGGCGGTTCATCCAATACTGTGTTGCATCTATTAGCAGCGGCTTATGAGGGTGAAGTGACATTTACAATGGAAGATGTTGATAAGTTATCCCGTAGCACACCGCATCTTTGTAAAGTCGCTCCCAGTTCTAAACAGTATCATATGGAAGACGTGCATCGAGCTGGAGGGATTATGAGTATTCTCGAGCAGCTTCACGAAAAGAATTTGCTGACAACGGATCAACAGACCGTCTCCGGAAGCACAATGTTGCAGCAAATAAAACGTTGGAGTTTAACTCAACAACAAGCGCAACAATTTTATAGCGCAGGACCTGCTGGTATTCCAACGCAAACAGCGTTCAGTCAAAACTGTTATTTTGATAGCGTCGATGCGGACCGAGAAAATGGCTGCATTCGAAGTATCGAACACGCCTACAGTCAGGATGGTGGATTAGCGGTTTTGTTCGGTAATTTGGCACCCAATGGCTGTATTGTCAAAACAGCCGGCGTTGATGAGTCGATTTTGCATTTCCGCGGCAAAGCGAAGGTGTTTGAGAGTCAAGATGCGGCCGTCGATGCTATTTTAAATGATCGCATAACGGCAGGTGATGTCGTGGTTATTCGCTACGAAGGGCCCAAAGGCGGGCCTGGAATGCAGGAAATGTTGTACCCAACAAGTTATTTAAAATCGAAGGGGCTGGATAAAGTTTGTGCGCTAATTACCGATGGTCGCTTTTCCGGTGGTACTTCCGGATTATCCATCGGGCATGTTTCACCGGAAGCCGCCAACCAAGGAACCATTGCTCTGGTAAAAGACGGCGACTGGATTGATATCAATATTCCACAAAGACGCATTGAGCTTGAGCTTAATGAAGATGAGCTAAACGACCGTCGTCAAACAGAGCAAATGTCTGGGATCCCTTGGCAAGCCAAGCAACGTGAGCGATCGGTTTCGCGAGCGTTACGCGCTTACGCCAGTATGGCAGCTAGTGCTGATATTGGTGCCGTTCGATTACTTGGTGATTGAAACGCAAAGAAATACTTAGAAACAATTTTAGCTCGCTCCATTTAATTGAACAATTTAGACTGGGCGCATTTTCTGTCTCTCCAATTTTGAACTGAATAATGCGTCCGATATTCACACTTCTTATAACCTTTACCGCGTTGACTTTATTGTGTTCATCGACATACGCCAACCACTCTAAGACAGAGTACAACATTCCTTATATTAACCAGAGCATCAAAGTGGATGGTTTGCTCACCGACGAAGCTTGGGCAAAAGCACAGAGGCTCACATTAAAATACGAAACTTATCCCGGTGAAAATACCGAGCCTATGGTTGAAACTTATGCTTACTATTTTGAAAACGGGGAGTATCTTTACGTTGCATTTGATGCAATTGACCCTGTCGTTCAGGATATTCGAGCCTTTTACAATGACCGAGACAATTCCTGGAACGACGATCAGGTCAGCATCATGATCGATACGTTTAATGACGAGCGGCGTGCGTATCAGTTTTTTGTTAACCCTTTGGGCGTGCAGTCCGATAGCATCATCGATGATGTCAATGGAAGTGAAGATTCCAGTTGGAATGCGATTTGGGAAAGTGCCGGAAAAATTTACGCACAAGGGTATCGGGTAGAAATGGCGATACCGTTACGAGCGTTGCGTTTTAACGACAGTCTGAAACATCAAATTTGGGGTATTGAGTTTATCCGTTTTTATCCGCGAGAAAGTCGTCATCGCTTTTCCAGTATGATGCGAAATCGCGGTTCGGCTTGCGACCTTTGTCAACTGGAGAAGATATCGGGATTTCGAAACATTCCGTCTTCGAATAACTTTGATGTGATCCCGACACTGACGCTGTTGGAACAAGAAAGGCGTAACCCTTCGTCTTCAGAGCCTTGGACGAGTACGGGTGTCGACAGCGAAATGGGGGCCGATATCCGGTGGGGTGTGAATCAAGATTTATATTTGAATGCGACCATTAACCCTGACTTTTCACAAGTGGAAGCGGACGCCGCACAACTGTCGGTGAATACTCAATTTTCTTTATTCTTTCCGGAGAAGCGAACCTTTTTTCTGGATGGCGCTGACTATTTTCAAACGCCGAATCAACTCGTTCATACACGTAATATTGCCGATCCGGATTATGGCATAAAGGTGACCGGTAAAACGGATGTTCATTCGTATGGCGTTATAATGGCTGATGACACGCGTACTCAATATTTGCTTCCCGGTAATCAGGGCTCATCCTTATACGAAATTGAAAATCAGGGCAGTGACATTTTTATCGGTCGTTGGCGGCAGGATGTTGGAGAAAAGCATTCGGTAGGTGCATTGTTAACGTATCGCTCTGCCGAAGACTACCGGAACCGTATTGCGGCGATCGATGGACGTTGGTGGTTGTCCGATAGTGATTCGATTCAGATCCAATATATTGACACGGATACTTTAAACCCGATTGAAAGTGACACCCCTCAAAACCAGCGAGACAAAGCCTTTACAGTGAATTACGAACACCGTGAACGCGATTGGCATTGGTTTGCTAGTCATGCCAATTTTGGTGAAGACTTTCGTGCCGACTTGGGCTTTATTTCACTCGTAAATTACAAAAAGTCAGGTTTTGGTGGTCAACGCAATTGGTATTCTGATAGCCGCTCCTTTTTTACTCATATTAATATTTACAGTGATTACGACAAAACCGATGATCAAAACGGTAAAAAGCTCGAAGAAGAAGTGGAGTTGTGGATTAACTTTGAAGGGCAAAAACAGTTTAAAGGTTGGATCGGTGGCGTGCGTCGCGAGCGACTTTTCGCTAATCGGTTTGAATTGGAGTTTGTACCGACAGGAACCGACACCGATGCACCTGACTATCAGCCTGAATTTCATCCGTTTGAACTGGAAGATTATTTTTACGAAACTTATTATATAGCAGGCGCATTTTTTAGACCCTATGCAGAACTTTACTTGGGAATGCGAGTTAAAGCGGGTAAGCAGGCGGATGTTTACAATGTGCAGTTAGGGCAAGTGCGTGAACTGAACCCCGAAATTGAATGGCGGCCTAATGCCAACATTCGAGCGAGTGTGCGATTTGTGAAAAACTGGCTTGATGTTGACGGAGGTGAACTTTTTCAGGCGCGATTGACCGACTTTCGTTTCTCCTACCAGTTTAATTTGCGGCACCTTTTAAAAGCTTCTTTCCAATATCTGGATTTGGAGCGTAACTCTGAGCTTTATCGGGGGCGATACCGAGTGGTGAGCGATATCTCACAATATCAAACACAGGAGCCCGAGAGCGTTTATAAAGATAAAGCGTTGCAAGTGGTCTACTCCTATAAATTGAACCCACAGTCCTTGGTGTTTTTGGGTTATTCATCGCACGGTTACCAAGATGAATCGTTAAGCCGTGTGGAAGCGGACAGCCGAACGTTTTTTGCCAAGTTCAGTTATGCTTTTCAAATGTAAGCCAAAAAATTTAGACGTTTATTGATTCATTGTACTGTGAAGCATTAAATTGTAAGCCATATTTCGAGAATGGCTGTTGTATGCGAAATGAAATTTGATAGAATCTCGCCAAATTGACCGTTTTATTGGAAAGTCCATGACAAAAAATTTGATTACCGTAGCGATATTGCTCCTTTGCTTAATACCGAAAGTTTCTAAGGCTGAAAACTCAGACACAAACTCGTCCGATGAATCCGTCTGGGCAGGTAAAGCAGAACTGGGCGTCGTAAATACTACGGGTAACACTGTCACCAGTTCAACCAATGGAAAAATTAACCTTTTGTATGAAGAAGAAAAGTGGCGTCAGGAATTTAAACTGGAGATCCATCAGGCCGAATCGCAGGTGTTGGATGAAAATAATGACAAGGTGACTCAAGAAACAGCCGATCGTACTTATTTTCTTTCTAAATCGGACTACAAGTATACCGAAAAGTCTTACGCTTACGCGTTAGTTGATTATGCGGATGAAAACTTCACAGACAAAGACTATATTGCCAATTTTTCCTTAGGTTACGGTCGAACATTCATTAAAAGTAAAGAGAAAAACCTGCACGCGGAATTTGGTTATGGTGTGCGCCGATATCAACCGAAGCACGAGTTTGAAACGACGGAAGAAGAAGTCACTCGATTGGCTGGAAAGTATTCTTCGAAAGTATCTGACAATGCGAGCTTTTCGCAGGAGTTGGTGGCAGAGTTGGGCAAAGACTTTGATATTTATAAATCCATAACAGCGTTAAACGTGAATATCAATAGTGCAATGGCTTTAAGTGTGGGTTATGAAGCCATCCACACGACAAAGTTAGAGCCTGCCGCTATTGCCGCCGGTACTAAGAAAACGGATGCGAAAACAACCATCAACTTGGTGTATAACTTTTTATAATTCAATAGCCGAAATAAAAAGGTGCGGTGTTTATTCCGCACCTACTGTATCTTTGACAAAAGGATTACTCTCGCGCTCACGCCCAAAGGTCGACATTGGACCGTGCCCAGAAACAAAGGCAACCTCATTGCCTAATGGCCATAATTTACTTTTAATACTTTTAATCAACGTATCGAAATCTCCGCGTGGAAAGTCTGTGCGTCCAATGGAGCCATTGAAAAGGACATCGCCAACCCAAGCGTGGTTACTGGCACGGTGATAAAACACAACATGCCCTGGCGTGTGGCCTGGGCAGTGATAAACTTCGAGCGTTTCGTTGCCAATCGTGACGGTATCACCATCATGCAACCATTGATTGGGGGTGAACGATTCAGCTGGTGGAAAGCCATACTGTTGGCTGACTTGAGGAAGTAATTGAATCCAGAAATTATCTTCCTGATGCGGACCAATAATGGGTAACTGCATCTCTTTGGCCAATTGAGCCGTGGCTCCCGCGTGATCGATATGGGCGTGGGTTTGTAAAATTTGCTTAACGATCACTTGTTGTTCAGCGATAGCTTGTCTTAGTTTGGGCAGATCGCCTCCAGGATCAATCACCGCTGCGTCAAGTGTTTCGTCGCACCACACCAAACTGCAATTTTGCTGAAAGGGTGTAACTGGAATTATTTTAAATTTCAACATGTTAGAAGTCACGACCGATTTAATTTGTGGTTATTGTAAAAGCATTGGCTGGGAAAACCAATGGCTAACGGTTTAATTGAAATCTGCCGTGCGAAAAAGAATTCTTTTGTTAGACTTAATAGAAGATGACAAGCGTGGGGTTGTGACTCTCGCCCTGCAATTCTGCGGCCACGACTTCTAGTGCAGAGACAAGATGTATAAACGATTATCGGTGGATGAACTCAAGCCTGGTATGTATGTAGAAGCCATTGCAGACCAAAAAGGTAAATCAAGAGTCAGTCAAAAAGGCCATATCAAAACGGTTAAGGCCATTGAAGCATTAAAAGCTGCCGGCGTTACAACTCTCATAATTGATACCGCCAAGTATTTAACGCTGCCTGCCGAGCCCTCAAAAGATAACTCGATGCCCCAAAAGGCAATCAATGTCAAAAAGTTAAGTCAGTTTTCCGAGCGTTTAGCTGAAGCTCAGGCGCTCCACCTCCATGCGAAACAAATCCAGTCAAGAGTGTTTCAGTCATTAAGAGCGGGTCAATTGGAGGAGTTCGAGCAATTGTTCCAAGTTTCTGAACGCTATGTAGACCAAATTTTTGAAGATCAAGATGCGTTATTATGCGCATCGATGATTCGAAATAAAGATGAGTACTTACTCGAGCACTCCATTAATGTTGCGGTACTTATGGCCTCTTTTGCTCGGTATTTAGACTTTCCTTTGGACAAAATCAAAGAATTGACCTTGGGCGCTTTTTTGCACGACGTTGGAAAAGTAAAAGTAGACGATCAAATTCTTAATAAACCAGGGAGGTTAACGAAAGAAGAGTTTGAGGAAATGAAACGACACGTCGCTTATGGATTGGAAGCTGTGGATGGTATGCAGGGGATGACTGAAGTATCTCGCCAAGTTATCGCGCTTCATCATGAAAAGCTGAGTGGTGCCGGCTATCCGGGCCAGTTGAAAGATAATCAAATTTCAAAAGTTGGAAAAATGGCTGCGATTGTGGATTGTTACGATGCCATTACCTCCGATCGTTGCTATAAAAATGGCGTTAGCCCAACCCACGCATTTAAAATTCTTATGCAGGATGCGGGCTCTCATTTTGATGCACAGCTGGTTGGTCAGTTTATTAAATGTTTGGGAGTGTACCCAGTAGGGACTTTAGTGGAACTCAACAGCGGAAAATTGGGAATTGTTATTAGAGCCAATAAGGTCAATCCACTTCGACCTAAAGTCAAAGTGTTTTTTAACCTTCGCCATAAGCACTATATTGATATTAGAGATATTGACCTTGGGAGAGCTTATGAAGAGGATGAGATTGTCCGTAATGTTAGAGCCGAAACAATCGGTATCGACTTGCCAAAATTTTTTGATGAGTTTTTAGTGTAACTGGGTGTTAACTTTCTTGTAAATTACTCGCAAATTTTTGATTTCTCAAAGGTTTAATCCTACAGTTATTTAAAAGGTAGAAACTGTCGGTACGACTCAATAACATGACCATTCCCGTCACCATTTGCGATGATTCAAACTTAGCTCGAAAACAGATTGCGCGTAGTTTGCCGCAAAATTGGAATATAGAGCTCTCATTCGCCACGAATGGTGTGGAAGGCTTGCAAGCGGTAAAAGAAGGGCGCGCAGAAGTGCTGTTTCTTGACTTGACGATGCCTGAAATGGATGGCTACCAAGTGCTTGAGCACATTTTTAAAGAACAATTAAAGGCCATGGTGATCGTAGTTTCTGGTGATATTCAAAAAGAAGCCAAAGAGCGGGTCACTTCGTTAGGTGCGTTGGCGTTTATTAAAAAACCATCTGATGCCGATCAAATCGCGATGATTCTTGACGAGTATGGCCTTTTAACGGAAACCACGGATACACCGAACGCTGAAATTGACAAGATTGAGCAGCAAACCATTCCACTTAAAGACAGTTATCAGGAAGTCGCCAATGTCGCTATGGGACGTGCCGCTGAGTTATTAGCAAAGTTACTCGACGCCTTTATTGTTCTGCCAATTCCGAATGTCAATCCCATAGAAGTGGGAGATTTGCAAATGGCGTTGCAAGCCATTGAAAGTCAAGATACGGTCAGTTCGGTCTGCCAGGGGTTTATTGGCAGTGGTGTTTCCGGCGAAGCGCTATTGATTTTTAATGACTCCAGTTTTGCTGATATTGCCAAATTGATGCGCTTTGAAGGCGAGTTGAACCGGAACGTAGAGCTGGAACTGTTGATGGATATTGCTAGCATTCTGATTGGTGCCTTTCTAAAAACGTTTGCAGAGCAATTGGATATTCAGTTCAGTCAGGGGCACCCCATCATTTTAGGTCAACACTGTCGCATTGCAGAGTTAATTCACCCGGAAAATGTCAGTTGGAAGGAAACACTAGCGATAGAGATCCATTACACGATAGAAAACTATAACGTGAACTGTGATTTGTTAGTGTTGTTCAGTGAAGACTCCATTGAAGAGTTAAACCAAAGGGTATCTTTCTATTCATCATGAGTGATCAAATTCAAGACAATAATCGACAAGTGCAAGAGTTGCACTGGATGATGGATATGCTCACGAATGTGGATGTTGGGCTTGTGGTGCTCGATGCCGGCTATTGTATCAACACCTGGAACCGGTTTATGGGCGATCACAGTGGAAAGACGGATCGAGAAGTCATCGGCAAAAGTATTTTTGAAATCTTTCCGGAAATACCGGAGGCTTGGTTTAAACATAAAATAAATTCGGTATTTATGTTAAAGAGTCGTGCATTTTCGACCTGGGAACAACGACCTTATCTGTTTAAGTTTAAAAACTATCGGCCCATTACCGGAACCGAAGACACGATGTATCAAAATGCCACGATGATTCCGTTGATGTCATCTGATGGCGAAGTGAACCATGTTTGCTTACTGATTTACGACGTAACCGATATAGCGACCAGTAAAAAGGAAATGATAAGGTTAAACAATGAGTTGGAGCAACTGAGCCGGACCGATCGATTAACAACGTTGTTTAATCGAGGGTTTTGGGAGGAGTGCTTCAAGGGTGAATACGAGCGCTGTTGTCGGTACAAGAGTGAGTCGAGCGTCATGATTTTTGACATCGACCACTTTAAAAAAGTGAATGATACCTACGGACACCAAGCAGGTGACGAAGTTATTCGAGAAACCGCAAGGTTGTTGAAAGAAATGGTGCGTAAGTCGGATGTGGCTGGTCGTTACGGAGGGGAAGAGTTTGTTGTTTTTTTGCCCAATACACCCGCAGAGAAAACCAAGGTTTTTGCGGAAAGGTTGCGCAATAACATCGCTGGCCTAACCGTTAGCCACGAAAAGCAAAAAATTCAATTCACCATCAGTATCGGCATTTGTCAGTTTAGTGATACTTTTGACAGTCATGAACAATGGATAGAAAAAGCCGACCAGGCACTGTATCAAAGTAAGGAAGGTGGGCGCAATCAAACCCATATTGCTGCCATCGATTGATTCCAAAAATACCGTCATTCAACTGCACGTCTCATTAATGCATTCTGCGATGATGCAAAAAGTCACTTTTATTACATCCCAATCCCTTTTAAACTGGTGTTTTCGTTTATAAAAACAGGAAGCGTATATGAGTGAAGCGGTAACGGCCTACGTACATCCAGCGGGTAGTCTGGATGTTTTGTCCAAGTACGAAGTCAATCTGATGACCGATTCCACCCACAAAGAGTTGCAGTCGTTGTTTCGACTTTGCGCTCTGGCAGTACTTAATACTGGCAGTGAGACGGATAACTGTAAGGACATTATGGAGCAGCATAAGGATTTCGACATCGAAATCTTACAAACCGATCGTGGCGTTAAGCTAAAAGTGATTAATGCGCCAGCGACGGCTTTTGTTGATGATGAAATGATCACCGGTATTCAGGAGCATTTATTTTCTGCGCTTCGCGACTTGGTTTATGCGTATCAACAAATTTTGCATAGCGGCCAATTCGATTTACAGAGCAGTGACGATATTACCTCTGCAAACTTTCATATCTTACGTAATGCAGGCGTACTGAATCCGGTAAAATATTTAAACCTCGTTGTTTGTTGGGGTGGGCATGCGATTAGTCGTGAAGAGTACGATTACACCAAAGAGGTCGGTTACCAGCTCGGGTTAAGAAACTTTGATATCTGCACGGGTTGTGGACCGGGCGCAATGAAAGGACCTATGAAAGGCGCTGCCGTTGCCCATGCCAAACAAAGGATCAAAGATTCTCGATTTATCGGCATTTCGGAGCCGGGCATCATTGCTGCGGAAGCACCGAATCCTATTGTTAATCAATTGATCATTATGCCGGATATCGAAAAGCGCTTGGAAGCATTTGCGCGTTTGTCACATGCGATCATTATCTTTCCAGGTGGTGTTGGTACTGCCGAAGAGCTCCTTTATTTGTTAGGATTATTGTTACACCCGGAAAATAACGAGATGCCGTTTCCATTAGTATTAACTGGGCCAGAGAACAGTCGTGCATATTTTGATCAATTGATTCAGTTTGTCGATACGACTTTAGGGCAGGAAGCGGTTAATAAAATGCATGTAATCATCGATGATCCTGAGAGTGTTGCACGTCATATTAAAACCGCAGTCGCTAAGGTTCGTGAGTACCGAAAGTATCAATCGGACGCTTACTTTTTTAACTGGAGAATGCACATACCGGAGGACTTTCAGCTTCCATTTGTGGCCAACCATGAAAATATGGCTGAATTAAACTTGACTACAAAACAGCCAATACACAGTTTAGCAGCAAACTTGCGGCGGGCTTTTTCCGGAATAGTCGCGGGAAATATTAAAGCGGAAGGTATAGCCGCGATCGAAGCATACGGCCCCTTTAAGTTAAATGGCGAACAATTTATTATGGATGCTTTAGATAAACTGTTGAGTTCATTCGTACAACAAAAGCGGATGAAAATTGGAGCGGATGAGTATTATCCGTGTTATCAGCTGGTTTAAAAAATAAACTAATACACAACACGATAAATTGGAAAATACCATGTTAAAACATTTTATAGGTGTCGTTTTTGTCATTGTTCTGCAGTCGGCCGTTTGGGCGAAAGTTGAAGATGAAGTGACAAACGGAAATATCGATCAGGTGATTAGCAAACATTTGCACTTGGATCTCACGGTAAACTTTGAACAAAGTCGTTTGCAAGGCTCGGTTGAGCACCATCTAAAATGGCTCGATAAAAGCTCGAGACAGTTGGTATTGGATACTCGAGATCTCGATATTGCTAAAGTGACCTATCTCGATGGCGACCGTTGGAAAAACGCTAAGTTTACTTTGGCAGAGCGAGATGACGTTCGTGGTTCAAAGTTAACCATCCACTTGCCAATTCAGACGTCAAAGGTGAAAGTTTTTTATGCCAGTCGTCCGGAAGCGAGCGGACTGCAGTGGTTAACACCCAAGCAAACCGCGGGGAAAAAGCACCCATTTATGTACAGCCAGTCGCAAGCCATTCATGCACGTAGCTGGATCCCTGTACAAGACACACCAGCGATGCGAGTCACCTACTCCGCTCGTATTCAAACACCGAAAGCGTTGTTGGCGGTAATGAGTGCGGATAATTCAAAGAATGCGGAAAAAGATGGCAATTACCATTTTGAAATGCCACAAGCCATTCCACCTTATTTAATTGCTATTGGTGTCGGCGATTTGGATTACAAAGCCATGTCAAAGCAAACGGGTGTTTATGCAGAACCTTCGATTTTAATGTCAGCGGTGGCTGAGTTTGACGATACCCAGGCGATGATTGAAGCGAATGAAAAACTGTATGATGAATACCGTTGGGGACAGTATGACTTACTCATTTTACCACCGGCTTTTCCATTTGGTGGCATGGAAAATCCTCGGTTATCTTTTATTACACCTACGGTGATAGCCGGTGATAAAAGTTTGGTGAATTTGATTGCTCACGAGCTGGCGCATTCATGGTCAGGAAACTTGGTGACCAATGCAACTTGGCGCGATCTCTGGTTGAACGAAGGCTTCACAAGCTATGTTGAAAATCGCGTGATGGAAGAAGTCTTTGGACGCGAACGAGCCGTAATGGAGCAGTACCTGGGCGTGGCGGATTTAAAAGAAGAATTAAAAGAACTGGAAGCGCGCGACACGATATTAAACCTGCCGTTAGAAGGTCGTGATCCTGATGATGCTTTTTCTGGCGTCCCTTATGTTAAAGGTCAACTGTTCCTGACTTTTCTTGAAGAAAAATTCGGACGAGAAAAATTTGATCCTTTTGTAAAAAACTACTTTAATCATTTTGCTTTTCAGTCATTGACGACCAAAACATTTATTGATTATCTACAAAAAAACCTACTTGAACGTTTCCCTGGTATTGTTTCCATGGAAGAAGTTAATGAGTGGGTTTATCAACCAGGATTACCTAAAAATGCACCAAAGCCTGAGTCAGACGCTTTCAATAAAATTTCCAGTGTGCAGAAAAAGTGGTTAAATGGTGAGATGATACTCAACGAGATTAAAACATCGGCTTGGAGTGTACATGAATGGTTGTTTTTTATTAATGAGTTACCACGTGATTTGGCATTGGAAAAAATGAAATCGTTGGATCAGCGATTTAAGCTCACCGAAAGCACCAATGCCGAAATCAGTTTTGCATGGTTCCGATTGGCAATAGGAAATAACTATCAGGTGGTCATGCCTCAGCTGGAAAAATATTTAGAGGGTATCGGGCGTCGTAAGTTTATCGTACCTTTGTACAAACAGCTGGCGGAACACTCGAAAGAAAATCGAGCGTTTGCGTTTTCTGTTTACCAACGAGCGCGAAGTGGTTATCACCCACTTGCTCAAGGGTCTGTCGATGAAGTATTCAGCAAATTAAAGTAATCAAACAAGCACGAGGTTCTGTAAAACGGTTGGTACTTTTATGGATACCTTGTGAGTTCGACAAGCTCAAGTGAACACATTCAAAAAGGATTTTTGTCTTGAGCTTGTCGAATAGACTTGCTTGAGGAAGAGTGAGAACGCCTCACTCAAACACACCGCTTAGGTTAAGATTGAGCGCTGTGATAAAAAACAAAAAGAGCGCTAGGCGCTCTTTAATTTTGGTGGAGAGGCATTTTCTTTTTATTGTCTCCGGAGGTCGCAAAATCCATCTTACGATTGCCGAAGTCGGTTGGGAAGCTGGAACTTTTATTTTAAATTCTTCAGGTTTCCCGATGGTCTTGGTTGCATTTTTATACATCGTTTTGAAGAGGGTACAAAATAAATCGGAACCGGATTTCAAGCAAGGGACAGCCCTGTGTCTAATCTGTGGATAACTTGTTAAATCTAATTTTATCTCAAAGAAATTATGAAGGTGCTAAGAGTGACTACGTTTGCTAAGAAAAAGCCGGTATTGCTTTTGTAAACCATTGAGTGTTTATTCTGAATAGGCTGAAAAATAAAACTTGGAGCTTAAAAAAAGAGCTCAGGCTGCAATGCTTAATGCGTTTTTTGTCTCGCTGATCCTATCGCGTGCTTCCTCGACAATTGCTAGGGTATGTTGAGGTGTCAATTGAGCGTCCAGCTGAAGCTTTTGGTAGGCGGGTAGTTCATTAATTCTGGGTAAATCTTTCATTTGCGGGCTACCAATATAACTGTGAAGCCTTGCAACCAGAACCAGATCAGCTAAGTCCGCTGGTCCTTCATGTTCTCTCATCCAGTTTTCTCGGGAGCGAGCAACTTCTTGAAATTCTTCCGCCATACCCCAATGGCGTAATACGGCAGCGCCAATGCTTTGAGAGTATTTATTGAGTATGGCCGATATTTCTTCGTCATTTTCAGTCATTTCAGGGTATTGAGTCGCTTTATCCAACAACGGTAAACAACCAATATCTTGGAATAACGCAGCCAAGATGGATTCATCGGCATTGAACGCTCCTTTTAAATGAGAGGCGAGTTCATAAGCGATAGCCGCGGTATAGCTGCTTTGATTCCAGATGCTTTCCAAACGTTTAGCAATTGATTTATTGCGAAGCTTGAACAAGCTGCGTACCGCGTAGGTCATCGCCATGTTTCGAGTGGTTTGCATACCGAGGCGATTAATTGCCTGTTGCACATTGCTGATACCTGCTGCGCGACGATAAATAGGTGAGTTAGCGACATTTACCAGATAACCGCAGAAAGCCGGATCACTTTGCGCCACTTTACTCAATTGCGAGATGTCTGTTTCGGGATCGGAAGCGGCATTTTTGATTTTTAGTGATACTTCAGGCAAAGCCGGTAGTTGCAGCTTTCCTGCGACGAGATCTTTGTGTATTTGCAATACAATGGTGCCTTTACTCATTGATTACCCTTTGTGAGCACGCTACCTGAAAATCGCTTTTTGGAACAAAGCTTCAGTTTAACTGGCTTAAAGATAGGTTAAATCTGGTATTGATATAAATTAAGTGTAATCTTCAAACACGGGATTTTCCTCGAAATTTGTAAAAAAAGCGGTTTTTTGGCAGAATATCTCCACTGGAGAAAGGAATCATTGAGGAAAAAGGATGTTTACTGATTATTTTTTACCTATTTTGGCATTCGGCCGAGTTTCGTACCTGTCCATTGCGTTATTTATTTTACCGCTGTTACTGTTTAATACTCATGCGGGTGCCAACGAGTTGTATAAGTGGCAAGATGAAGCTGGGCGTTGGCACTACAGTGACAAAGCACCTAATACCGTTGAGGCAGAAGCTCATCCGATCAAAGAAGTGGAGGGTGTCAGCTGGAAGGAAAGTCCTAAGCTGAAAAAATTGCCGACTCGAAAAGTCCCCAAAGGCAATCGAACTTTAAGCAAGAAACGTAAGCGCTGCGAATATTTACAAAAAAAAGTGGATTATTACGAGCGAAAATCGCGCGCGAACTTACAAAACGACCATTACCGAAGCCAAAAAAGAGATTTTCGCTGGCAAAAGCAGAATGAATGTTAAATAATTTCAATTTGAAATAGGGTGTTTTAAATCGAAATACCTCAAGTTTGTAGCAGTAGGCGACAATATGAAATCTTACTATTGGCTTTTGATAGGGTTCATCTCTAGCGCGCAAGCGGCAGAGCTATATAAGTGGAAAGATGAACAAGGCAAGTGGCATTACAGTGATAAGCCTCCTAAACAGCTTGATGTTAAAGTGCAAAAACAAACCGTTAAGGAAGTTAAAAGTGTTGAGTGGGAAGAGACCGAAAAGGTAAAAACTAAGCGTTATAACAGTAATTACAAGCGCCATTACACACAAAGTAAAAAGCGAAACAAATGTAACCGTTCAAAGCGAAACAGCGATTATCACGATAACCGATTGAAAAGAGGTTCAAGGACCCACTCATCTAACTATCACAAAGAGCAGTTACGCAATGAGCGCTGGAAACAACTGAAAAACAACTGTTAATTTAAAGTCATAGCAAAAAAGGCTCCAATCGGAGCCTTTTTTATTGGCTAGTAATTAAGCACTGAAATTAGAAGCGGCAAAATCCCAGTTAGCTAATGACCAGAAACCTTCCATATATTTAGGACGTGCGTTACGGTAATCGATGTAATAAGCGTGTTCCCAAACATCAACGGTAATAAGTGGGGTGTGACCTTCGGTGATGGGGCATCCAGCATTAGACGTATTCACAATCTCCAGTTTGCCTGCTGAATTTTTTACTAGCCAAGTCCAGCCTGAGCCAAAGTTGGTTACTGCGGATTGGGTAAACTTTTCTTTAAAAGCTGCAAAGCTACCGAAGGTTTCGTTAATGGCGTCGGCTAATGCTCCAGTCGGTTCGCCACCACCATTTGGGCTTAAGCTGTTCCAGTAAAAGGTGTGATTCCAAACCTGAGCCGCGTTATTGAAAACACCACCCGAAGATTTCTTGATGATATCTTCCAAAGTCGCGTTTTCAAACTCGGTGCCTGCAACCAGATTGTTTAGGTTTACAACATAAGTGTTGTGATGTTTTCCGTAATGGAAGTCTAACGTTTCTTCAGATATGGTTGGTGCTAATGCATCTTTCGCGTAGGGAAGCGGTGGTAATTCAAAAGCCATAAAGTTACTCCTTCGGGTATTGATTTGTTTTAACTGTCATTTTGGTGACAATATTGTAGTCATTCTTGATTGAAATTGTCAGCGTTTTTTATACCGAAAAGTCAGAGCTCTTTGATACCAGTAATGGGAAAAATCGATTAATTAACGTGAGCGTGTTTATTCGGGCAAGGGTTAATTTTTAACTTTATTCGGATTATGCTGGCGTTAATTTCGTCAGTTGATTAAGATCTTGTCTGCTATCGCAAATATTAGAAGTTGAGGCTTAAATGGATACATTAGATCGAATCAAACAGCAAATTGCTGAAAATGACATTCTTATTTATATGAAAGGTTCGCCCAAGATGCCAATGTGTGGGTTTTCAGCCCAGGCAGTACAAGCGCTTATGCAGTGTGGTGAAGAGTTCGCCTATGTCGACATTTTGGAAAATCCAGATATTCGAGCTGAGTTGCCAAACTACGCGAATTGGCCCACTTTCCCGCAATTGTGGGTGAAGGGTGAGCTCATTGGTGGTTGTGATATCGTTCTGGAAATGCTCCAGAAAGGCGAACTGCAAGATTTGATTAAAAGTGCTCGCGCTGAAAAGCAGGCATAGTAGTTTTGAAAACATTAAAAAAGGCTCCGAATGGAGCCTTTTTGCTATCTATTTCATTTAAAATCGTTGAGTATCAATAAGTTATGCTGCACTGTGGAAGTTAACTTCGGGTGTTGTGCTTTGCTTTAATAGTTCTTTGGCGTACTTGCCACACTTACCACACTCGCCAGCTACGCCTAGCGTATCACTCAGGCTGCGCATGCAGTTGGCCTTGCCTTCAGAAATCGCTTGTTTAATTTGAGAGTCGGTAATACCTCGACAAAGACAAACGTACATAAAATCAACTCGTTATGACATCTAACACAAAAGGATAAGTGTTATTATATGCAAATGAGAATGATTGTCAATACAATTCCTTTTGAGAGGTGTTTTTTGTGAACATGCTCAAAAAATAATCTTTTTCGAGAGCGGTTATCTTTTAGTGAGATGAATGTAATCGATTTAAGCGATTACTCCTGAAATCAGTAAACAAAGTTGATTTTGAGCGATTATAATAAGCGCGAACTTAAATTCATTAACCTGAAAATTACAGGAGAAAACAATGGGTGTATTAGTAGGACGTGAAGCTCCCGACTTCACTGCAGCAGCAGTATTGGGAAATGGCGAAATTGTTGGAGATTATAACTTTAAAAAGAATACTGAAGGTAAGTACGCTGTCGTCTTCTTCTATCCACTGGACTTTACCTTTGTTTGTCCTTCTGAGTTGATTGCATTCGATCATCGCCTAGAAGAGTTTAAAAAGCGTGGTGTTGAAGTGATTGGTGTGTCTATTGACTCGCAGTTTTCGCATAATGCATGGCGGAACACGGCCATTGATAAAGGTGGTATCGGAGAAGTGGGTTACACTTTGGTTGCCGATGTTAAGCACGAAATCTGCCAAGCCTATGATGTAGAGCATCCTCAAGCTGGCGTTGCTTTCCGTGCGTCATTCTTAATCGACAAAGAAAGCAATGTGCGTCATCAAGTGGTTAACGATTTACCTCTTGGCCGTAACATTGATGAAATGCTGCGTATGGTTGATGCCCTTCAATTCCACGAAAAACACGGTGAAGTTTGCCCTGCAGGTTGGAAAGAAGGAGACAAAGGCATGACAGCATCTCCAGAAGGTGTTGCTGACTACCTCTCAAAAGAAGCTGACAAGCTGTAAGAATCAAGACTTCAGGAACGGGGTACGAGGAATGAATGAACGCTTGAAGCTTCAAAGTTGGAGTTTTAAGCTTTATCGAACCTCGAACCTCGAACCTCGAACCTCGAACCTCGAACCTCGAACCTCGAACCTCGAACCTCGAACCTCGAACCTCGAACCTCGAACCTCGAACCTCGAACCTCGAACCTCGAACCTCGAACCAGCCTAATACCGGCGTTTTTATCGCTTATTTTTCTTTGTTTTCCAATCCATCGGCGATCAATGCCCATCCGCCGAGTTCCTTATACCGGTTAACAATCAAACAAAATAAGTCGGCTGTTTTTTCAGTGTCGTAAAGGGCAGAGTGCGCCTGCTGGTTGTCAAAGCTAATTCCGGCGGCTTCGCAAGCCTTTGCCAATACCGTTTGTCCCAAAGCCAGAGCGCTTAAACTTACGGTATCGAAAGTGGAAAAGGGGTGAAACGGATTACGTTTTACATTGTTGCGTTCACTGGCGTTTTTTACAAAACCCAAATCAAACGTAGGATTATGGCCAACCAATATCGATCGTTGGCATGCCGCTGCTTTTTGAGCCTTACGTACAAACTTAAACAGCTCTTTAATGGCTTCGGTTTCCGGAACCGCCATTCGCAATGGATTAAAGGGATCGATACCGGTTACTTCCAGTGCCGCCGCTTCGATATTGGCTCCATCAAAGGGTTCAACATGTCGATGAAAGGTCTGATCTTTAACCAGGTATCCTTGATCATCAAACTTCAATGTCACCGCCGCGAGCTCGAGTAATGCGTCCGTTTTGTCATTGAATCCTCCCGTTTCAACATCAACAACCACAGGAAAAAATCCTCGAAAACGTTTTGACAGCATATTATTTCTCGTTCGTTCAAAACCTCACATTGTCTGTTATTTTACATCAAACCGCCAGCTTCGAGTTTGGCTGAGTATTTGATGACGGCTGATAACCTTATTCATGGCGTAAATTCGCTTTTCTGTTTAAGTCGGAATTCCTGGTGCCGATACAAGATAAGTAAACTGAACTCGGGATAGGTAAATTCGGATTAACCGCATTTGAATCAGGACAGTGCAAATGAAAGCGAGCATCAAACACCTAATTTTGGGGCTGATTTCGGGATACAGCCTTTGTTTGTCGGCAGACTTTCGAAGCTACGAAGCTGAAATTGATCAATCGCGTTGGGAGTTCGAAGGTAATCCAGTGCGGTGTGAGTTGAAACACGCGATTCCGCGTTTTGGTGATGCGTTATTTTTTGCCAAGGCAAGCCGCACACCGAATATGGCTTTTATACTCGACTCAATGCGAAATCGCATTGAAACTGATCGATTGCTACAGGTTCGCGCTATAGCACCTTCTTGGAAACCAGGAAAAATGGCGGTTCCAATGGAGTCCGTTGCGGCTGTGCCCGGAGAAAAAACATTAAACATAATGGATGATTCCGCTTGGCAGTTGCTGGTTGCATTGGAGCAAGGATTGAACCCTTCTTTTTTCTATCGCGACTTTAATGGACTTCAAGACAGAGTGTCGGTGGCTTTATCGGCTGTCAATTTTCAAGCCGTTTATGATCAGTTTTTACAATGTGTTGAAGCGTTACTGCCTTATGACTTTTGGGAAATTCAATACACGATGGTTCACTTTGACTCCGACAGCAGTCGACTTTCCGATGCTGACAAATCGAAGCTGGACGTGTTGGCGGCGTTTTTAAAATACGACCCCGATATTGAATTGGTGTTGGTCGAAGGACATACGGACAGTATTGCATTACGCCGTTACAACTATTTATTAGGACAAAAACGAGCAAAGTCGGTTAAGAGTTATTTGCAAAATCAAGGTGTAAATGCCAATAAAATAAAAACACGGTCTTATGGTGAGCGCCGTCCCTTGGAAAGTAATCATACCGCGGAAGGGCGAGCGATAAATCGTCGAGTGTTTATCACCTTGAGTAAAAGCTAATCGCTGTAACTTTCGAAAAACAAACTTAAGTCACTCAAGTATTGGTGGCGCTTTCTTTTTGTGAAACCGCTCCAGCCTGACGATCGGAAGGCGTTATGCCGTAATAAGCTTTAAAAACCGTCGCAAAATAACTGGGTGAAGAAAATCCGAGCTCAAAAGATAGCTGTGTAATGTTGGTTCCGCTGGGTAACACTTCATACGCTTTGTGAATCCGAAACGTTCTTACGTATTCAACGGTACTCATTCCTGATATCTGCTTTAATTTACGACCCAGCTGACGATCGCTCATACACATGTGTTGTGCTAAAGACGCTGTCGAAATGTTTTTATCGAGATGCTCCTTAAGCCATTCATTTATTTTTTGTAAAAAGAGTTTGTTTTTATGTTGTACTGCCGACTCTAGTGGTGTGCTCTCATCAATGCTTGATAATTCGTCATTGGACGCATCTTCAATATTAAATGACTTTCTTAGAATGCTTCTAATCGCCAGTAAGTTATCGAGACGGACGATGAGTTCATCGGCATCAAAGGGTTTGGTTAAGTAATCGTCGGCCTGTTGTTGCCATCCTTTAATTCGGCTTTCTTTATCACCTCGGGCCGTAAGTAGAACCAATGGTATATGATTGGTTCGTTCATCTTCCTTCAGTTCTTTACTTACCTGGTAGCCATCCATTATGGGCATCATTACGTCACTGACAATAAGATCGGGAATGATTTCGCGAGCCAGTTCTACACCTTTTTGCCCATTTATACTTTGACGGCATTGATAGTATGGCGAGAGGGTATCGACAATGTACTGCCGCATATCGGTATTGTCTTCAATAACCAACAGAATGGGTTTATCACTGTCGGACTCGAGTTCAGGTTGCACATTAATTGAAGCTTGCTCCTTCTGCGCAAGCGCTTCAATTTCCATTTCAACAATTTCAATGTTGGTTGACGCATTGCTTAATGGTTCAGTCACTGTTTCATTCAGAGGTAATGAAACGCTAAACGAGCTACCTTGTCCTGGAGTACTTTCTACATCAATAGAGCCTCCGTGTGATTCCACAAGCTCTTTCACTAATGATAAGCCAATACCTGCACCGGTGACTTGCTCGCTTCTTTCGTCAAGCACGCGGTGAAATCTATCGAAAACTTTAGGAATATCATCTTGGCTAATTCCAACGCCAGTATCACTGACCGTTATGGTAATGTGCGTGGTCGACTTTTTTGTTGATAAAGTAATGGCACCACCGCTGGGCGTATACTTAATTGCGTTGGATAGCAGGTTTAAAACAATTTTTTCTAGCGCGTCTGGCGTGAATTCAATTTGCGCATCGTCAATGTGGGGAACGTGTAACGTTTGTCCTTTTTCTTCAACCAAACTATTGAAGGAGTTTACGACAAACTCAATAATGGGTTTCACAGCGTAGGTTCGTCGGTTTTCAACTTGCTGTACATTAAACTTTTCCATGTGTAATAACTGATCGACCATTCGCAACAAGCGCAAAGAGTTTCGTTTCACAACCGACAGTTGAGCAATTACTTTTTCATCGAAATTTTTGCTAAGTAAACCAGTAATCGGCCCTAAAATAAGGGTTAGAGGGGTTCGAAACTCGTGAGACATATTCGCAAACTCACGTTTTTTCTTTCCGAGTAGTATTTCTACGCGTTGTTTTTCACTCGCCAACTCTTTTGTACGCTCTTCAACTTTACCTTCCAAAATACGCGCTTGGCGCGTTAGCTGGCGAACTCGAAACTGATAAAGTGCGAAGGAGCCGAAAGTTAAAATAAGTAGGTAAAGCGCTATTGCCCATGAGCTGCGCCACCATGGTGGTAATACGGTAAACGCTAGCGAGATTGATTCACTCACTTCTCCATCGTTATTCACACCGCGTAAGAGTAATGTGTAGTCGTCTGCTGCCATTCGTTCGAAATGAATGGGAGTCGATAGATCGTAAACATTGCTCCAATCCGAGTCTCGATTCAGTTTGTACTGAATGAGGTTTTGCTCTGGCGATACGTAGCTATAGAGACTGATGGAAAAGGAGAGGGGATCACTTTCTCGCAAAGTAACCAGACTCAAGTCGTCTTTATACGTCATTTGTCCAGCTTGAACGCGATCAACTCGAATGGGAGGCTTTGTTGTATTTAACAATAATGTTTGAGGATCTACCATCATCAACCCATCGTTTGCGGCAAAAAAGAGGTTGCCAGACTTTGATGAGCGCAGACAAGCTTTTCCCGTTAGTCCTTCTTTTGAAACACCGGAGTAACCGTCATACGCTTTCAAGCTTTGATTTTTAGCGTTCCAATGAAACAGCTTTCCATTCTTTTGAGCTAACCAGTATTCATTATTGTGCATTTTTATGAGGCATTGAATACCCTCAATAGGTAGCTGGAACTCTTCTTTTTCTGAAATCACTCGTGGAGAATTGACGCTGTTCCAACGATTTAACGTGAGTAGATTGTCGCTATTAACGGTCCATATTTCGTGTTGTTGACTGAATAAGTTTCGGGCATAGGGTGACTGATTGTCTTCTCGGGTGGTGAATAGTCGTTTACCTAAGTCAATAGCGTACACACCTGGCCAGTAGCCACGATAAGCGAAGAGAAGATGATTGCGATCGGGTGATACTGTAAATTGGAGCCAGTCTTGAGGCTTTACCCACATAGGATCATCATTATGATACCAACGAAAATGGCTAATGCTTTCATCGCTTACTAAAACAGCACTCGAGTCAAACCCGCTAAGAGCAACCCAAACTCGACCTAAATAGTCTTGAGCAACCGAGTGAGCCACATCAAACGGTGCGGAAACTTCTTTGGAAAACGGACGATGTTTTTTGATTTTTTCACCTTCAATGATATACACGCCTAATTTACTGGCGAGCACAATGTTTCCATTTGTACCTACATGGAGACTATCAATTGGCGCATCAAAACTTTCATTAAAGCGGGTCAATCGTTGCCCGTTTGCTGCTAACTTGGCGACACCTTGATCCGTTGCAACCCAAATATTGCCTTGGTCATCTTCGGACAATGCATTGACGCTGGAATGGGGAAGGTTAACATTGTCTACCATCGGTTTGAGTGTGATAACTTTTTGCTGAGATAACGACAATTTAAACAGTCCACCATCGTTTACTCCTGCCCACACAGAGTTCTCGTGATCAATGAGTAACGATGTTACATGAAAATCACTGTGCAGCTTATTTTCGAAATGGTGGTAATGACTCAGTGTATTATTTGCCCATTGATATATACCGTTGGAAGCAAGCCATAAATTATTTTGATGATCAAATTCAATGGCATAAATAGGTGTGGTTATACTTTCCAAAAAGGGTTTAACGTTCAACGTATTTTTGTTTAAAGCCCATAACCCGATGTTTGTCGCTAATAATAGAGTGTCCGATGAAAGGGATTTGATTTGATAAACGGTATCTAAATTTTTATGAATAGAAAGCGATTTAAACGATTGGGATTTTATTTGGTAAATACCTAAGCCACCTTTCGCTAATCCAACCAATAATTCAGTTTGGTTTAAACGAAAAAATGAAAGAGGCGTGCGGTACTGGTGGTTGAAGTTTTCACTTTCACCCCAAGGTTCTTTTATGCCTTCGAAAACACCTTGTTGTGGTAGGTATCGGTTAATGCCAGAGTTAGAGCCTACCCAAAAATCATTGTTTGAGTCGGTGTGTAACCCCCAAACTTCACCGTAAACCAGTTGCGGATCATCACGATAGTAAGCAAAAGCTTGAGCCTTGTCTAAATTCGGTTTGTATTGAACTAAGCCTCTCCGATTGGCAAACCAAAGGTTTCCTGACTTATCCTCTAGCATATTCGTAACGTTGGAGTTTTGAAGCGGAATCTGTGAGTGATTGGCCCGAAATCGAGTCAATTGATTGGCCTGGTTTTTAATTAATCCATCCGTAGTTAATATCCAAATGTTTTTTTGGCTGTCTTGATAGAGCGCATTGATATTTTCATGTGCGCTCACAACGTCATGACTGAATCGTTTAAAGACATAAGGTTGGGTAACCACCGGCGTTGCGCTGGTGGTACCCATATATATTAAGAATAATAGACTTAAATAGACGACCCTGTTACGGCTTAACATGATCCTAAGTGCTTTTAATTCGACCAATTAACTTCCGGGTGGTGGAAGTGTTCCACCTGAAAAGGGAGGACACTGGCTGGAGTCAGCGCCACAATCTTCGCCTGGTAGCGGTCCAACCGCTCGAACAAAGTTGCCAAGTAAATTCACTCCACTGAAGCTTTGGTAAGCGGTCACTTTTACGCGATAATAACCACTCAGTGGCTGAGCAACTTTACAGTATTCTTCGTTATTGTTATTGAAAGACTGACACTCGTTCAGGTAAGGATCAATATCCGCGCTAGTTTCAGGGTTTGAACGAGCCGAATAGGCAACCACTTGCAAATCGGCGTCGCCAGTGCCTCCAGAAAGCGTAAATTCCATTGGGGCATATGCAACAACATGTGGAACCATAAACTCCAGAGTTTGGCCTCGTCGAGCGGACAAGCTCTTTTTTATTATCCCACTTCGTAAAAAGCGTCTTTCGCTGTAGTTCTCATCGACGATCCCTGACAGATGAATTGAGAGCATTTCTTCCTTATCGTTTGAACCGGTTACTGTTGCTACGATGGTGTTGGGATCGTTCAGTAAAGTGCAAGGACTACCTACCGTTTCTTCCGCCAAGTCAAGTTCACACAAGTTCAGCGAATTTTCGTTGGCCAGTGGCGGTTGAACACTCATAGAGGCGGTAGAGTTCGCAGAGGAGGAAGACAATTCCAATTCGGCCTTTATCGTATTTGAGGGTACATTGTATTGGAAGCTTTGTGTTTCAGACGCAAGAAAGGGAGCATTGTTTAGCAAGTAATAGGAGAAATTATAAATGGGAGCGCCTGTTTCGGGTAATGGTCCAAAACCACCGGTAACGGATAACTTTGTCCATCGAATATCCGTTATTGCAGAAAGTTTAATGTAGTAACGCCCCGATACACCTTGAATCGCGCAAGTTTCTTTTGAGTGGATTAACGTTGGTCGACAAATGGGCTTTGTAGTGCTGTTGTTCGTTCCCATCAGCATGGGAACCGGTACTTTGTCGCCTTCATGATAAACGGAAAGGTCCACATCGCCACTAAAACCACTGGTTTTGATTAATAAATAATCGACTGCTTTAGCAGGCATATCGAGCATGTACCAAAGATTTTCACCTTGTTTTGCGGATATATAAAATTGTTCGTTATAGCCAATTTGTTGTGCATTTTGCGGAGATGTAGATAGCGAGTAAGGGGCTACCAGGCAAGCGAATAGGGTAAGAAAACAACGCATGTATGACTTTCCTTTATTTTTTCCGAACCGAGCGCATAGTACGTATTAACAACCGCCAATTCAATCGTTCTTGTTTAAATTGTTCATTATTCACATTGGATGATAGACAAGCTCTAGTGAAGTTTGTTGCGTGTGGATTAGCGGCCTTGGAAAGAATATTTTGCTTTTGTTCAAAATCTGCAAGTGATTGGCGGAAATTTGGAAGTGCTTTCGTTCCAAAAGCTTTATTTTTGTACCTTCCGTTAAAAGGTGAAGTGCTTAATGACCTCAGCGGGGTCTTCTCGGCTAGCCGAAAATTTTAAAGAGCATTAGTTACATTTCTAAAACGATGACCAGAAACTCAAAAGCTTGGTTAAGACCGTCGAAGCCTTTACTTATTTTGTGATAATACGAATGTATAAAAAACAACCAGTCGATATCGCTCCTCTGACGAGTATTGATAATGCGCAAGGAAATTTAAGTCATAGAGAGTACTCAAGGTTCAAGTTTGTAGATGGATTTAATATTGGGCACTTTATGTCCCGGTATTTGGCTGGTTTTGAATGCTTAAAACGAGCACGTTACGTCTCAAGGAGAGAGCAAGCACTCACAAAGCTTTTGGTTGAATGCAAAGTATTACCGCCCAATCTGGATTCATTAGTTTTAGTGAATCAGGTCGATGCGTACAAACGAGCCAAGGCGTTTTTAGCGTCTAAAGATAGATTATCCATTAGGATGCTCTGTGAAGTACATGAAATTATCGCTTCAGATACAAAAAATGCTGGAAAAATTCGACGAACACAAAATTTTATAGGTCGATCCTATAAACACGCAACCTATATACCACCAGCACCAGAGCGATTGGATTCATTATTAAAAAATTGGCTCGACTTTATAAACTCTCCCTCAAATTATCACTTACTTGGAATTATCACCGCTGTAACACAGTTCATCGCGATTCATCCTTTTATAGATGGAAATGGACGCCTTTCGAGATTACTTCTGGAAGTGTTGTTAGATAAGTTATTCGATAATAGTTCAATTAACCCTTGGCTATATCGATTAAAAGGAAATGATGACTTATTTGTTACGAGTTCTTACGAGCTTGGAAAGGAAAAGAAACTTTCCAAGAGGGTTCTTAACTCGTGGGATAACGCGTTCTCTTATTGTGAAAGCTTGGGAGCGATAGCAAATAAGGCTATCAATGAGTCTGAAAGTCGGATAATTCAGCAACTTTCATTTATTGAAGTCAATGATTTTGACCGAAAAATTCTAAAAATATTATGGGAACAACCCATCGTTAATGAAACCTACTTATCTCATCGTTTGAATGGCTCTATAGAAAAATTAAATCTTTCGTTAGCGAAACTAACGAGTAACAAAGTTATTTTGCCGCGTCGATTACGATATCCCGAAAATGCCATTGTTTACGAATGTCCAGAGGTGTTTTCGGCGTGGTCCATCATTGATAAGGCAATATAGCGCATTTATTTAAGTAATAGCTACTAAGGAAGCAAAATGAGAAAGTCACTTGTTTATTCGGCTATGTCTGCGGCGCTATTTTGCGCAAATATTACAGCCGAAAGTTCTACTGAAGTCACAGAGTATTTTGAAGACAGTCCCGAGTTTTCGGATTCGGCTTTAAGTAAAGGTTGGGGGTGGTCGAATAACAAATTTACTGCTCGAAGTTCTGAATCTGATGCCGATGAGTGTTTGCTAAATCCTGAAACTCCGGGCTGTACTTCCGATGATGAAGTTACCGAATGCAACTTCGACGATAATTGTACTACCATGCAAGTCATAGGAGAGAGCATTTATCCACCAGAAATTGATTTTGAAAGGTATAAAATATTTCTTGAGTTGTCCAGCTACACCCCGGTTCTCTATGATTGGCAAGAAGATGGCGGTGGTAGAACAGGCAGTGGCAAAGCGAGCGAAAACACGAAAGATTCCTGCCAATCGGAGAAGCCCAAAGGTGGGAACCCAATTGATATTGGAAGCCAAGCAAAAGTGCAAAGCGAACGTGATTTTATTGGCAGAGGTAGCTTGCCACTTACCGTAATTCGCTCGTATAACAGTTACAGAAGCCACTTAGGCGCTTTTGGAACAGGGTGGTTTTCGTCTTTGGAAGCTCAAGTCGAGCTGATTGACCTTAAAGATAACTCTAAGAATCGAACTAAAACAAAAGTAGCCAGTTTTAATCGATACAACGGCAGTTTTATGTCCATTAGAAAGTCAACCGTTTATGACTCTCAAGATACGCAACAAACCGAAGGAAAGCTAGACACTCATTGGCGAGACAGCTTTGGTAATCCAGTCGATTTTCAACAGTTAGCGAATGGCGACTATCAGTTAAAGCTGAATGGAGTGGTTGAGGTATACGATAGCATAGGACGAATTAAACAAATCTCCAACGCCATTGGCGAGTCTGTTCAATTCAAGTACAGTCTAGTTAAAGTGTTGTTGGAATGGCAAGAAAAGCTCACCGAAGTTAATCACAATAATGGTGACCGCCTATCATTGGCGTACGATAATATTGGGCGTGTCAAACAAGTTGTTCTACCAGATAACCAGTCAATACTCTATACCTATGGGGGCAGTTCCTCTAATTTGGTTGAAGTGGGTTACCCAGATGTTAACAATAACCGGTCTGTCAGAAAGTACGCTTATAAATCGGGTACATCTAAATTAGTCCAGCTAACGGATGAAAATGGTGATGTCTTTGCTAAGTGGCAATACTCTGGAGAGCGCGCGATTCAAAGTTCGCGAGGTGAAAATCAAGAATCGTTTTCAATTAATAATGTAACGGACCAATTCTATAAACGATACGTGGATACTGAAAATGCCTTAGGGAAAGAGTCAACTTATACCTTTGAATACATAGCGAAGAGTTATCGAAATACGCGAATTGATAGCCATGCCGATAGCAGTTGCGGTGCTTCTAGCGAGGGTAGGCAGTATAATGAGAAAGGCTTGCTTACCTTTACTAATGACTGGAATGATGTTGATGCTACTTACGTTTACGATGATAAAGCGAGGGTCATAGAGGTTATTGAGGCGCGAGGTGAAATGGATGAGCGCAAAACCCAATTTGAATGGGATAACCACTTAAATTACGTAACAAAAATCAAAACGGCTGACCTGGAAACATTGTACTCTTACGACTCGAAAGGTAATGTGGTTACAAAGGCGCAAGTTAACCAGTCCAACTTTGGTGAGCCAAACCAAATTAGAGTATGGAAGTATTCGTACGAGTTTTTTGAAAACGGCCTACCCAAAAAGAAAGTTATCGACGGACCGAGTATAGTAAAAGACGACCGAATTACGTACAACTATAATATTAAAGGGCATTTGGTTCGTATTGATTACCCAGCATCTACTCGGCAATCAATACATTACAGTGGATACAATATGTACGGTAAGCCAACCGTGGTGACTTTACCCGATGGTACCGTTAATCGATACACCTATCATCCTAGAGGTTGGTTATTAAAAGAAGAAAAGGATATATATGGCGATAAACGAACAACGCAGTTCGTTTATGACAAAGTTGGTCAGTTAAAAACTTTGATAAAACCACAGAATGAAACCTTTAAGTTTACTTACGACTCTTCTCATCGTTTAACTAAAATTACCAATGGATTCGATGAGTCTAAAGTTTATGAATATGATAAAGCGAGTAATGTTACATCAGAAACCATCAAATCTTTCATAAGTCGCTGGATCTTCTGTGGTAATCCAATGGAGCCAATGGAGTGTGAAGTTCGAGAAGAAATTGAAAATAAAAAGGACATTAAAACCTACGATACTTTAAGCCGTTTAACTTCGATCATGTACGGTGACACGGTAGTTAAAAAGATTACATACCGAGGTGGTGATAATCCTAAGTCAGTACTCGACGCGTACGATAATGCAACGAACTACGAATACGATAGGCTGGGAAGGGTTTATAAAGTTACCGATCGCAAGGGTGGCGTAACGCGGTTTGAATACAACGCTTCGGATAAAATCACTCGTGTAATTGATCCAAAGGGTAATTCAACATATTACAACTATGATGGCTTCGGCAATCTTGTCGAACTTGACAGTCCTGACACAGGCATAACGAAATTCGAGTACGATGTTAATGGTAACCTTATTAAAAAAACCGATGCGAGAGAAGTAGACGTTACTTTTACTTATGATGTTTTGGGTAGAGTATTAACAAATTCTCTTGGCGAATCGTATGAATACGATACGGTAAGAAAGGGATACTTAAACAAAATTGTCGACAGCAGTGGCAGTCATTCGTTTGTCTTTAATGGTCATGGAGAGTTAGTGAAACGAACGGATACCATTAGCGGTGCAACCTTTGTTACTCAATGGCAATATAATAAGTCTGGACAAATTTCAAAGATCACTCATCCGAATAACGTTGTGGTGACCTATGAGTATGATGTCATTGGAAACGTTAATCGAATTCTTGTGAATGGAACGGTTCTCATTGCAAACGCAGACTTTATGCCATACGGCCCATTGTCGGACATTCTATTTGGCAATGGACTAAAACAGCGTTACTTAAGAGATCAGCAATATCGATTAACTCGACTAACCGCTAGTGGCGTCATGGATCTTGCTTATACCTACGATGCCAATAGCAATATTACCAAAATGGATGACCTCTACTCTTCGCGTAGTACTAAATACCGAAACTACAGCTACGATCAACTTGACCGACTGTCTACATCAAACGATTACGGAACGCAGTTTAGTTACAGTTACGACGATAATGGAAACAGGTTAACGAAAGGCTCAACGTCTTATTTGTATGAAACGTCCAGCAATCGTTTGACCAAAGCCCGATATGATTCGGTTATGACAGATGCCGTGGGTAACGTTGTGAAATTCGGAAGTAAGAACTTTACCTACAATCAAGCTAATCGCATGTCTAAGTTCGTTAATGGGTCAACTTCAGCGAATTATACCTACAATGCTCAAGGTCAACGCGTTAAAAAAATCGTCGGCAATAAGACGAACTACTTCAACTATGGGCTTTATGGACAACTCCTTCATGAAAAAGACGGGGCTATCAACAAAAATTATATTTACCTTGGCAATTCGTTGGTTGGTTATGTAAAAAACAATGTGGTTTATACGGTATTGCCTGACCATTTAGGTCGGCCGGAAGTGATAACAAACAACTCGAGAAGCGTAGTTTGGCGCGCAGAGAACACGTCTTTTGGTCGAAACGTACTCCTGGACCAAATTTCGGGAATGTCAATTGGATTTCCTGGGCAATATTGGGATGCTGAAAAAGGAAGCTGGTACAACTACTTTAGAGATTACGATCCAGAACTTGGCCGATACCTTCAAAGTGATCCAATTGGGCTAAAGGGCGGATTGAATACTTATTCGTATGTTGGAGCTAATCCTATTGGGTTTATTGATCCGCTTGGACTTGAAAGGTGTGCATGTTCTTCTCAACCAAGGAGTGGAGCTCATAATTTTGCGAAGCTTGAGCGTGTTACCGGGCTAGAAGGACGGATGGATGCGATTCCAATTAGTTCCGAAGCTGCAGATAGCTACAATATTAAAACGACTGTTATGGAGAGTGCCACGTTGGCGACCATTGCAACATGGGGAGGAGGCACGGCGACTATTGGAGGTGCAGTGTTGCATTTTAGTGGTTCGACCGGACCTTTAGCAGGATATCTTGCGGGAGCAGGTGTTTTGTTTGTTGGAGTAGGCGTCGCCGCATCCTCTCTTCAAGGAGATCAAGTTTCTGCTAATCATTACTATGCAGAAATGCATTTTGTACATGGTGATCATTCATTTATCAAAAGATACGAAGCGGATGAAAACAGGAATTTAATAGGATTTAAAATACTTCCAAATTGTAATGGACAATATCATCCATAGTTATTTCTCATTGGTACTTGAAATGAATGTTAACGAGCGAACATATGAACTCGCTCGTTAAATTTATTTGAACGATAAGCTAAAGAACTCACCCTGACTGTATTAAATAGTTGGGATATAGAAAAGTCAGATTGAAACGATGGTGATGAAATGAAAAGAAGAAAATTAATCTCTGGAGCTGTGGTAAGCTCAGTTATCCTTGCTTCTCCGATTAGATCAGCCATATCTAAACTTGAGGATGGTGATGATATCTACTTAGATGTACACGCCAAACCGAGTGATGATCTCCAAGCCAAAATATATGAGGCAGCAAGTACAAAAAAAACATTATTCACCTATGAAGGGAATTACTACATCGATAAAACCTTAATGATACCTTCGGGTTTACGGTGGTTTGGTTATAAGACGGAGGTTTTACCGAGTGACCGGTTTCAAGCGTCGAGAATTCGAGTAGAATATAAAGAACATGTGGGTTACCTTCAACCGTTGCTTTATATCAAGAACGCTTACAATGTTTCGTTAAACTCCATTTCAATTGTCGGTGTTGGTGGTGTCAGTCCGAATGAGTATTTTAAACCTAATGCGGCGCTTCTTATAGAATCAACGAGCAGCACTCAATTGAATAATGTTGAGTTTAGGAACACCGGAATCACTTCAGATAATAAGTCATCGAAAACAGGTGGGGTGGTTTCTGTGTTTGATTCAACGAATGTGAAGCTTAATCAATGTAAGTTAAGTGAGTTTGTTCACGAGGGATTAGTTATTAGAAGTTGTAGCCAGATAGAGGTGAATGCAGGAAAATATACAGGACTGTATGGTTCTAGCTACAGCTGTATCGCTACACAAGGTGGTCAAAATATTACCATCGATAATGTAACTGCGGGAAAATGTCACGGTGGTGTAATATCAATCAATTCCAGATCCACCGTTGTTAAAAACTGTGACGTCAGTGAGTCCATAGGGGAGCATGGTATCAATCTTGGGCATTCTGGAAATCCCGCTATTGATGTACAAGTTATCAATAATATCGTTTCTAATGTTGCTAAAAGCGGAATCATGATAGCCCAAGCTGATAAGGTAGTGGTTAAGCAAAATAAAGTTTCCGGGTGTGTAACCGCGAGTGGAATGGAAGCGGGCATTCGAATTTGGGGTAACGTGACAGACTGTGTGATCCATGACAACACAATATGGGATAATAAATTTGGGGTCATCATTAATAATTCGAATGGAAACCCAAGGCTAAACAGCTTATTTAATAATTCAACGTTTAAGATTATTCTTAGTAATAATGAAATTAAAGAGAATCATTATAAAGGCATCTTTTTGGATAAGGTTAATAGTCAGACGCCTTCGCTTCGATACGAGATTAAAGGCGGGAGTCAGTCCATTTACAGTAATAACACGAAGGCTTCGTTTGACTCAGCTGAAATACTAGTTCGATACACGCAAGATGCTGTTGATATTAATGAAAAGATAATTATTGAAGAGTATGGGATTTATAAAGGAACCGGCAACTCAAAGTTCGCCATTAAGTTAGAGAAGTGCAGCCCTAATGGTAGTACGTGTACTTTACAAAGCCTCGTAAAACAATCGAGGGACAACATTCACATTCGCAGAAATTCATTTAGTGGTTTTACTGAAAATGTGCTAGCTAAAGACGGGGTCAAGTATTCGTATTATTGATATAGGTATGCTTTATTACCCTTAAAGGCATCATCTTATTGGTGCCTTTTTTAACTATAGAACGAAAAATTCAATAAGGAACGATTAAAGTTTATAAGGCGTCGGAATTTTGATTAAGGATGTCGGGAAAACAGAAGTATAAATATTCAAACTTGCTATCCTCTCGTTGCTTTTTAACTGAGTATAGGAAGAAGTAATAATGTTTAAACAGAAGAAATTGGTGCTTTGCGTTACCGCTGGCCTCTTCGTCAGTCAGCTATCAACCGATGTTTTTGCTGATGTTCAGAATAGCATAAAAACACAACAATCGAAGCCTAATGAAATATTGGTTAAATTTAAATCAAATCACTCAATGGCACCTTCCGCTCTTTCCGTATTGCATCTTAAACTTAATGCTCAAGTTTTAAAGCAATACGAAGCGCTTGAAGGGTTACAACTCGTTTCTTTACCTTCGGTTGTGAATATTCAGAAAGTTATTGAAGACTATGAAAAGGACCCTAATGTAGAGTTTGCGGAACCAAATTATCAATTTAGGGCGTTAAGTCATTTTCCCTCAGATACTGACTTTAATAACTTATGGGGAATACATAATACTGGGCAGACCGGGGGGGTTAGTGATATTGATATTAATGCACCCGAGGCATGGGACCTAACAACAGGAAGTAGTCAATCGGTTGTTGCCATTATTGATACGGGAGTGGATTATCACCATCCTGACTTAAAAGGTAATTTGTGGGTAAATCCACAAGAAATTCCCGGAAATGGTATCGACGATGACAACAACGGATACATTGATGATATCTATGGAATTGACACCGCAAATCACGATTCAGATCCTATGGATGATAATGGTCATGGAACTCATATTGCAGGCACTATAGGTGCTGTTGGAGACAACAACTTAGGCGTTACGGGGATCAATTGGCGAACGAAAATGATTTCTTGTAAAGCGCTTAAAAGTAATGCTGGCGTATTTCAATCTGACGCTATTGAATGTTTGGATTACGTACTAGCGCTCAAAAAACGAGGTGTTAATATTGTAGCTACCAATAACTCATGGGGAGGTAGCAATAAAGCTAGGGCGTTAGAAGCAGCGATTGAAGCGCAACAAAAAGAAGGCATATTATTTGTAACGGCGGCAGGAAATTCCGGGCAAGATACGGACAAAACTCCAGTTTACCCAGGCGCTTTTAAAACACCGAATATCATTACGGTTGCAGCTATTGACTCCGCTGGTAATGCTGCCGACTATTCTGATGTTCCAGGTGCCGCTCAAGGACAAAAAACAAATTTGGGTCGGAACAGTGTTGATATTGCGGCGCCTGGAAAACACATTTTTAGTACCTACTTATCTAATACTTCTACACCTTATAAATATATGAATGGCACTTCGATGGCGGCGCCCCATGTTGCGGGTGCTGTGGGGCTTTTACATTCTTATCAACCTCAATTGAATTGGTTAGAGCTTAAGTCACGCATTTTAGCTTCAGCCAAGATAAGTACAAATAACGAAATTATTGATAAGACGACTACGGGTAGCGTTCTCAGGCTATTTGATGAGAATGGAGCTGGTGCGCTGAATTGTCAAAATCAAAGTGTGATCCGCCGAACGAAGCCCGCAAGTGCGATAGTATACGCAAATGCTGGTGATAGTATTGATGTGAGCGTCATGAGTATTCAATGTGATGGAACTGGACCTTGGCCCGGCGTTACAATTTCTGGTGATACTTCACAATCACTTTCTTACAACTCCCGCTCGCAAGATGGTTTCTATAACACCAGTTGGACTGTTCCTAAAAATGGTCATTACCAAATGAATTTTCCAGGTGGTGATGTGGTATCTGTAGTTCCAAAACCTAGCGAAAACTATTGTTCAACGAATACAATTAATGGCATTCTAAAGAGTGATTGTGATGCGCTAGTTTCTCTGTACTTATCGACGGATGGCCCCAGTTGGATTAATCGTACAGGCTGGTTACAAAATAACTCACCTTGTTCATGGTACGGTGTGACTTGTAGCTCAGGTCGTGTATCTCATTTAAAATTAGAAAATAATGGGTTATCGGGTTCGATTCCTGAAAACTTTGGTGATTTGGTTGGATTAAGGTCAGTGTCACTTCATACCAATCATTTAACGGGTGAGATCCCACAGACTATTGGTGAGCTCGTTAATGTTGAAACATTTGAACTTTACTCCAATGAGTTAAATGGTCGAATTCCCGAAACCATTGGTAACATGTCAAAATTGCGGTTTTTGAATTTGAACAATAACCGTCTCACTGGTTCGATACCCGTTTCTATTACAAATAATACGCTACTTGATAAAATCGATCTGCATTCTAACCTGCTTAGTGGTAGCATTCCTTCAAACATTGGAAGTTTGGGATATCTTCGTCGGCTAATTTTAAGTTACAACAACCTTTCTGGAAGTATTCCCCAAAGCCTTGGATCTAATTCTTCTTTAATTAAGTTGAGTTTAGATAATAATAAATTTAGCGGAGTTATCCCTCAAAGTTTGTCTAATTTGATTAATTTAGAAGAGGCGAGCTTTAATGCTAATGCTCTTACTGGAGAGTTGCCAGGTTATTTTGGAAAACTTACGTCACTCTCTTATTTTGATGTTCGTAATAATTTGTTTAGTGGGCCTATACCCATTGATTTGACTTTATCAAATAGCATCTCGTGGTTTTTGTTCTCTAAAACATCGATCTGCATTCCTGCAAATAACCCGACGATACAAACATGGCTGGATGGATTGACTGTTGCTGACTCAACAAATATTGAATGTTCCAAAATTAGTCGAGTTTTGGCCGATTTTGACGGTGATGGCGCGAGCGATATTGCCTATCGATTAAACAACAAGTTTTATTACAAAACTTTAAATGGAAATGCCGTACAATTATTTAAATCGACATTGCCGACAAATGTTTGGCCCTTAGTTGGACACTTTGACAATGATAGTAAAGCTGATATTGGACTTTGGAATCCAGCAACCGGCAAGTGGCACATTCATAGTTCAACGAATAATTGGAACCATTCTGAAACGATACTATTTGGAATGCAGCCGACAGACATTCCAATGGTTGGAGATACTGATGGAGATGGCGTCGATAATTTAATCATTCGACGGTTTCAAAGTACGAATTATGGTTATTGGTACTCAAAAGATATTGGCGACCGAGGATATACAACGGATCGATTTGGTGGGATTGAGTCTGATATTCCTATTGTGGGCGACTTCAACGGAAATGGAACCGTTGATTTTGCAATTAAACGTAAAGGAGAGGGAAAGTGGTATTTTAAAGAGTCTGGCACATCATCGAATTACGACACTTATATATTCGGATTATTAGATTCTGATCGTGTTGCACCAGCTGATTATGATGGCGATGGAATATTTGATGCGGCGTTTCGTCGAGTAGAAGGAAACAATAAGTGGAATTGGTATGTGAAACAATCGTCTACGGGAACTAATGATGTAATGTTGTTTGGTGTTTATAATTCAGACATTGAAATACCTGCCGATTACAATGGTGATGGAAAAGCTGATCATGCTTTTTATCGAAACTCTACTCAAGAGTTTATTATTAGAGTCAACGGGATTGATTTTCGTCAAACAGTACCTTATAACCGAGGTGGTTTGATTCCATTGTTAGCGCAACCCAATGTAAAAAGTGAACTATTAAGGTAAAAGCAGATGGCCTGACTTAGCAAACACTAAGTCAGGCCAATCGTTTTTAAGAAATGTTTTGAAAATCACTTTTTTAAAAGTTTTATTTTACCAATCCGTCGTGGGATTTGCTCTTGCGGAATCTTGAATAGATGCGCAAGTAGCGGATGCCGAATACATCGACTTTAACTGACTGCTCATCTCACTGGCTGAATAATTACCATCTTGTAACAATTGACCATCATAGTGTATCAGGTAAGCGCCATAAGTTTGAACTAATCCAGGGCTGCCTGAATTATGCCACCGGAAAGGACAAGCTGATTCAAAAATATCATTTACACTGATAACCCTTTTGTCTGAACGAAAGTAATTATGAAATAGGTGGCCATCTCCGTAGTAAGTATTACCGACCGATCGAATACCTACAATATTACTTGTACCCGTAAAAGTGCTGGTAACACGTCCGTGCAAACGGGAGTTTTGAATGGTGATAGGAGAATCGCCAAACTGTCGACCTACTTTAAACGAAGTATGATCTTCTGAGTAAATTTCAGACACAATAGTACCGGCATTCGCATTTCTCAGAAATACACTTCCACCGCCTTGGTTGGAAGATCTATTGGAGTAAAAGTGCATGTCTGTTAATGATAATCCAGCACCGGAATCAATATTAACTCCCCAGCCATTGTTATTGTATATAAAACCTTCTCGAATATGTATATCGGTCAGTTTATTGCCAAAGGGATCATTGACTCGAATACCATCGCGCCCATTACTGTGAATTCTAACATTCAAAACCTGATTATTTACCATGCTTTGATTTTGAATACGTCTACCCGAAGTAATATTCTCCGATGTAAAGTAAATACCATCTTTCTTTGCATTTTTGATGTTGAGCTCTTGGAATAATGAATTCCATGCGGCTATTACAAGGCCATAATCTGCGTTATTGTTTCCATCAATTTTCAAATCTTTAATGTTATGGGTACTGGCCCAGAAGCTACCTAAATCAACAACGGCTGCTTTCGATCCCATAACATAATTGGTGATATTACCTGTTTTTTTAAGTGTTGCACCTTTTCCCTGGATACGAGTATTGCTCATTATTTGAAGCCCATCGACATAATAAGTCTTACCCGATTCAAAATGGACATCTAATTTGCATTGATTGCCTAAATCGATTGCGTATTGTACTTCTGCCGTTTGATCAGCTGATAAATTACCGACGGCATAGTCACTAACATTAACCTGGTTTGATGGGCATGTGTCGGCATAAACCCCTCCAGAAACAAGCGCTAATGCAGCAATGAGTGAATGTTTTTTGTTCATAATGCACCTATTAAAATTTCGCATACTAGAATATTGAACTTCGGGTGACAGAAAGAAAATTAGAGTAACTTTCTGTTATGCAAGATAGTACGAATTTTGATAGAAAATAACTTTCTAATTTTTGCCATAAACGTGTAAAAAGGCGACATCTATCGAAGACCTTTTGCGCGCATTCAAATGCCGTAGCGATGTCACTTTCAGAGGGAACTCAAGAATGAACGACTTAGGTGTCAACAGGTCTCATTACTTCAACGTATAATTTTATTAAAGATAAACTGCTAAGAAGCTATAGAGCATAACTATTCCTCACCATTTGAAGGGAGGCTTTAATTATATCGGTATATGCTTTAGAAGTAGGCTATTTGACTTAAGAAATAAACATATTCCAGGTGCCAACTTCAAAGTTTTTTCACTTATCCTCTCAAGTGCTGCATGTAAATCAATCATTTTTTCATTGATGGTCAAAGATTTAGATTTATTGCAGTTTCTTATTTACTTACTTTAAAGGAAATAATAAATAATTGCTGAAATATTATTCTATGTACGAAAAATGAAACAGGTTGTCGGAAATTTAAAAGTAGAAAAGTCGATTTATACGTATTGTTTACCGTGTTTAGAGTTTCTAAAAGTACTCTTCCGGTTAGAGCGATTTTGTAAGCTTTAACTTTCGATTAGTCAAAGTCAAGGGTCATTACAATTATAGTAATCAAACCTTTGCATACTTGGTAGAAGGTATTGAAAAGCCGAGAATTTAAAATTGTTGCTGTTATTGGTGCTGGGTTGGGAGGCCTTTCCGCAGCTACGGCGTTAGCCGAACGTGGGTATAAGATTATTTTAGTTGATAGAGGTGAGGCGCTAGAGCATAAACGTATAAAAACTAATCAGTTCGATTATGAAGTCAGCGACATTCCATGGGAAGACCTTCAAGATGAGTGGTCGGGGCCAGTCAAAATACAGCGTGCTTTGGGCATCGGAGGAAGTAGTCTTCACTTTCAAGGAGTGTCTCATGTACCTCAGTCATCAGTATTCGAAACTTGGGGAATTGATGGTCGTGAAATAGAAAAACTAAAAACTGAAATTTTTGATTTTTTAAAAATTGCTGGAGAAGTGACTCCTTCTCATCCATTAAATTCAGGCTCACGAGCGTTGTTAGGTGCTGCTCAAGAGCTTAACTGGAAGTCGAAACCCACTTCAGTTGCGATTTTATCATCAGCACATAATGACCGTCGTCCTTGTAACTATTGTGGACAGTGTGCTTTTGGGTGTATACCAAAGGATAAGGGCAGCGCTGATAACACGTGGCTGCCTCGCTTGAAAAATACCCAAAGAGTCGAAATTCTAACGGGAACTCGTGTAAAAAAAATCAATTTAAAATCCATAGATTCTGTTGGGTCCATAGATTTGATTGATGCGAAAAAGCAATTTTCAATTGAAGTTGATGCTGTAGTCATTGCAGCTGGAGCTTTGGAAACGCCGCTTTTACTGAAAAATAGTCGCCAATCGCTAGCTCCAAATGGACTGGGAAATAAAAATGTTGGGCGATATTTAACCGGTAGCGGTCTAGTAAGCTCAGTTATAAGTATGCCTAAACATGTTAATGATGGTCATGCCGGAATTCCCATTGATTTAGTCGTTGAAGAATTTGAATCGCAAGGAATTCTACTCTATCAAGGTCGAAATTTAGGTGGAATTACTGGACCAATTTCGGCTGCAAAGTTTTATGCTAAACGATTTGGCGCTGTGGGAACTAGGCAGTGGATGCGGGAGCATTATAAGCGTCTGGCGGCAGTTGCAGGGTTTACTGAAATTGGTGGCAGTTTTAATGATCAGGTTAAAATTCAAGGTACTGAAGGGAAACGAGAATTTTCTATTCAATACACGAAATCCGATTTTTTAAAACAAAAAAAAGCTCAGGAACTATTACTTAAGTGGTTGTCTCAATTAAGTGTAAAGATACACTCAATGTCCAGTTTAGGTGTTACGAGTACGTCTGGCGCCATGTTTAGAGGAAGCTGTCGTATAGGTAACAATCCAGATAACTCTGCTGTTGATAGCAATGGAATATTGAGGGGCTATAAAAATATCCTTATTTCAGATGCTTCTATTCTAGGAAAAGGAGTGATTGCACATCCATCTATTCCTATACAAGTGCTTGGTTACTATATCGGTACTAAGTTTTCCCAAAGAGACTCAAACGTATGATAACTAGAAGGCAATTACTGCGGTTTTCGGTTGCAGGATCTGCACTTTCTGCTATTCCATTTGGGTATTGTTTAAATGTAAGTTTTGACTGGCGAGCCGTATGTAAACAGTGGCTAGAGATTTTGATGCCATCGGACGAATATGGCGTAGGTGGTGACTGTATAGAAGTATGGGAATTCATTTATGGGCTTATGAAAGATCCCGAATTTTCCAATGGAATGATTTCTGGACTGGAATATTTAAGCGCGATTTCAAAACCGAGAAATGAAAGTGAATTGGCTGAATTGATGGCAAGTAATCAAGCAGTGTCAAAATTCTTAAATGCATTTTACGAGATTGTATTAGAAGGTTTTTATAAGTCGTCGCGTGGTTGGAAGGATTTAGGATTTATTTCACCGCCACAACCAAATGGATTTTACATAAAGCTAAGTTAATGGCCCTTAAAGAGTATTAAAAGTGAAAATGTCATTATCTTAAAAATTTAAATCATACGTACTGGAAGAATATTATCGAAAACGATAGTCGTTAAATGGTTATCTATTCATTAAAAAAAGAAATAGGAGTGTTAGATATGAAGTTAAAATGGCATGCGAGGCTACTAATAGCAGGACTCGCTTGTAGTTTTTCTGGAGCGTTATTTTCCGGAGCTGTCAAGTTTGATAATAATGAGTACTTGGGAGACCCAGACAGTTGTCCCTCACTGAATGTGAGCGACCCTGTTAACATTGCTTCTGGAAACCTGTTTCATGAACAAAATGTTTACGAAGATACCGGTGAATTTCCTTTGGAGTTCTCATGGTATTACAACAGTCGTGTTCATGGTAGCAATGGCGAAATTAGAGGTAAGTGGACCCACAGCTATGGTATGACAGGAAAACTGGATATCGATTCAAATGGAGGAACCAAGTTAAGTTTAGTTAGAAAAAAAGGGCAACACAAAGTTCACGAAGTGAGCTACATGAAGGTAGGTATGGGGTATTACACCTACAGTGGATTGCATCCTACCGTAGTTGGGAATGCAGAGCTGGATTACTTTTTTTCTGCGTATGGTCCAACTGAAGACACAACACCAAATGTAAGTAGTAACGCAATGTATACTTATATTTACAATATTCACTGTAAAGGAGGGCGGGTCTGTGCAAAAACAGGAGTTAAAGGTTTTAACGTTACTTGGCGGGGAGAGGGTGTCAAAGAACATTATCTTTTTCAAAATATAGAAGGTGTTAAAGTCGCGGTTTTACAAAAGATAGAAAATGCCACGGGGCAATCTCACACTATTAGTCGAAGTCGAAGTGGGTCGCTTGAAACACTGACTGTAACCCACTCAAATGGAAGAAGTTTAGTACTTGATGGAGCAACGGTAAGTTCAACTGGTGGCTTTTTAGATCCTAACCAAGAAGTCGGTGTCGACTTTCGTTTTTACAATGAACTTAAAGTAAGTAATTTACACTGGAACTTTACTGAGTCAACACAAACAGATGCAGAGGGCTACTTAGGCGCAATTTATAAAGTTGCCAATAATCAAGTTCAATCAGGTGTTGCATGGTTTGATTACATGCACTGGAAGAGTGATAACGGGAATGAAACGGATGGAAAGTGGATAGATAGCACTGCACTAACCGATTACTCCAGAACCAATGGCACACACATAGCCGGTTGGACGTATACCAATAAAGGAAAAGTGAAGCGCGCATTTCATGGTCCCATGCTCGCAGAAAACTACGGAGATAATTCGGCTTTTCCCGATGAAAGCATGACTCTGGCAGACGAGTTTTCTGATCACGATCATCATGACTTGCGTAGTGTTACTAATATACTTGGAAAAAAAACCAGCTATGGCTTTGTAAAGAAACCTTTTGGCTATCCATTAATATCAATTAATGGTGAAGCGAGCACCAATTGTGGAGGATCAAATAGTACATTTACTTACTATGAAGCCAATGTGAGCAATGTTACTGAAGGAACCTCAGGTCGCGTTGGTATGAAGAAAACGCAAACCGATGCGAAAGGTTTCATAAAGCAGTTTAGTTATTACATTGATGCAAAGAAACATGGCTTTCCGAAAACTGTAGTTTACGCAAAAGGAACTGAAAACGAATTTAAAATTGGTTATCAGTGGAAGGATATTACAAAAGAGTCTCCATTTAAGAAAGTTACTCAGCTAGAAAAGCCAGGGCTTAAAACTAATTTTCAATATGACGCGGAAGGTCGGCTTGATGAGATTAAGCAAACAGACACTACAACGCACACAGTTCCGTATGCAACAAATGGGCAAACGCGTATTTGGAATTATTCATATCAATACCATGACAGTGCTAAAAAAGTGCTTAGCAGAAAAGAAATTGATGGGCCATTAGCCGGTACTGATGATAAGCAAGTTTATGAGTTTGATGCTCAAGGAAGATTGACTTCTATAAAACAAGGTGATACGGATGCGACCACATTTAGCGACTATAATGATTGGAATAAGCCGCGAATCATTACTTTGCCAAGTGGTATAGATATTCAAGTTTCTTATTGGGTAGGTGCGACAAAAGTGCTTCCTCAAACGATAAGGATTGGCGAGAGTAATGTCGTTATTTTAGAGTATGAGCCGACCCATGAAAAGATTAAAAGAATTATGTACCCTAATGGCTCATGGGTTAAATTCTTTTATAAGTCGTTTGAAAATGATGCTGTAAGTGAAGAATTAGATTACATTGAAAATAGCGTCGGTGAAAAAATACAGTTTACCAGCTCAAGAGATGCCATTAGCCAACTTGAGAAGCGAGTGACGACTTACCTAAATAGCAGTAACGTTGAGGTTTTTGCTCGAACTGACTTTTATGATGCGCTTGGCCGACTTTATTTGGAGTTTGGCGGTAAATCAAACGCTGTTTCTAATGATACCGCGGACAAGGAATTAGAGTATGACTTAAATAGTAATTTAGAGTTCCTTGTTGAAAATGGTTTGGACCAGAATGGCTCACCAAAGTCATTAACACATACTTTCGAACACAATGCGCTTAATCTTGTAAATAAAGTAACATCTCCTGATGAAGGCATCACTCAGCTTGGCTACGATGAATCAGCGAATTTAGACTCATACACCGATGCCGTACAACGTGACACCACATATATTTACAATGGTTTTGGTGAAGTAATTCAGAAAGACAGTCCTGATACTGGAGTCTCTATTTTTTATTACGACGCTGCAGGTAATGTTATTAAGGAAGTAGTGGGGTATGGTACAAGCAAACAACAAGAAATTTCATATTCATACGATAATAGTTATCGAATAACGGGAGTAACCTATACTAACCCAGCTGTTAGTAATGAGTTTATAAATTATACTTATGACCGGGAGATAAATATTGCAACGGATTTGCCGACGGCTAGCAAATTGGGCCAAGGAAAGCTAACGAAGGTTACCAATGAAAGCGGTAGTATTTACTTTTACTACAATGCATTGGGTAAAATAAAGGAAAAAGTAGAAAAGATTAATGGCCTGAGCAGTGCTTTATCAACAAAGTATAACTATGATAACTCAACTCAATTTCTTAAGGGTATAACTTACCCATCTGGGCTTCAAATCTGGTACGGACGAGACCAAATGGGGCGAGTCACAACTGTAAAACAAGGAAGCGAAGAAAGTACTGCAACTTTATTAGTTTCTAATATAACTTACTACCCGTTTGGACCTGTTAAATCGATCGACTACCAAAATGGTACGAAGAAAGAAATTTTATTGGATAAGCAATATCGACCAGACTTCATTAATGTTACAAACAATCTATTTTCATTAGACTATAAGTACGATGATGGATTCGGCAATATCACAGAAGTCGACCATAACTCATCAAATCAAACATTGACTGAAGGTTTCTCGTATGATGATGCTCAGCGATTAAAAGGCGCGACTGGACATTACGGTAATTATTCATACGATTATAATGATATTGGAGATCGACAATCGAAAACCCAAAATGGCAATACCGATACTTATGTTTATACAGATACCAACTACGGTTCGAAAATCGATGTGTCTGGTAAAAGTGACTATTATGAATTTGACCATTTAGGAAACCTTTCGGAGTCACATCAGTATTTATTCGAGTACAACAAAAGCAATCGTCTCAATACTTTAAAATCTAAAACTGGCAGTGCGCTTGCAACTTACTCTTATAATGCTTTTCACCAAAGAGTGAAGAAACAACGCTCTATTTCGACCCAGTACTTTCAATATGGAATGAATGGTGAATTATTAGCTGAAAAGGAAGGCAGTAATTGGCGTAATTATGTTTACTTAATGGACGAGCTGGTAGCCATTGTTGATTCGGGAAGTAGCTCGCAATGGAAAGCGGTTTATGGGAGTGGCAAAACAGCCCCAGCGGTAGAAGGTGGAACTGATATTACTTTAGATGGAGATAACTATACTGAACAGGACGTGTTTAACTATAAAACCGTTAAAGGAAATGGATACTTTAGTGTTAATACAATTAATCCTGAACATTACTTTTCGAATGGTATGGCCGGAATAGAAATGCGAGCTAGTACCTCTGCTTATGCTGATTACATTCGAGTTTCCAGAAAGTTCAGTCAACCGGTTATTCTTCCTCCGGAAGATAGGTATCTTAAATCAACAACCGTGCAAAAGAGCAGTAGTGATTACGC
The DNA here is from genome assembly GCF_055326765.1 of Pleionea sp. WD8-19. Classification (NCBI taxonomy): domain Bacteria; kingdom Pseudomonadati; phylum Pseudomonadota; class Gammaproteobacteria; order Oceanospirillales; family Pleioneaceae; genus Pleionea; species Pleionea sp. WD8-19. The sequence goes on along the minus strand of NZ_JBUZOU010000005.1, from coordinate 230,915 downwards.
AAAGTCGAGTTGGGAGCCATCTATTTCTATCGATACTGATACTGTTGTTGTTAGTTATAGAATTAATGGAAAAAGTTACCAGCGCGAATATAAAGTGGCAAATGGTAGTGACTTTAAGATAAACCGAAGTGGAAATTACTTTACAGTCACTGTGAAGGAAGGGTACAGCTCTAGAACTTTGGGCTCAGCACTTTATATTAGTATGCCAAGTACTATACATTCTGGTTTGAGAATACAAGGTATTTCACAAGCCGTAATGTTCAAAGGCATTAAAGTAGCCAACTCTTCTAAAACTTCGACTTCCTCTACGTATTATGTTTATACAAATCATATCAGTGCGCCTGTAATGATTGCTGACGCCAGTCGAAATGTTGTTTGGGAAGGTGCTTATAGCCCATTTGGTAAAGTTAACGTATTGAAGTCTACAATCGAAAATAATGTTCGTTTTCCTGGGCAGTATTTCGATGTTGAATCAGGGTTGCATTATAATTGGCATCGTTATTATGATGCTGAGTTGGGGCGGTATATTACTAGTGATCCGTTGGGGTTGTATGATGGGCCAAATACGTATTCATACGTTTATGGAAATCCAGTTTCTTATTCTGACCCGACTGGTGAATTCGGTGTTGTTGGTGCATTTATTGGGGGGGTTGTAGATTTAGGACTTCAACTTGCTCAGAATGGAGGAGATTTTGGATGTGTAAGTTGGGGGCAAGTTTTTTCATCTGCGGCGCTTGGCGCGGTAACTGGAGGTCTAGGTAGTTTGGGGCGAGCTTCTATGACAGGAGCTTTTAAGCATTCTGTTAAAGGGTTAAAGTGGTCAAAATCATCAAAGTCATATAATGCAGTTGCTCCAAGATATAAACGTTATCATAACCAAAATGGTAGCGCACCCAAAGGCCAGTGGGAGCCGCATCATTGGGCATTTGGGTTATCACCAGTTAAACGAAACGCGCAGTCTTGGAGGAATCATCCACTAAATTTAAATCCTTTACCAAAGGATGTGCATAGAAGAATTCACGGCTCTTGGAACGGACAGAAACGATTTAACGCTGCGCAACGATGGTGGTATGGTACTCCTTCATGGTATAAGCAAGGTCAAGTAGGAGGTGGTATTGTCGGTGGAGTTGCTAGTAATGCATCTGGAGGAGGTGGAGGTTGTGAATGCAGTTCTTAAATTACCCTGTTTTATTACTAGGTAAGCACTTTGTTCAAGGGCGAATATTTTCGCCCAAGCAGTTAAGTGTTCGAACAATTGGTAGCTATAAAGCCAAAATATTTGATAATGCTGAGATTATAGATTCAAGGGGCAATATATTTAGGGTAATTAGTTACTCAAACTCATATCCAATTAATGTAATTATAAGCAATGTAATCGATTTAGTCTTTGACTTTTTTCTTCGCGAAAGTGACCAACTGGGTACATGGATAGAGTTTCAAACATCCAGTCCTTTAAAAATTGGTTTTTTGGAAGTTAAGGAAAAGGTTTCGGATTTAGTTAATGCTCATAATGGTTGGTTTAGTCGCAGAATGGAAGGATTTAATTCTATTGAAGAGTTGCTGGACAGTTTTGAGTCACTAGAAGATTTGATCAAGCACTTTTCTGGATATCCTTAAGGAAGAAAGTGAATCAGGCATATATGTCTTAGTGGGAGGGAACGGGAGGAATTGGAAAGCAAGTTAGGATGAACGTAACTTAAAACCTAAAATTAAGCACTTAATATTCCTATTGAGTGCTTTTTTGTTTTTACAGAGAGAATCAGCACACCCATACCTTAAAGGTTGAAGATTTATATCAGTCAGGCAGTAAAAATTATTCAGCAGTCGTTAATCGGTTAACTTTCGTGAAGAAAATTTAGTAATAATTGAGTGAAGGACGATGAAATGAGAATTTCGCTCTGAACTCGGATGCAGGAAGGCATCAGCATCGGGCCGATGGAAGTAAAATTTTGTATTGAGTTCGTTTTAGGTGTAAAGCTTTCGGCTAATCCCAATACCCTTAATAAACTTCTGCTCAATGCTTTCGATGTAGTGCGTTAAGGAAGAAGGTGAGCCCACAACATTTAAACCGGCAATGTCATCCTTACGGCGCATCAGTTTTAAGAAGCCGTCAGGCTCGAGATTGAGACGTTCTAAAATGGGAGGCAAGTTGCTTGGAATATAACCGCGTTTGTCGTCTCGGATAATACGACCGGTGGTATCGACCAAATCAAAATAATCTTGAGTTGAAAATGAAAAGCCATGTTGATGCACTGGGTGCTTCGATTGTGTGAGTGGCATAAGCTTTACTTTGTTTTCAAGCGGCAGGCTCTTCTTTTGTTTGATGCGTTGCTGAATGGAAGTGAAGTCCGATTTTTCTGGTGTTTTTGCCATATCGGCACGAATGGGATTTAAATCAACATAAGCCATGGCGGTTAAGACCGCGGCCTCGTCGAGCAAAGCTTGAGACTTGAAACGTCCTTCCCACAAATTGGTCTGGAACCGAATTTGAACATCGAAGGAACGACGATGGCCCGAAGGGTGAGCGCAATGGACTGCGCGAATAAAAGCGGCCAGTACAGTTGTCTTCCTTATTCGCTTCGCGAGCCAAGTGCTCATTTAACAACCGCATAAACCAGGAAATATCCATCAGTCTTTGACGCCAGTTTTCGATGATGTCCTGAGCCATTTTAGATAGGGCGGGTGTGGTTTCTTTTTTTAGATACCGCTGTACGAGAAGTGGAATTTTACAAACGCGCTTCCAGCGGCGAACAACGTTGGCTTCACTCCAATCTCTTGCTTTTTCAACATCGACACGTAGAACAACGTGATAATGATTGGACATAACCGCATAACTGGCCACTTCAATGGCGAAGGTTTTGGCCAGATAGTTTAACCGTTCCACCACCCAAGTTTTACGGTGCTTAATGCTTTTGCCGGTAACGGAATCTTTATTTACATGGAAGTAATGTATGCAGAAAATGCAGGACGCAATTTTCTGCCACCACAGAGAAAAGCGCGTCGAACACAACGGGCGATGCAATGATAATAGGTGGTTTGATTTAAATCGATGAGCGTATTTCTGGCGCGTGTCATGAAGTTATGTCCGTATATTTCACTTAAGTCCTGAACGTAACTTAATCAATTTGCACTTGTTGGTCAAGGTGAAATCTGTGATTATTGGTTTTGAGCTGTGGGTGTCCATTAGTTGAGTTTTCGTTAAGAATATTAGTAATCATTGAGTGAAAAACGATGAAAAGAGGTGTTCGCTTTGAAATCGGGTACAGAAAGGCATCACCATCGGGATGATGGAGGTACTCGTAAGCCATAGTTGATGATAGTAAGATTTAACGAAATGGAGATAGGAATTAAGCCGATTAGTGTGTTTCTACTACTCAACGAACAACCAGTTTATTTTTAACTTAATCCTTATCGATAATTGTTCTATGTAATTCTAATCCCTCAAAAAGATAAAAACGGGCTAATGTTCAGAATATTAAAATGAACAAATAGCCCGTGATTTAACTAATTGTTAAGGCATCGATATCCAGCGGTCACACGTACTGAACTGATAAATACCATTTGAATAATAGTCGGTCCACTGTGAGCACCAAAGGTTGAAAGAGCCTCCGTTACTGTAAGTTGGGTAGCCTTCACCAGCGCCACCACCACCAGACCTGCCGGTTTGAGGGTTTCTGTTAATCACGTTTCCGGTAGCAATAATTCCAAGAGCACTACCTGAAGGGTTCGGCTTGTATTCTTTACAGATTCCATCTCCAAAGCAAACCCAAACAGCATTTGAGTCAAATAACGCACTCATCAATTTTTGCCAAAGTGTCGCGTTTTTCATCGATAAATTAAAGTAGCTGGTGATCCAAGCATCAAATAACACCCAAGTTGCGAAATCGGCACTGGAGTCTGAACAACTGGATGAAGAACCACAAATTTCAGTAGGTGCATTAATGTGACCATCGTTCAATTCAATTTCAGCTTGAACAACTTTTAATGATTCAATTGTTTCATTTAAACCTTCAACCTGATGCTGCCCAACAATTACAGAAATTCGCATGTTACCCCAGTTCTTTTGAGTAGAAGGTGCAGATTTGCTTTTTGAGTTCTTAAACTGAATCATGCCCTCATCTTCAACATGTACGTGAAAACCATAATGGTAAACGTTGGTGGTTGACGCTACGACTACGTTGTATAAGCCGGAACCCCTAAAAGGGTAGTTTTTGGCGATATGGCGCATGCTTGAGTAGGAGCAGTCATCGCATATTATTAATTTTTCCGATTCAAACGCGTTTAGATCGGAGCTGTAGACGTTTAGCATTATTAAAATAATGCCAGTCAGTTTAAAAAACATATTCTTTAACATTTATTCTACCTATTAGTAATAAAATTTAAGTCCCAAAATATCAGTGCATTACCTCTGTGCAAGGTAACGTTCAGATTGTTTGTGATTAATTAATCTGAAGACTTAAGTGTTACTGAAGTCTTGATAGTGTGCTTTAAATATTCCGACAAAGGCTTTTGATTTTGGGAGAATATGATTTTTGTTGCATGTGAGTCTAAATGTTTATGAATAGAACACATGTCAGACGTTTAGTGGTTGACTGTCGAACAAAGTGATGTCGAAAAAATTAATGAATCTGTCGTAAATTTGGAAGCACTTAGTGACCACAAAAGCTTAGTCTTCATGACTACTTATTAAGCTTTAGTTATATCAATTATAGAGAGTGATGATAATGTTAAAAACGATTCGAACCACCGCATTAAGCGCTGTGTTATTGGCTTCGCATAGCTTGGTATCCGCTAATACTTGTAAAGCTTATACACCAACGGTTGATGGATGCTCCATTCCCGATGAAGTTTTAGAGGCATCGTTAGCGATATGGGATGAGGCAAAGCACGTGTTTAAAAGTCAGTGTAATACTCACGATCGGTGTTATCAAAAGGTTGGAGAGTCACAATCACAATGCGATACCGATTTTTTAGTTGACCTAAGAAAGCGTTGTAACAGCAAGTTTCCGTGGTATGTTTCTCCTAGCCTTAACTCGCTGTGTAAAGATACGGCTGATCACATGTATCAAGCGGTATATCTGGAAGGAGAGCGCTATTATGAAAACGCTAAATACAGTCCACTTAATCATGCCAAAGCTGTACTTTCTCAAGCAAACCAATCGAAATGTGCATTACCTGTGGAAGAGCTCAACGTTTTCAATGACTACTCATTGAATTATATGAAAGATAAATTTGTGAGTTTGCTGCATCGCGAACCTTCACACTTTGAAGCGCTAGAACTTATGATAAAACTTGATAATCATAATGACGGTGCGGATCCTGGAGCATGGCGAAGTGCTTTGCCCAGTTATATTTATGACTATCAATCGAACAAACCACCCGTACCTCGAATTACTGTACAAAGTGCTCAACGCATAGGCACGCAAGTCATGGTGGATATCGTTTTAAATGCGAATCACTCTTACGATCCGGACGGCAATATCGCAAGCTATCAATGGCATTTGGCTGGTGAAACGTTGAAAGAAGGTCAGCAAGTAACGTTTAAAGTCGCCGCAGGTCTTCACCAAACCAGCGTATTTACTTTTTACTTATATGTAACAGACAACGAAGGTAAAAAGAATGTGACTTCACACGTTGTTGGTATTCCTGCTGTGTATGACAATACGTGTGGTCGCAATATTTGTAAGGAGCGATAATTCTATCAGCTGCATCGTTAAACGGATGGATCATTCTGTTCTATCCGTTTGGCTGATTATCTTGAGCCTAAAATAGATTTTAAGTTCTGGTAAAACGTGTTATTTCCTAAAAGTAACGATCGGGTGTTTTTCAAATTTACCATCGATACTTACAGTATAAGCGGCAATTCGGGCATGATTTCCGATGAGAGTGATATGAAAAAAACCTGGCAGCTGATCATTTTGCCAAACGAAGTCGTTTCCGCGATCATTCTTTAACGGTGTGGTATGCGCACCAGCGCCAGAAACCAATAACGTAGTTTGTGAGCAGTTATTGGGGCTTTTTAAATATTGCAAATTATGCTCGTGTCCAGCGAGTAATAGATCGGCACGATTACATACATTACTTTCAATAAACTCTTCCCACCATTTTCCTAATACACGATCAAGACCATTAGCGCCAGTTAGGTTTTCTTCCAAGTCGTAGTTTTCATAGTTACCGGCATTACCATGCTCACCATTGGAGCGATAGGGGTGATGTGCAAAAACAATTTTCCAGGTGGCTTGCGAGCGTTCAAATCGCTGCTTTAACCAGTAACTTTGTTTATCTCGCATTTCACTGGCACTGTATCGCCGCTCAAGGTCGATGGGTGAGGTGAGAATCGCCGAGTCCAGCGCAAAAAATTCCGTTAATGGTGGCGATAACGGCTGATTGAATGGGTGCTCAAACGCGTAATATCGTGCGGGCATTTGCCAGCGTATATTTTCGCGTTGCGGACGACGCGCGTAGGCAATTTGCAAATCGCCGCGGTAATTTAATGCACCACTGCCTTCTCGTAATATACCCGATGTATCATGATTGCCCAGTACTTGATAAAAGGGCAGATGTATGTCTTTAAACGGATCTTCAAACTTACTTGCAAACTGTTCATCGTTACGTGTTTCCACGCCTTTCGGGTAAATGTTATCTCCCAACCCAACAATAAAATCACACCCTTCCGTTTCGCAAACGGCAACCATTGCTTGTGCAACGGCAAATTGCTTATCGTTGCCTTTGCCATAGTCGCCTAAGGCAATAAAACGAGTAATGGGAAGTTGTGATTCATCGGTTGAGATTGACGCAAACGTCACGCTGGTTTGTTGCTGTTCGTCGGTAACGGTGAGTCCAACTTTATAAAAACCGGCTTGGTCGATGAGCAGTTGGATACTGTCACCAGAGAGTGAGTTAAGCGCGGCATTACTGTTTTGAGGCTTTTTCAACAGCTGCCAAGTGTAGTTGAGCTGATGACCTTCTGGAGCCAAACTGTTCGCAGCATTCAGGGTGACACTTTCACCCGTTTCGGCGTAAATATAGTGGCGTTCGAGTATTGCCTGCGGATGCTCAAGTGGGGCTAATGTGGGTGGCGTTGAAAGTAATTGAACATACTCGGGTAATGTCGAGCAACCATAGATCATAAAAGTGACGAAAAGTAGTCCATAGTGCTTTTTAATGTTCATTTTAAAACTCACTTATTACTGCACACCGGAATCAACCGATGCGGTATTGATGTCAGAGCTAAACCATTGAAACAATTCCAACATGGATTTACGAATCGCCGCTTGGCTAGGTTTCGAGCCCGCACCGCAATAGCGTTCGGAAATGCAAAAGTCGAGCGTGTGATTGGCTTCTGCAAACAAGTGGAGATAATTGTTGTTGCCACATGGGTAAGTTTTTCGATAACTGCCTGCTTCGGGGTCGCCGCCGTCATTAATAGCAGGTCCTTGGTTTGGGTCGCCTGTGAGCGAATTACACAAACGTACCGATTGATCCGAAGGTACTAAGTCATCGCTCACCCCATGGAGAATAAAAAAGTGCGGATAATTTTTCGGATTTTGTGCAATGATTTCACTGAACGTGTTTTTAACAATTCCGGGGTCGTCGAGTGAAATGGCCTGAATGTCTTGATTTAAAAATCGACGCATTACCTTTTCACCTTTCAACTCCCCTGGGTTTTGTATGGCCTGTTCGGCAAAATATTTAAAGTCGGTGGGGCCGTATAATACGGCTGCTTTACGTATGTCTTTCGAATGATAAACCGATAACCAAGTTGCTAAATGCGCGCCGGCTGAACCGCCAATCACATCCACGCCTTCAGCCGATGCTCCATAGTGTATCGCGTGTTGTTTAACCCATCGCAATGCGTCTTCTGCATCGGCGACAATGTCTTGCCATTCACTTTCATTGCATTCGTAGTTACCACTGTAATGAGCCGCTAATCGATAGAAAGGAACAAACACCACATAACCGCGACTGGTAAAGTGAGAAACCACACTTTCAACCGCGGCAAAACCGGTGCCTCGGAAAGACCAACCGCCGCCATGAAATAAAATCATTGATTTTAAATGTTGTTGCTGAATATCTTGCTTGTAAACACGCATTTCCAAATCGCAATGTCCGAGTCCTCGCAATTGCGTTTGTTCGGTACCGTTGTCCAGCGTGTAGTGATTAAAAACGTTAACGCGTTTGTAAAGAACACGTTGCATAAACGGCTGTAAATTATCTCGATTGGATGCAACGGCGAAATCGAGTCGAGTGGAAGGCATGAGTGTCCAGTCGGGCGGTTGCCAGTACCAACTGGCTGCATTGCCGAGCAAGTCGTGCTCTGGCGCTAGAAGTTCATTACAAAACTGGTGTGTTGATGTTGGAGTAAACAGTACGGGGTGTTGGCAGGTCGAGTCCAAAAACAATTCCGTAGAATGTTTGATTTCATTCGTATCAACTTCTGTGCAACGTTCGCCTTTTTGGTAAATGGGATGATGATTGACTGGAAGTAGCAACAGTTCGCTGGCGTTACAAATGGCACTTTCGCGAATGTATTCTTTCAAATCTTCCTGCCATTGCTCTTCGGTGTCGAGCAGGCTGCATCCGCACAGGAAACAAAGGGTAAAAAATCCTAACGTAGAGATTTTCATAAATAGTCCATTTTTGCATAGAAACTCCCTTTAGGTGTAGCAAAAAAGTTAGAAAATGCCAGATGCTTTGCACACTATTTTACGACTTCATCGCAAGGTAAGATGTAAGCGTTGTCGGTAATAACGTTAAATTAATGTTTATCGAATATTCTGCTTTTTCAGCTGTTTTTTAAGGAGCTTTAAATAATTACTATCCGAATAGGGTTGTTGTGATTTTTGCATTTGCCAAAGGCATTCTGCCAACGCTTCCATTAACAAATGCTCGGCTTCTAATGGATCGGCAAATGCGTGTTGAGCTCGTTGAAACAGTTGTGCGATACCTTTCGGTCGATTGGTTTGGACCTGCTCACGAATGGCCAGGTGTAAGGCCATGTGTAAAAAGGGATTCGATTCACCGAGCTCGGGTGAGTAGTCTTTATCGAGTTGATCCGGATCGGCAAAACAGTGATGGTATTCGGCGTGTTGTTCGATTACGGCAGCAATTTGTTGTTCCAAAGGTGCCAAAGTCGCGTTCTGCTGCATCTTTTGCCAAACATCGAAATAGAGTTGGCGCAATTGTTGACGGTCGTCACCAAAAAACATGGTTTAATTCACACCTCGGTTTTATCTTTAAACTCGCACAAATCTTCAATAATACAGGAGCCACAACGTGGCTTGCGGGCAACACAGGTGTAACGACCGTGTAAGATCAACCAATGATGCGCGTCGTACAAATAGTCTTTCGGTACAAATTTAAGCAGTTTTTTTTCTACTTCTAAAACATTTTTACCCGGTGCAATTTTGGTTCGATTAGACACGCGATATATATGCGTATCGACCGCCATAGTAGGTTGCCCAAAGGCAGTATTGAGCACCACGTTAGCGGTTTTACGGCCCACACCGGGCAGAGCTTCTAGCGACTCCCGGTCGCTTGGCACTTCGGAGCCGTGTAAATCAATCAATGCTTTACAGGTTTTAATCACGTTTTCGGCTTTAGCGTTATAGAGTCCAATGGTTTTTATGTACTCTTTTAAGCCTTCAACACCGAGCGCGTAAATTTTTTCGGGGGTATTCGCCACCGGATACAGTTTTCGAGTGGCTTTATTCACACCGACATCAGTAGCCTGCGCCGATAAAATCACCGCGATCAACAATTCGAACGGTGAGTTGTATTCGAGCTCAGTAGTGGGTTTGGGGTTGTTGGCTTTAAAGCGTTGAAAGATTTGTTCGCGTTTGGCTTTATTCATTAACTCAACCGTTCTACTACAGTGACACCGTCTTTAACAACACCCACACAAGGGTTGTGACCAAAGGCATAGGCTAACTCAGCGGGAGACTCAATGTTCCAAATTGCAAAGTCTGCTTTTTTACCGAGAGCGAGAGTTCCGGTCGTTTGGTTGATATCTAATGCCTGAGCGGCGTATTGAGTGACGCCGCGAAAGGCTTCTTCTGGCGTCATCCGAAACAGTGTGCAGGCCATGTTTAACATAAGTAACAATGACGTGCAGGGAGAACTACCGGGGTTGCAGTCGGTTGCTAGTGCGATAGGTACATTGTATTTTCGGAACATTTCGATAGGGGGTAATTGCGCCTCGCGCAAATAATAAAAGGCGCCCGGTAAAAGCACGGCAATGCAGCCACTCTTTGCCATCGCTTTAACACCGTCTTCACTCACGTATTCCAAATGATCTACCGATAACGCATCGTATTTTGCAGCCAATTGTGCGCCACCTTGATCGGTTAATTGTTCGGCATGCAGCTTAACCTTTAAGTCCAATTGTTTCGCTGTTTGAAAAACTTTTTCTACCTGCTCGGGACTGAAGCCGATGTTTTCGCAAAACGCATCAACCGTTGAAGCCAGCTTTTCTTCTTTTACTTTGGGTAACATTTCATCGCACACCAGGGCAATGTAGTCGTCGGCTCGATTTTCGTATTCTGGGGGAAGGGCGTGGGCACCTAAAAAGGTAGTAAATATATCAACCGGTAAACGATGATTTAATCCTTTCGCAACTTGTAACATTTTCAATTCACTTTCGACATCCAACCCGTAACCGGATTTAATTTCAATGGTGGTTACGCCTTCCTGCAACAGATGTTCGATACGTGTAATGGCTGACTCTTCTAATTGCTCCGGGCTTGCAGCGCGTGTGGCTTTTACCGTTGAAAGTATGCCGCCACCCTGGCGAGCGATTTCTTCATAACTGACACCGGTTAAACGCTGTTCAAACTCTTTACTGCGATTGCCGCCAAAAACGATATGTGTGTGGCAGTCGATCAAGCCTGGAGACAAAAATTTGCCTTGAAGGTCGTAAGTATTACAACCATCCAGATACAATTTTTGTACATCTTGCTCAGACAATTCGCCAATAAAGCTGATTTTTCCGTCTTTAACGCCGATCGCCGCATTTTCCATTAACCCATAGGGCGCATCACCTTCAAGGGTTATTAAGTGAACATTGTACCAGAGGTTGTCGGCTTGAATTGATTTTTCAGGTGTCATAACAAACGATACTTGCTAATTGAAAAGTGAGGCAGTATGTTAGCGCGACTGGCATCAATGGGAAAGGTTCAATGAAGTATTACGCCAAAGAAGTTTTACTAAGTGATGGTTGGCAACGCGATAAAACGCTCACAGTAGAGCAAGGAATGATTACGGCTATCGACACCGGTTTGTTGCCGGATGCACATGTGCTCGATGGGCCGGTGATTCCTGGAATGGTCAATTTGCATTCGCATGCGTTTCAAAAGGCTTTTGTTGGTTTAACGGAGTTTCAGGCAAATAAAGAGGATTCTTTCTGGAGCTGGCGTGATTCCATGTACCGTTTATTGCAAAAGCTGACGCCTGATGATTTAAACATCATTGCCGAATATCTCTATTGCGAAATGCTGACACAAGGGTATACCAGTTGTGCCGAGTTTCATTACCTGCATCATCAGGCGAATGGCCAGCGTTATCAGCAACCGGCTATTAATTCGATCATGGTGATTGAGGCAGCGCGTGCGGCCGGTATGGCGATTTGTCATTGTCCTGTGTTTTATCATTACAGTGGTTTTGGCGAGCAAGCCGCAAACTCTGGGCAAAAACCTTTTCTCCATACACTGAGTGATTTTTATAACCTGCTCGACACGTTACACCAAGAATATCATCACGATGATAATGTCACTTTGGGCATTGCTCCGCATTCACTACGTGCTGTTTCCGCACCGCAAATGAAAGAACTGGAGAGTTGGTGGCGACAACATCCGGCAAAGGGCCCCTTTCACATTCACATTGCCGAACAGGTGCAGGAGGTGAACGACTGCCTTGCACATTACCAACAACGGCCGGTGCAATGGCTGCTGAATAACTTATCGCTGGATGAAAACTGGTGTCTGGTACATGCGACCCACCTTGATGAGCAGGAAACGCAATTGCTGGCACAAAGTGGTGCCATTGCTGGCATTTGTCCAGAAACCGAAGCGAATTTGGGCGATGGTATTTTTAATGGTGTGGAATATTTAGAGCAAGGCGGGCGATTTGGGATTGGATCCGACAGTCATATCACGATTTCACCCTGGCAAGAGTTGAAGTTATTCGAATACAGCCAGCGGTTGAAGCATCAAAAACGCAATCGACTGTGTACGGATCAAATGCCTCACGTCGGTCAATTTTTATGGCAACATGCCACGAAATTCGGAGCGAAGGTTGTCAACCGATCGACCGGAGAACTGAGTGTCGGTAAGCGCGCCGACTGGGTCGTTTTGGATCGAAGCATCAGCGAGCTGTATGCTGTTGAACCCGAATTTTTGCTGGATGCGGCTATTTTTTCGGCGAATGAAAATCCGGTAAAAGATGTGATGGTCAATGGCGTTTGGCAAGTCAACGATCGGCATCATTCGAAAATGGCAGAGGCGAAAGCGCGTTATTTGCGTGTTTTGAAAGAGAAAACATGAGAAGTGGGGAGGGTGGTTCGAGGAACGATAAGAGAAAGCGGTGACTAGTTGATAGTTACGAGTTGCAAGCCCAAAGTTTTGTCGAAACTCGAAACTCGAAACTCGAAACTCGAAACTTTCGCTCAACTCGTCTGCTGAATTGGCGAGTCGAAGGGTAAAATCAAATTCGCCGACTTTTGCCATAAGAGCTGCATATCAATGGGTTTGGTAATAAAGTCATCAGCGCCGACTTCCAGTAGTTCGCGCCAATGCTCGATCATAATGTCGGCCGTGGTGATCAAAAGTGGAATCCGGATATTTTTAGCGCGCTCGAAAGCACGAATTTTCTGAATCATTTCGAGGATTTTTACGTCGACCACGTTGGAGTCGAGAATGACCAGTTGGTATTGAAACTGTCGTAGTTTTTCGAGTGCTATGTGTGAGCTCATGGCGGTGTCGACGGTCGCACCAAATTTATTTAACATTTCTTTAGTGAGTAATTGATCGATACTGCTGCTATCGATGACCAGCACCCGGCCGCGTAGTGAGCGAGATTCGTTTGCGACAGTTTTTTCTTCCTGCTTTTGTTCGTGTTTGATTTTATAAGGAAACACAAATTCCAAATGAAATTGGGTGCCTTTGCCAGGAGCACTGTTGACGTTGATCGTTCCTCCCATGAGCTGTGTCAGTTTTTTGGCGATCGCCAGTCCTAAACTGAGATTTGGTTGTTGTTCCTGCTCTTGGTCGTCGGCAAACGCAAACGTATTAAACAATACCGCTTGCTGTTCGGCACTGAATCCTTTACCCGTGTCGGAAATTTCCAGTTTTAAATAGAGGTCATCATTGTTTTCGGTGGGATGCCAGTCCATTTTAATATCTATAAACCCTTGATCAGTCATGAGCACCGCATTGTTGAGCAGGTGGTAAATGGTTTTTTGAAGTAACTTTTCATCCGTTTTAATTAAAATGTTTTGTTCTTTACCTTCAAAAAAGGTATTAGCGTCAATGTGTTTTTGCGCACACATTTGAATAAAGGGCGTTAAGCTTCGTTTAACCAGTCGAATTGGATCAAAGTACTCAGGGTTTTGCGGCATCGATTGATTTTCGAGTCTCGAATAATCAAGAATATCATCGAGTAACGTTAACAGTTCGCTGGTGGAGCCTATGGTTCGTTCCACGTACTCTCGTTGATCGGGGCTTAAACGGGATGCTTCGAGTAGCTGTAAGTTTCCGATTGCGCCATTCATCGGGCTGCGTAATTCGTAGCTCATACGCGCCAGAAATTTACTTTTCGCTTTGCTTGCGGCGAGTGCATCGGCACGTGCCTGCTCCAAAGCCATCGCATGTTCCAGCTCTTTACGCTTGGCTTGCTCCAGGTTAATGGCCATTGCATTCAGGTTTGATTCTAATACACCTAACTCACCACCTGAGTGCTCGTCGACTCGTGCAGATAGCATTCCTGACTTAAACAGTTTGACCGTTTCTGAAAGTGAGCGAACCGGTCGAGCAATCGTTTGTGCGATAAACAGAGCGAAAATGGTCGCAAATAATAAACTGGCAAGTCCGATAAGTATGCCGCCTATCATTGCCTCCTGCTGTTCTTTTTGTAACTTTTGCGTTGTTAAACCAATGGTGATTTTTCCAATGATTTTTGAGTCCGTCTGATCGCTATCAAGCTGGATCCCCAAGTCAAAGTCGCTCGATTCCAGAGGTACATCCTGTAACACAATATCGGAGCTGAATGAGCGAATTTGTCGGCTGTCGGTGTCCAGTAATGCGAGGTTTCGTCGAGACAATAACAGCTCATTATCACGATCGTGAATTTCAACAAAAGCGACATCATTTTCTTTTAAAATGGGGGTGACAATGTCTTCCAATAATGTTGGGTTTTTGATGAATACGGCATACTCACTGGCTGGTGCCAACTGTTGCACCAAAAGCTCGCCTTTATTGGTTAAGCGCGACTGTAAAACCGTAAACTTGTCCTGAATAAAATAGGCCGTGAGTGCAAAAAACATAAACAGCGCTGGGGCGAGCCCCAGAAACATGGTTCTTTTGAAGATGGACCATTTATTCATACAAATCCTTTTCTCCGAGGCTGATTTCTGTCGCCTGGATTGCATCAATGTAATGACTGTCGGATTTTATCGTCAGGTTTAATGAGCGGGCCACGTCGGCGTTAAAAGCAACACTGAACCGCTTGCTAAAATAAGCCGAGTGCAATTGCTGGTTATTTCGAAAAAAATGATTGATTTCGTCCACTAATTCATCAAGCAGTTGTTGCATTGAGGTGTACGTTGTTGCAACGCTACCGGGGCGGATAAATTTTTTATCGGCACCAATTAAAAACTTATTATGTCGATAAAGCGTTAGCAAAATGGATTTAATGGTTGAGCGATTATAAATGGCTTCATTTTGTGTAGCGATAACAGCATCGGTACGATTGATCAATTTGATTAAACTGCGAGATAAATCATCGGTGCTTTCTATGATTTCGTATTCCAGTATCAAGTTTAATTGATAAGCCGTACGTTTTAATGCATCTATCGGTTCTTTTTCGTGAGGTGAAATAAGCAGTCCTAATCGTTTTCCCGCCGGATTCAACTCTTTAAATAACAACATTTGGCGAATAATCGGCGCCTGGTGAAATACCGCCGAAATTTGTTTGAAGTTAGTTTGTTGGTGATCTTGAATTAAACGCTCATAGTCTACTAATGAAACAAGGCATGCCAACAAATGACCCTGGTAGTTGGATTGTAAGGCAGCTTCGAATGCTTCACTTCCCAAGGCGATCACTAAGGGAGCATCGAGTGTCGGTAACGGTCTTTCAATATTAACAATGCCGACTTCGACAGTTGAATTACGTGTACTAATATGAGATTTGAGATGGGAGGCAAAAGCGGCTGACAGTTTATCGTCTTTGTTTTGCAGCAGTTGAACGCGAACCATTGGTGTTTGATTGGCTGTTGCCAACACCAATGACAGGGGCTGTAAAAGCAATAAAATTATCGTAATCCGATATAAAAAATAACCCATTCAGTTCAGACCGCGGTTGGCTGTCCGAGCCTCTTTATTCTCTCGTCTTGCAACAAGTTTATCATATTATGGCGAAACTACCTCTTAACCTTATGAATGTGCGAGTAAAAGTGTGAACGAGTCTGTTTATTGCGCGGTATGTTCTGGAATAATCCAGTCGATGGTAGATTGTCCGTGTGTGGTGAGCGCCTGATTGGTGCGACTAAAATGACGGCAACCAAAAAAGCCTCGGTGTGCAGACAAAGGCGATGGGTGAGGGGCCTTAAGTACCGTATGCTTGGTGGTATCAATCAGGGCTTGCTTTTTCTGAGCGTGAGATCCCCAAAGCAGAAACACTAAGTGTTGTGGTGCGTTATTTAAACAAGCGATGACGCGATCGGTAAACGTTTCCCAACCTATATTTTTATGGGAATGCGCTTTTCCCGCTTCAACGGTTAAAACGGTGTTGAGTAACAAGACGCCTTGCTCTGCCCAATGAGTGAGGTCACCATGGGACGCGCAAGTTGCACCAAGGTCGCTTTCAATTTCTTTATAAATGTTGCGCAAACTGGGCGGTAATTGAATGCCTTTATTCACACTAAAGGCTAAACCATTGGCCTGATTCGGCCCATGATAAGGATCTTGTCCTAAAATCACCACTTTCACATCAGCATAGGGTGTTAATTTTAATGTCGAAAAAACCTGCGACTGTGGTGGGAAAACGGTTTTACCTGTATCGCGTTGTTGATGAACAAAATCCATTACGTTTATGAAGTAATCTTTTTGCTTTTCTTCGGCAAGTACATCAGACCAGGTTTCTGGCATGGCGCTCTTTTGGGTTGGTGGTTGGTGTGCGAGATACTAACCACTGCTAACGGAACGCGCAACTTTTACCTGGTAACTCTAATTAGAATGTTATTCTGCGGTGTCGTAGGGTGAGGGCTCGAAACTTTCGAGTGCCGCAAGGGCATCACTTCGGTTGTATTCAACAAATAACTGATCGGGGTTGATGTCTTGCCGGTCAAGTTCGAACGGTCCACTCCAGTCTTCGGGTGCTTCGACTTCGAGTGGCATTAACGATTGCCAGTCGGTCAGATCCAGTGCTTCGATTTCACCGTCAAAGTGTTGGAACTCGACGACCTGAATATCGTCATCAATTGAAACGACTTCAACCGGGTCCGGCGCAAAATTTATGCGGTACCAATGACCAATTTCTACCTGATTCATCATATGAGTCCTTTTCCATGTCCTTTGTTTACATTATAAGAAGTAACACACCCTTCACTCAGATTATTGTTTTTTAAACAAACCTCTTTTTATAAGCGGCTGGAATCTCTATAATACAGACCAACTGGTCTGTAAGTAAAGGTAACTACTGTGCTTAAAATATCTAACCTTTTGAAAATTGTTCTTTTTTTACCCCTTTTAACGTTGGCCGATACACGGTTTTCTGGTGTTGTTGGTGCTGAAATACGGCTGTTTACCGAAGAAGCAACGCAAGGACAGGAGGATCAGTCCTTGTCGTTGTATCTAGAGCCGGAGTGGTACATGAGCTGGGATGACGCTAGCTTCACCTTCAAGCCTTTTGCTCGTATCGATACCATGGACAGTGAGCGGAGCCATTTTGATATTCGCGAAGCCTATTGGGAAACTGTAGGTGACGGCTGGTCGCTTAATGTCGGGATGAACAAAGTCTTCTGGGGGGTGGCAGAAACTCAACATCTGGTCGATATCATTAATCAAACCGATTTTGTCGAAAATGTAGACGGTGAAGACAAACTTGGCCAACCCATGATTAATTTTAATCTGGAGCGTCGATGGGGCACCTTAGGTTTTTTTGTGCTTCCTGGCTTTCGTGAGCGTACGTTTGCCGGGCGCGATGGTCGGCTGCGTCTTGAGTTTCCGGTAGATGCCGATAACGCTCGATACGAATCGGGAGCTGAAGAAAAACACGTTGATGTTGCTGTTCGATACACCAAAACATTGGGCGATTGGGACGTAGGGTTGGCGCACTTTCGTGGTACCAGTCGTGATCCTTTATTTGAGCTCAACCTGATGAATGGCTCTTTAATACCTTATTACCCACAAATCACTCAGAGCAGCATCGATGCTCAAGCCACTTTGGAAGATTGGTTATTGAAACTTGAAATGATTTATCGCACCGATTTTGGTAATGAAGATTATGTTGCAGCGGTTGCCGGGTTTGAGTATTCCACCTATGCAATTTTCGATTCGTTGGTCGATCTCGGCTGGATTCTCGAATACCAATATGACGAACGCGACCGCTTTGGAAATCAATTGTTTTCTGTTGAACTGTCTGACGTGGTCGTCGCTGGAGCACGCTTCGCATTTAACGATGTGCAATCGTCTGAGTTATTGGTGGGTTTTGGAATGGAAACCGATAACGATGCGCAGTTTTTTTCCATTGAAGGTGCAAGACGGATTGGGGATGATATGAAGTTGAGCATTGAAGGACGAGTGTTTACCGGTATTGATGAAAATGCGCCAGATCAAACTCTGTTTTATTCGTATCGTAAAGACGACTTTATTCAGATTACTTTGGATAAGTATTTTTGATATTAGGCACTAAGCACTAAGCACTAAGCACTAAGCACTAAGCACTAAGCACTAAGTGATAAGTAATAAGTGATAAGTAATAAGTGATAAGTTATGAGAAATAAAGTTGGCATGGTGGTTAGTCCAAAACAATCTTTTTAGAACTTAGAACTTAGAACTTAGAACTTAGAACTTAGAACTTAGAACTTCCTAAGGCGCTTTTTCAATATGCATGGTTACCAGTTGCTCAAAGTAGTTTTCTGTGTGACCGAGCAACGAGCGATAAATTTGTTGGTAGGCGAGTACGTTCTTAATATAAGAGCGTGTTTCTTTATAGGGGACCACTTCGATCCAAATATCCGCTGGCAAGTTGCCTTCATCGGGTAGCCACTTGATGACTTTATGTTTACCTGCGTTATAGGATGCCGTTGCTAAGACGGCATTGCCTTCGTACTCATCCAAAAGTTGCCTCAAATAGCGTGTACCTAAGGCGATATTGGACTTTGGATTGGTTAGGTTTCGCGAGTAGCGTGACGGTAGTTTGTTTTTCTTTGCAACATAACGTGCGGTGTAAGGCATCAGTTGCATTAACCCTTGTGCTCCGACCGATGATCGAGCATCGGGCATAAAGGCGCTTTCTTTTCGAGTAACGGCCAAGCTGAGTGTTAAGTCTAGGTTGACTTCATTTGAAGCTTGTTTCATTAACGATTCAAAAGCAATGGGAAAGCGCATATCGACCGCGTCATACATGCCATTTTCGGAAAGAGAGTAGATCACCTGATCGTGCCAACCCCATTGATGGGCTACAGCAGCAAGATGCCTGCGCTCACTTTCACTGACTTCGGCTTTTACCTGATTCCACTCGCGTCTGGCAGAGTAGTGTCGGTTGAGTTGCCATAACTCATAAGCTCGTTTTACGCCGTCATGCTGTTGCAGTTGCTCGATAAGCAACGGCGAAAAGGTATAGTTTTTCTGCTGCAAATTGGGCGGTTTGCCTAACAGAGCACTTGCTAAGAAGCCATAGTAACTGCGACGCTCTGATAAGGTATTAAACATTTCAAAAGCACGCTGATCACGACCCAATTGTTGTTCTGAACGAGCCTGCCAATACAGCCAGTCATTTTCCGAATCTTCAGGCGCTGGTGTTCGAGACAACCATTGGTTCACTTCCTGCCAGTTTTGCTGCCGTAATTCAAACGCCAGTTTCCAGCGTAAAAGCAGCTCGTTTTGCTCCTTCACGGGGATGTTGTTGAGCCATTCATTGGCTCGCGGGTGGTTACTTGAGGCGAGTGCTAATGCAATATTTTGCGCCAACACTTTGCGCTGGTTGTAACTGAGCGGAAGGTACGGTGCTACCTTTTCAATCAGTAACAGTCCTTTATCTGGATCACGCCAAATTTGTTTACGTAATAAAATAGCGGCTACGTCTGCGAGCTTTTCACGATCCAACTGTTTTGACGGTGGTTTTGTTAATCGCTCGGGGTTATGTAAAGCCTGTAACGCAAATTGCGCGATGGGTTGTTCATGTTCTGGTAATTGTTGTTGCAAATAGTGTATGAGTGATGTCTGTCGCTTTTCTAATGCCAGTAAAAGTCGCTCCCAAATTAAAGAAGCCGTGAGTCGACCTTCTTTTTGCATCGCTTTAAATACTGGGTTGCACGCTTCGGGTCGTGATTTTCCATAAAGCCAAAGACGCTCGGCTTGATCAAATATATCTTGTCGCCTTTCGTCGGTTTTCAGGCGAAACCTGAGCCAGTGGCACTGTAAAGAAACGTCACTACTGGGGCGATAATAACTTAAAAATAGATGGGTTTGATTTTTGCGAGCAAGTAAGTGAAGAAATCGATATCGTACCGGAATGGTTACTGGATCAGTACCGTAACGCTCTAGGAAGGAACGGATCGTATCGCGGTGATTCAGGTTGATGTTGTCAAGCAACTCAATTTGTTCTAGGTAAGGATAAAGCACATAATCGGTTAATGAATGTTTAAGGCGTTGAAAGTCGGAGCGATTGCCACGACGCAATGCTTTAATGGCTTGTTGAAACTGCTCGCGAAATTCGAGCGATTTTGTTTGAGTGGGTAAATCCGATTGAGTTTCTTGTTCGGTGAGTTGATGCGAATGAAAGGATAAAGGTGTGGTTTTATCGTCCGCCATCAGCGGAAAAGACAACAACAATGCAAGAGTAAACCACTTTCTTTTCATCGTAACTCAACGGCTCGTTTCGACACTTGTAGATAATGACGCTTTAAATAGGTTATCGGCAAATCGCCTGATTCTTAAGCAAAAAAATCAAATACTCCACCTTTGACAAGGTAAAAGGGCCTACATTCTGGACTTCCTACTTCCCCTGAAGTTCCTTTCTATACTATAGTCCACGCTCTTAAAATCGAATAGTTCAGTCAGGAATAACCCATCAATGGCAATATTACGTGGCGATAAAGTGTGCCTTAATTATGGCACACATGTGTTGTTAGATAACGCCCGCTTTTCGCTGGATGCTGGCGAAAAAATCGCAATTGTCGGCCGTAACGGCGCCGGTAAGTCTTCATTATTAAAACTGATTGCCCAGATCAATGTACCCGACTCTGGCGAGATCCAGCGGCAAAAATCTCTAAGAGTGAGATACCTTGCGCAATCGTTGCCGGAATCGACCGAGCACACCATTTTTGATTATGTTTCGCGCGGTGTTGAAGACATTAAACAGGCACTTGAAGAATACCAACAGTTGTTGGAGCGGGGGGGCAGTGAGTCTGAAGTGAATCAGTTGCACGACTTTTTGGATCGTACCGATGGATGGCATTGGCAACAAAAAGTAGAACGTGTTTTAACGCGTTTACAATTAGATGGTTCGGTCAAACTGTCTGCGCTGTCGGGCGGCTGGCGACGCCGTGTTTCATTGGCTGAATGTTTAGCATCCGAGCCGGATTTATTACTACTGGATGAGCCGACCAATCATCTCGATCTCGATACCATTGAATGGTTAGAGCAGTCGTTGCAACAGTTTAAAGGCGCCTTACTGTTAATTTCGCATGATCGTCAGTTTATCGATGCCATCGTGGAAAAAGTCTGGGAGGTGGATCGTGGTCACCTCAATGAGTTTCCGGCGCCTTACGACGCTTACGTCGAGGCGAAAGAAAAGCAATTGGCCGATGAAGCCAAAACCAATGCCGAGTTTGATAAAAAATTGGCGAACGAAGAGAAGTGGATCCGCCAGGGTATTAAAGCGCGTCGCACCCGTAATGAAGGTCGCGTGCGTGCACTCAAAAAAATGCGTCGGGAACGAGCCGAAAGGCGAGTGCAACAGAATACAGCCAAACTGGATGTAAAAAGTGGGGGTACTTCCGGCAAGCGGGTTGCCGTATTGGAAGATGTTGCCTTAAGCCGTGGCGACAAACGTTTGTTTGAGCATTTTTCTACCACTATTTTAAAAGGCGACAAGCTGGGTATTTTAGGTGCTAACGGCAGCGGTAAAAGCTCGTTGATCAAAATGATATTGGGAGAGCTAAACGCCGATAGCGGTTTGGTTGAGCTTGGCACACAATTGGAAATTGCCTATTTTGATCAGATGCGATCCACCGTTAATCCAGATTTGACCATATTCGATAATGTGGGCGAAGGACGCGATTTTCTCGAAGTGAATGGCGAGAAAAAGCATGTGATCAGTTATTTGGCTGATTATGGATTTGGCCCTGAACGTATGCGTACTCCGGCGAGTAGTTTATCGGGTGGCGAAGTCAGTCGTTTGGTATTGGCCAAACTGTTTACCCGCTCGGCTAATCTGTTAATTCTCGATGAGCCAACCAATGACCTTGACATTGAAACGTTGGAACTGCTTGAGAGTCAGCTGGTGGAGTTTAAAGGTACCGTGATTGTGATCAGTCATGACCGTCGCTTTCTCGATAACGTGGCTCAGGCTCTTTTGGTGTTTGAAACCAATGATGATGCAGCGGAAGGGCAACCAGCGGCAACGATTATCGAAATTGAAGGCGGATTCAGCGACTATCAACGTTATCGACAGCAAAAACTTCAAGCGCAATCGATAAAATCTAAAAAAAGCGACAGTGAGCAAAAAGCCGCGCGCGAAGTAACAAACACGCAAAAGCCAAGCAATAAACAGGTGAAATTATCCTACAAGTTTCAGCGTGAGCTGGAGTTGTTACCCGCCGAACTGGAGCAACTCGAAGCCGACATCGACGCTCTGGAAACACACAGCCAAAGCAACGAGTTTCAGCAGGCCAGTCCAGAAAAAATGCAGGCACACTTTCAGCAACTGGCTGATTTACAAGAACAATTGGAACAAAAGATGGACCGTTGGGAAGAGCTGGAAGCCATGAAAAACATCAACTGATCCGATGTCTTAAGGCTAGAAATCTCGGTTGCTCGCTTGCGGCTCTGCCGGTAAACGCGAGATAATAAGGCCATTACAACGCTATAATAAATTAGGGCAAAGTCCTACAAAGTACAGACAAAGAGGTATTTCAATCATGGGTAAGGGTACCAAATACAAGGCTCGCGAAGCCGATGAAGATGGCTTTATCCATTATACGGATGAAGAACATCAAATTTGGAATGAGCTATACAATCGACAAATTAAGTTGATTGACGGTAAAGCGTGTGATGAATACATGGAAGGTATCGATAAACTCGGCTTATCCGCAGACGGGATCCCGCAACTCGAGGATGTCAGTAAAATTTTACGTAAGGAAACCGGCTGGGAAGTGGCCTGGGTTCCAGCGCTGATCTCATTCGAAAAGTTCTTTAATTTGCTTGCAAACAAAAAGTTTCCTTGCGCAACATTTATTCGGACTCGAGAGGAAATGGACTACCTGCAAGAGCCGGATGTTTTCCATGAGATATTCGGTCATTGCGCCATGCTCACCAACCCTTATTTTGCCGAGTTTACTCACACCTATGGTCGGTTAGGAGCAGCAGCCGATAAACAGTATCACGTTTGGCTGGCTCGCCTTTATTGGTTTACCGTTGAGTTCGGGTTAATCAATTCACCAAACGGTCAGCGCATTTACGGTGGCGGTATTTTATCTTCGATTGGTGAGTCACAGTATGCGCTTTCGAATGAACCGGAGCATCGACCATTCGATATTATGACCGTGTTACGAACCCCATATCGTATCGATATTATGCAACCGATTTATTATGTTATCGACAGTATGAAGCAGTTGTTCGATATTGCGCATATGGACATCATGAGTCACGTCAAAGAGGCGAAACAACTCGGACTGTTTGAGCCCACTTATCCTCCTAAAGAAGAAAAGAAAGCGAGTTAGAAGTTATTGTCTTTTTCGAAGGCGCCAATGGCGCCTTTTTTGTTTTGGTTTGTTGGTGGGGTTGGTTTTTGATTGTCAAAACGTTGCTTGAACCATAAATATGATTAGACG
The DNA here is from genome assembly GCF_055326765.1 of Pleionea sp. WD8-19. Classification (NCBI taxonomy): domain Bacteria; kingdom Pseudomonadati; phylum Pseudomonadota; class Gammaproteobacteria; order Oceanospirillales; family Pleioneaceae; genus Pleionea; species Pleionea sp. WD8-19. The sequence continues at coordinate 207,427 of NZ_JBUZOU010000005.1, read as the reverse complement.
CCGACATCACCGCTATTAAAGCTTTTAACGCCCGAACCTGTGAGTCAGCAACGGGTTGGGTGTTCTTTGAGAAAACCACAGGTTCTGAATGAGCCTGGGGACCAAGGCTCGGAACTGAGAGCTTTCTGGGATTAAACCAGATGGGGGACTGGTGCGTTAAATCTACGCAAACCAACGTAAAGAGATTACGTGCACTTGACACCGGCTGGCTAATAGGTGACCCCAATGTTCACTTATATAGCTTCTTTTCAGAGTCGTCATTGCAACATCTTAATATTGTAACGACTCAATGTTGCATAAAGTGTCTCGAATAAGCCAATGAGCCAGCACATAGGGCAACCACGAAATGCAAATATCATTAACACTCCCAAAATTAGTGAGCCTATTGGGTTTGTACTGGCAATATTGATAGCCCAAATTAATAATATAGTACCAGAAGCGCCTCTCAGAATATGTTCTAACAGGGTATGGCTAGAAAATTGTGACTTACCTTTCATATATACTCTCACTAAACTTTAAACTGCTGGGAGGCTGCGCCTCCTTACTATCTAATCGTTATTTGTTGTTGGGCTGATTTTATCTGAAGGCATTTGCACACATTGGGCAGTACCCCACTACACCAGTAATAGATGTTACCGCTCCAACCCCTGCAACTAAATACCCTAGTGCAAGTCCAGGTAGGCCCAATAAGCCACAGCCGATCATAATCACTCCAGCTAAAACTCGAACAATTCTCTTCCAATTAGATAGGTTTTTTCTATAAAACATAATGCTCTCTCTAATAAACTAGGATAATAAGTGTGCCTACTTAATAAGAGGGTGAAGGATTAAAGTTTGGCCCGCAGAATAATAAAAAAACTTTAAAAAACTGTACATCACTATACACTCATTTTTTTTGATACATGATTAAGAGCTCTCGGATCTGAATTCTCGCTCGATGAAGCTGAGCCTTTGCGCTACCTCTAGATATTTTTAAATTATCGGCGATTTCTTCGACACTCATGCCAGCCATATCCCTCAATAAAATGACGTGCCGGTAATGCTCTGGCAGACGGTGAATGGCATGTGTGAGATCTAGCCTAAGTGCCTCTTCTGATTTAGTCGCTATTTGGAAGTCATCTTGGTAATCCTCGATATCTTCATTTTCATGTTTCAGCTGGCTTTGCATCATTCGCATGCACTCTCTTTTCACAACGGTAAATAACCACGATGGTAAAGCACCAATAAACTTTACAGTTCCTACCCTACGATACAGTAACAAAAGCGTCTCTTGTACAGCATCATCTATATCAGTCGAACGGCAAGTCCGTTTTGCATACCGTCGAATATCGGGATGAGTTGATTCAAGCAACAAATTAAGCGCATGTTCACTACCTGATTTGGCTTGCTCAAATATGACGGGGTCTATTTTTAGGCGTGAATTCGTCATTAAGAGTTCCTTAAATTAAACTTTCATTACATCGTTTTTGGAAGACCATTCTCACCATATATACTATAGACTTATTGAGTTACCTTTGTTCGTAAGTCACAGTTGAGGAAAACGAAAAGAATGGCAGTATTGGTACAAGAGGGTAAAAATCATTAAAAAGGTTCGGTTTTGTAAAAGTTTACCTAAGGTGGTTAAGTCGGGACATCCATATACTAAAGGATTGAATTTTATATCTGTCAGGAATTAAAAATGAAAAACTTTGGTTTTAAAGTGCTAATTATTTGGCTAACTGCACTAGCATTTCTCAGAAGCGCATTAAAATCGATTATGCCTGTTGTAGATGATCAGGTAATCAATCAGTTACTGATTTAAGCCTCCTTGAGCTTAATCAACATCAAGTAGCCATGATTTCATCGGCCGTATTTTTAATAATTATCGGATCGATTTACTACTCTAAATATAATACAAATAGCCGATCAATAAAGTGTGAATCGAAAACTAGAGCTTTTCTGGTTGCTTCATTGCAAGTGCGGCACGTTAACATTGAGTCGGCATCGAGAGTTTGTTATTCTGCCTGCCTTCATTGGAAATATGAAGTTTTTATAACATTTTAAATGGAAAAGTTGATTATGAACAAAAAAAGTAAAAGTATTGTTGCTGCTGTATTATTTTCTTCCATATCGCTTGCTGATGATTCCGTGAATGTTTTAGTGGAGGCGTTTTCCGATACAAGTAAATTGGTACAGCAACCTAGCCAGTATTTAGAACGAATGAATACTTATAAAAATGCGACATTTATTGTCGTTTTGGGTAATGATGAAGGTATACCATTTGAGCTAAACGCTACAGGTATAACCAAGCCGCTAACAGAGTCTCGAAAGCAGTTGATTGGTGAACGACTGGATGTTACCAAACTGTTGGAAGTTGAAGTGGCCCGAAACGAGCAATTGGAATGGCATGTCGCGTATAAAGAAAGCGCAAAGAATATTATTTCTGCGGATAACCAAAATGTGAAAATTTTGGGCTATGGCAAAGTAGAGAATGAACACAGCTTCGTTATTTTTTAGTCGGTAGTTTCCACTCGTTGTCGGTTATTTTAATATGAAGGGGTGCAGAACTGCGCCCTTTGTCAATTGCTCTTCATATCTCTGTGTGAAATTGAATTTTGTCGTTGCTTTTAATTTGGTATTTTTAATCAACAATTTGCGACTTCTCAACGCATTCTATTCTTACCTCAAGGTTAAACTGCCAATGAGTGACTTACACGAGGTTACTCGGTAGTGGCATTACTCAAAAGTTTAATTCATTCAATACGCTAACTTTATTTTATGTGACTGAATTAAGCCTTCGTGTATTTCTGATAACTATCAATATGAGGTTAATAAAATGTTTAATAAGTACAAGCCCAAGTGGTTATTTATCATTTTTTATTGTTTTTGGAGTTACTCTACCATGGCGAATGAACCGCAAACCGCACAGACGTGTGATGATCCAGTGTCGGCGGTTCTGAGAATTATGTCGTGTATTGAGGATGAAAAAGCGTTTTGTGCTGCATCAGGGTACGCTTCAAATTTCGTTAAGCTGCATAACACGGTGGATACTGAAACAAGCGCCCCAGGTTATTTTTTCTGGTTAGGTGCATTTTATATGCTTGACTTTACATTGGATTTTGATCATATCGTTCCGATTGCAGACAATCAGGTGAGCCTTCGTTATATAGAAACTGTAACGTTCAACGATGGAGACACGTTTCATCAGCACGAACACGCGATTGTTACTGTGAATAGCGCTTGTAAAATGGTGCTGTGGGATCAATACGGTGATAACAAAGAGCAAAAAGATGTTGAAGATAAAGCCGACAGTCTTTTTCCTTTTTAACAGCAATCAAAAATGGGCAAGGTAGTGTTTGCCCATTTTTGATCAGACGCGCTATGGTTTTAGCGGTCATTACCCGTTTTTTGAATAAAAAACATTTTAATTATTTAAAAATTGTAACGCACACCCAAATTGATGGTCTTGATTGTGCTGGCATCATGATTGTTATTTTCAAGAATGGTTACTTGCGAAGTTTCGTAGCGGTACTGCTCGGTACTCAAATGAACGCTTAATCGCTTAAAAAAGGGCAGTTGATACCGAAACCCTAGCGCTTTTTTAACGACTTCAGAAGACTCGGAGTTGCCAAAAAGAAAGACAAACATTTCATCCTCATATTCCACCGATACTCTACCCACGGAAAACTCACCGAAAAGTGCTAACCCTGATGTTGCAAAGGGTATGTTACCAACAACTCCTACCGTGGAAGCCATTATGTCAACTTCACCGCGTTTGAATTCTGACTGATCGGTCACTTCGTAGTTTCCGAGGTTGATATGAGTAAAGAGCGCTTCTAAGTAAGGATTAAAGCGATAGCCACCGAAGACTTTAAATCCAGAGGAAGTATCTTCGTAGCGCTCAATGATATTAGGATTATCGTAGTTTGTGCTGCTAAAATCGAGACCAGCATACCATCCTTTTAGATAAGAATTATCTTGGGCTTTTGCAATGTTTATTGTCAAAGTGACTAACGCGAGAGTAAAAAACGACTTCATAAATACTCTTATTCAAATTCAATTAATGGGATGTTCAAAGCGAATAGCTCGTTAGTTTACGAGTCATCCTAAAGTGTTCATACTTCAGCATTATGATAAACATTTTGAACATCATCCAAATCATTCAGCATGTCTAGAAACTTATCGAACATTTCTCTGTCATCCTTTGAAATCGGCGTAGACGTTTGCGGAACGAATTGAATTTCATCCACTTCAAACTCGAGTTCACCTAACGCATCGACTATGGCTTGTTTCGCTTTAAAGTATTCAGTATGGGGAGCGAAAACGGAAAGGGTTCCATTTTCGTTTTCGATATCCATAACATCCACATCTGCTTCCATTAGAGCGTCCAGTACGGCTTCTTCTTCACTGCTTTTAAATACGAATATGGCGCAGTGATCGAACATGTGGCTAACACTGCCTTGAGTGCCAATTTTGCACTTGGTTTTTGTGAAACAAAGGCGCACATCACCAAATGTACGGTTGGGGTTATCCGTCAGACAATCCACTATAACCATGCAGTTACCGGGACCAAAGCCTTCGTACCGAGCAACGGCGAAATCTTCGCCCGCACCGCCTTTGGCTTTATCCAACGCTTTTTCAATCACGTGGGCAGGTACTTGGCTACGTTTTGCACGATCCAATAAGCTACGGAGTGCTAAATTACCCTCTGGGTCAATCCCGCCCGACTTCGCACAGACAAAGATTTCTCGGCTAAATTTGCTGTAAACCTTGGCATTGGCATCGGATGTTTTTGCCATAGACTCTTTTCGATTTTGAAACGCGCGACCCATAGTGTTACTCGAATAAAAGTTGATGTGGGGGCAGATTTTAACCTGTAGCTGTTTTTTAGAAAAGCTTGCTTGTAAATGAGTTATTTACAAAGAGCTGAAACTATTGAGCTTCAAGTAATGATTACCGAACCCAAAATCTCAATGTATTCGTTTTAGAGAATAACGTATAATTTGCCGCCAGATTTTTGGTTTATAACGCATATGGATACATTCAAGATAATGAAAAAAGCTTTAGTTTTCTTTCTAATATGTGCAGGAAGTACCTTCGTTAGTGCACAAAAAATGAGCTATTCAACCGATGTTTCGCTAGTCAGCAATTACATTTTTCGTGGTCAAACATTGAGCGATGATGGCGCAGCGTTGCAAGCCGGCTTTAATGCCAGTAATGACAAAGGGTGGACTTACCGCTTTTTTGGAAGCTCTTACGATGTGAATGGAGATACCGATGGTCGTGCTGAGTTTTCCTTGAGTTATAAAGGAAAAGTCGATCGATTTTTTCATGTTCTGGTGGGGATAAAATACTACGGCTTTGAGTCAGAAGATCATCACTCATCAGAATGGCATTTCGGGTTAGAGGCTTTTAACGCCCGCGCGGTTTATCATCGAGACGAAGAACTCGATAAACAATATTTTGAATATGGCTATCTCTGGCAATGGAATGATAAACTACAGTTAGACTTTCATTACGGAATTGCAAAACCCAACTATCTTGATGAAACCAGTGATGATTATGGAATAACCGCTTCTTACCACCTGTATGATGACTTGAAGCTGTTTGTCACTTGGGGTTCGCATAATGAGTTGGATGATTTTGCATTAGTCGGTGCTACTTATCGATTATGATGAATGTTTTTTGTACAAAGCTTTAAAGTCATAATTTATTAACATGGTAATTTAACATTGAAAAGTTTAAACCTAATGCCCGAAGTACTCATTTTAAATGCCGCGGGCACTGGGTTAGGTATTTTACGAGGTATTGCTCAGGCAAATATTAAGGTTACGGCTTTGATATTTGATAAGAATGAACCGATTCGATACTCTCGTCATTGCAAGGTTGAGATTAAGCCCGAACTTGATGATGACGAAGTGGCGTTAGTGGATTGGCTTTGTCGACGTGGAGAGCTGCAACCGCTTAAAACGGTATTATTTCCTTCCTCAGATAAGTTTGCTTTGTTTATTGCAAAGTATGCGGATCGTTTGTTGCCTTACTATTTTCTTTGGAACAACAGTTATCAGTCGTTATTGAATATTATTCATAAGGGAGAGCTCTATAAAGCGGCATCGGAAACTTCCGTAAACACCATTCCGTACCTGGAACAACCCGATCTATCAACACTGCAAGAGTGGTTGGAGTCTCACGCTGGACCGTTTATCGTCAAGCCAGATTATCAAGGCACTGAAAAAAGCGCAGTTAAAACCAAAAATGTTCGTTTTGATACGGCAGAAGAGCTGGTTGAATTTTTTAATCATCATTCTGCAGATGCCTTGGTTGTACAGCGATTATTGAAAGGTGGAGACGGCTATATATTTGACTGTTACGGCTATGTGGATGCCCAGGGTCATATTGTTACGACCTCTACGCACCGCCGATTTCGGCAAAACGCACCGGACTTTGGTGCGACCACCTTAGGGGAAATACCTGCTCGCATCAGTGATGAAATGACTGCCGACATAGTTGAAAGCACGCGGCAAGTGATTGCTAAAACAGGATATCACGGTATTTTTGGAATTGAGTGGTTGATGGATCGTGAGACTGGAAAGTTTTATTTACTCGACTTTAACGCACGTCCTTTTTCAACCGTAGGACACTTAACACGATGCGGCGTTAACCTACCTCTCATTGCTTATTACGAGTTAACCGGTTTGAGCCCGAAAAAAGAGCTCATTCGACCGTTGCGCTATAAATTGTGGATCGATTTTTACCGCGACCTTTGGAGTTATCGACTGAAAAAGGCCAATCAGCAAATTACCTTTAAAGAGTGGGTTTGGTCGTTGGTTAAATGCCGGAGTTTTGCGTATTGGAAATTTACTGATCCGGGGCCGGGCGTATTTCAATTCTTATTGATCGTTAATACTTTAATTAATGGTGTTCGAAATCGACTTTTTGCAAAACAGGAAGGGTAATGTCTCATCGTAGTTACGTGTTGATTCCTGCGCAGGCTAAGCGCTTTGTTGAACAGCTTCCTGAAACGTATTACCCATTGTTTTATCGATTTCAAGAGCCGACGTTGTTACAGCGACTCAACAATAAAGTTTTGGGGCAAAAAAATATAAATTGGCAAAGTCGACTGGTCGTAGAAAACGACCATGAGTATCTTGCTCAAGTGGAAGCGATTTGGGCGGATGCGAGCTTAGTTTTGAGTCGCGAAGAAACACAACAATGCTTGTTGGACTTACCAAAGCTTAAATTGTTTTACAGCCAGCGGTCTGGCGTTGACCACCTTGCTTTGGATATTTTTCGACAGGCTCGTGTAACTTTAGTGAATACGGGTGATTTGGTTTCGAAATGGGTAGCACAAATGATAATTGCGTGCGCTTTAGCCCACTCGAAAAAAATTCAAAATCACAGTCGGTTGAAGCAACGATGGATAAAGTCATCGGTATTGTGTCGAGATATTACCCAACAAACGATGTTGATTTTTGGTTTGGGTCGAATCGGTACCGAAGTTGCTAAAATGGCGCAATCGTTGGGCTATCGTGTCAGCTTATTAGTTCGCGATAAAAGCAAAGTAGTCTTGGATACTCATTATTGCGCTGTGTACGCGTTAAACGAGACAGAAAAAGCGTTAAAACAAGCGGACTTAATTGTGCCAACCGTACCTTTAACAAAGGAAACGCGACACTTTTTTGACGGGCGTAAGTTTTCATGGTTTAAGAAAAATGCGACCTTTATTAACCTATCACGTCCAGAAGTCGCGGATGAGAAAGCCATGTTACGTTGGTTGGATACTAACTCTCAAGCGCGAGTAAGTGTTTCTGGTCTTCGAAACATTTCTTACTGGCAGCGAATAAAAGTACTTATGACTGGGCGACTTCATCAAACTTTTTATTCCGATGCACACTTACAAGAAAAAAGTGAGTTGGCGCTTAAGCAGTTTTTATGTGCATTAACGCAGTGGTACAAAGGTGAAGAAATCAATAATCGGGTAGTATTGGATCACAACCAATCCAGTGACTTGATGCGAACAATACCCGTCAGTTCTTCTTCATCGTAATGCGCCATTTGAACAAGTTCGTAGTTCAGCTCTGGTGCTAACCAAAGCACCATATATTTATCTTTGTCGTCTTTAATTTGTGTCCAAACTTGAGCTTTTATATCGCCAATAGGTGTTTGAACAACTTCTTCTCCTTCATTAATAAACTGATAAGTGCGAATAGCGCCTTTGTAGCTGACTCGAAACTTTTCTTGTCGATTGTTTTCTGGTGCGCGCAATTGCAAAGCAACTTGAAAGTTAACGTGATCAAACACTATATTATTCAAGGGTAATGTCCATTTGGAGCCATTTCGGTGCCCCAATTCTTGGTTAGAGTCCCAATTAAACTGGCTTTCAATCAGTCGATCTTTTTTAAAGGAACGTTTTGTTAGCGATTGATAAAATGAAGACTTTGGTAAACCTTCAAATAGGGTGAATTGTGAGCTTTCGATATAGTAGTACTTATAATACCAGCGTTCGATTTTTGTTGACATTTCCAAGTTCCAGCGGTTGTCTTGCCAGTATAGTTTTCGAACTGCTGTACCGACGGATTTCTTTCCATCGATGATGTCGTATTGGGCGTCAAAAGGTTTCAGTGTTATTTCGGATGCAAGGCTTTCATTAAGAGGGGCACTATAGAGAAGTGTTATCCAACTGCTTATGAAAACACAACTGAAATGACGAATGAGTTTCGCAAAGCAATCAGTCCTGTTTTTCATAGCTACTCCTTTACATAATGATAGGTGACTCTAACTTTTCCCCATCAAGATACGTTCGATTATTTTTGAACTTCAACCTACCCTCGGCATACCACTGAATGACTTTTGGATAAAGCTGGTGCTCAACTTGTTTGATGCGATCCGTCAGCGTCTGTTCATTATCTTCACTGTGAATATTGATGTGCGCTTGCGCAATAACGGGACCGGCATCTAATTCTTCAGTTACAAAGTGAACGGATGAGCCGTGTATTTTATCGTGATTTTCCAAAGCGCGCCGATGCGTATGCAATCCCGGATACTTGGGTAAAAGTGAAGGGTGAATATTTAACATTTGCCCTTCAAACGTTTTTACCAGCTGCGATGTCATTATTCGCATGTATCCAGCCAAAACGACGAGATCCGGTTGATATTGCAACAGGGTCTGGCACAACTCTTGATCGTAATCCGCTCGGCTAGGAAAAAGCGTATGATCAACGACACACGTTAAAATATCGGCATTTTTAGCGCGTGTTAAACCTAAGGCACTTGGGCGGTTACTTACTACAGCAACGATTTCGATGTTAAGTTGATTATGGTGTTGAGCATCAATTAATGCTTGCAAATTGGAACCATTGCCAGATATCAATACCACCACTCGGCACTTAGGCACACTCATAGACAACGATTATCTCGCATAAAGCTGAATCTCAAGTTAACCCATTACAACTTTAGGTTCGCCGCTGTGTTCGGTGATTTCACCTAACAGCCAACTTTGTTCACCTTGAGTATTTAAAAACTCGATAAGCGGGTGACTTTGATCAGAAGACACAATAACAATCATACCCACACCACAGTTGAACGTTCGGTACATTTCGGTTAAGTCAACGTTGCCATTTTGTTGTAACCATTGGAAAACGGGAGGAAGTTCCCAGCTTTGTGTGTTGATGTTTGCTCGAGTGTTTTCCGGAAGCACTCGTGGAATATTTTCCAGAAAACCACCGCCGGTAATATGCGCTAGTGCGTGCACGTCAAATTGTTTGAACGCTTCCAACAATGGCTTTACGTAAATGCGTGTAGGCTCCAATAGCGCTTTACCTAAAGTGGATCCCTCGAAAGGTTGATTCAAGTCGGCTTTATTTACATCAATGATTTTTCTTATTAATGAATAGCCATTCGAGTGAGGACCACTTGAAGTCAAAGCGACGATGTGATCGCCTGCCTTTACTTTGGAGCCGTCAATGATCTTGCTTTTTTCCACAATACCGACGCAAAAGCCGGCCAAATCGTAGTCACTCCCTTCGTACATTCCGGGCATTTCCGCGGTCTCTCCACCGACAAGTGCACAGCCGGAGAGCTCGCAGCCTTGACCAATCCCATTCACTACCGATGCGGCAATATCAACATCAAGTTTGCCGGTTGCGTAGTAATCTAGGAAAAATAAAGGTTCAGCGCCGCCAACAACCAGGTCGTTAACACACATGGCGACTAGGTCAATGCCAATGGTATCGTGAATTCCCGCGTCCATCGCTAGTCTTAGCTTGGTGCCTACACCGTCAGTACCAGAAACCAATACCGGCTCTTGGTAACCTTTTGGAATTTCAAACAATGCACCAAAGCCACCCAATCCGGTGAGTACTTCCGGACGACGAGTGCGCTTAGCTACCCCTTTAATACGTTCAACCAAAGCGTTACCTGCATCGATATCGACTCCAGCATCTTTATAACTTAAGGAAGGTTTATGGGTATTTTCAGACACGTTTGAAACTCTCTTTGACTAAAAAGTAAGCATGGAAATGATAAATTCTGCGCAATTTTAACATGTTAGCTGATTATAGACGAGCAGGGAAAGAAAGTTGCGAGGCTCGGAAAGCAGGAAGCGCTTGTCGATTTAACCGTCAATCGCTGAGCGTACTTTTGCTTGGGTTTAGGTACCTTAATTATTGTCGAAAGAATAAATGGGTATAAAAGTAAGCTAAATGTCTCAAATAAGGGATTCTGAGGAACTAAAACGAGTCACTGATCACAGACTCATCTCAAACAGAATTAAGTATTATGGTTCTGCCTTGAAACTGAAATATTTTATTCATATAGTTGCCGCCTTTCTACGATAACGTTCTTTAAAAAGACTTACGGGAGTCACAATGATTAAGTTTCGGAGAATAGGCCAGCTTATTGTTCCCCTTGTTGCCGTAATTTGTTTGCAGGCTTATTCACAAGAAAGGAATCAAACGCTGCTTAAACTACACGGCTCAAACACCGTCGGTGAAAAGTTTGCTCCTTTGCTGATCGAAGAGTTTTTAAAAGAAAAAGGTTATTCACTGATTGAGATAGAGCAAGGCCGTGTTGAGGTAGAGCGTCGTATCGTTGCACGCGATCCGAATTCCAAAAATTCGGTTGTTGTCGAGCTGCATGCCCACGGTTCCAGCACTGGATTTAAAGACTTAGCGGCTAAAGCAACCGATATCGCCATGTCTTCTCGAAAAATAAGAGATTCAGAAATTAGCAGTCTGCAAAGTCAATATTCTTCCATGAATGATATTAATCAGGTAGAGCATATTATTGCGTATGACGCGCTTGCGATTATGGTCAATCCCAATAACCCTATTTCGGCTTTAAGCTTGGAGCAAATTGCTGACGTTTTTTCCGGGGAGGTGAGCGATTGGTCACAATTAGGAGGAGATGCGGGTCCCATCGAAGTATTGTCTCGAGACGATAACTCGGGAACGTTTGATACGTTTAAAAGCCTTGTGCTTAATAAATACGAACGTCAACTTGCTCCAAATTCAAAGCGTTTTGAATCTTCGTACGCGATGACGGAGCAGGTACTTAATAATAAAAATGCGATTGGTTTTGTGGGTATTTCTTATACTGGAACGAGTAAAGTTTTGGCCGTAGCGAAAGAGGTCGGTGCAAAAGGCACTGTTCCAAATCAATTTACCATTGGCACAGAAGATTACCCTTTATCTCGAAAGCTTTACCTTTACTTACCGAAAGAAGTTCAACAGCCTTTAGCGCAGGAGTTTGTGAGTTTTGCGATTCATGAAAAAGGGCAAAAGTTAGCGAAACAAGCTGATCTCATATCGTTTTTCCCCACCAGCAGTAGGCCAACATTCAAAGGTGTGGATCTGGAGAAAAAATACGCAAACTTGGCCATGTTTGGTCGCCGTTTGTCGATCATGTTACGGCTCAATAATGACCAACTCGACGCGAAAGCCAAACGTGATTTGGAGCGCATTGTGAGTTTTCATGAACAAAACCCTCACAGCCGATTAGTGCTCGCCGGATTTTGGGACGATCCTAAAAAGTCAAAATCAAGTCGAAGTAAATTAGGACGTTGGATGGAAATCGTCGAGCAAGAGTTAAACGCCAATCGTATAAAGCCCTGGAAGGTAGAGGGTGGCTATTTACCCATCGAAAACAATGCCATTGAAACGGGACGTGCGATCAATCGGCGAATTGAAGTTTGGGTGTTATAAACTGTTACTCCGAAGTGCAGCCGTTTATCGTTTGAAATGTGGCTGCAACCTTAACAAGACTGATACGGTTGAGCCCATTAAGTAAAAGTGCTCTTAAGTTGTAAGCTATCTCACTCACTTGAGTTATCCTTTCATTAAATACCGCACCTTTATCATCACCCGGCATGCTTTAAATTGACACCTGATCGAATTTTAACCAGATTTGGAAAGTTTGTCGGATTTGTTGCTCAGCAATAAATTCAAGTGAATGATAAGTGGAGCCTAGTAATAGTTGCAAAAAATGTGAGCCGTTCACCGCAATTTGCGTTGGCTTAATTTGGTAAATTTGCGGGCTTCGATTATCATAAGCCATTATTTTTAACGTAATTTTTCCAGGTACTTAATGAATTTGAGAATATTAAGCGTACTGTGTTTGTTTTTGGGGCTTTCACCGTTATTCGCCCAGGAAGCAGACTTGTACCGCGTTGAATGGCCGGTACCGGATCGCTCACAACGTGCGCAACAGCAAGCCTTATTGGCGGCATTTAAAGAGGTGGTCGTGCGTGCCAGTGGTACTAGGCAGGCGCTCGAGGCGTTTTACGTTCAGGAAAGTTATAAAAAGTTGGCGTCTTTTATTCGAACTTTTGAATACCAACAGGTTCCGAGTGAAGATGAGCCGAATAAATCACAGTTACAGTTGGTGTTTAACTTTGATGGAAGTGCTGTGAAACGTTTATTGCAAGATGCGGCGGTACCCATGTGGAGTGGGAGTCGTCCGGTCACTTTAATGTGGGTGGCTTACGAAGATAATTTTGAGCAAAAGGTCGTCAACACCGGAACAACTCTGGAGCAGCCAATCAAGCGTCAGTTACTGGAGCAGTTTCAGCGCCGTGGTTTACCGAGTGTATTGCCTCTGATGGATTTGGAGGACGAGTTGCAGATTTCTGCCAGCGATGTTTGGGGGCGATTTCCTGAGCCTGTGATGGCAGCATCGCAACGTTATGGCGGTGAAGCCGTTCTCGCCGGACGAATCGTTCAACAAAGCGACAGCTGGATAGGGCGTTTTTTACTGACGATTAATGGAGAACGTCGCTACCAAGACTTTGAAGCGGAAAATGAAGGCTTTTTGACTCAACAACTGGCTGATTGGTTAGGTGAAAGCTTGTGTAAGGTTTATTGTGTCACCGAGTCTTTCGATGTGAACCAATGGCGTTTGTTAATCCAGGATGTCGGTAGCTTTTATTCTTATCGAAAGTTAATGGATTATCTAGAGAAGTTGTCGGCCATTCGTAAGGTTGAGGTGGCCCAAACCAAAGAGCGGAGCTTGTTGGTATCGGTTGACTTGGTTGGCAATGTTGACTCATTAATACAAGCGATAAATCTCGATAAAAAACTGATTCCGGAAAATAACGTCGAAAAAATCATTAAGGCGCTGGAGTTTATTAATCAAAAGAAGAGCGAAGTTCCGTTAACAATGACTGATGGCCTTCCTCAGGTGGAAGAGGACGTTGCCACAGTTGAGAGCAACGATGATAACCCCATTTCCGTTTCAGGCGATTTAAATGCGACGCAACAACCTTTATCGAAACCGATTGAAGCGTCGTTGCAAAATTTACTGGTATATTACTGGCGGCCCTAATGATAAAACAATTGCCGAACATCATTACTGTATTTCGGATTTTGTTGATAGGTCCGCTGATTTATTTACTGGCGACGGAAGATTATTACCATGCTCTCTGGGTCTTTTTTATCGCGGGGCTGTCAGATGGAGTTGATGGGTTTTTAGCGAAGCGCTTTAATTGGAAGTCTCGGTTTGGTGCAATACTGGACCCTATCGCCGACAAGTTGTTGTTGGTCAGTACCCTGTTATTGTTAAGCCTTAACCAACAATTGAGTTGGTGGCTTTTCGGGTTGGTCACTTTACGCGATCTGATTATAGTTGGTGGTGCCTGGATTTACCATAAAGCACTCGGGCCTTATGAAATGCAACCTTCGCGCGCTTCCAAAGCCAATACTTTTTTTCAAATTCTGCTGGTGGTTTCCATTTTGATCAGCCTTGGGCTTTATCCGTTACCCATGTGGTATCTGATGGCTGTTACCATTACGGTTTATTGCACAACGGTTATTAGTGGGCTGCATTACATTATTCTTTGGGGCGGACGGTACCGGCGCAATCGACCATTAAAAGGAATATCGGATGAGTGAACTCAAGCGCTGGTGGTGGTTAGGTGTTGTTATTGTTTTATGCGGGCTTTTGTACGCTTTAAGCCCAATTTTAATGCCATTTTTTATTGCGGCCACATTAGCGTACTTGGGCGACCCGGTGGTGGACTGGTTAGAAGCGAAAGGTTTAAATCGGACTCTATCTGTCGTGATTGCTTTTATTCTTTTTACTTTGCTTGGTGTGCTGTTTTTATTGATGATGATTCCATTGATGAAACAACAGGTAGAACTGTTAGCCGAAAAAACACCAGTCGTGATCGATTACCTAAAAGTGGAAATCTACCCTTGGCTCAGTGAAAAATTAGGACGTGAGTCTGGTGTCTTTGATCTCGAAGCGATGGGAGGGCAAATTCGTGAGCAATTAACCGGCAGTTCGGGCGTCATTGCTTCTATCATGTCTTCCATTACCTCTTCTGGCCTCGCCTTATTTGCTTGGGTCGGTAACCTGGTTCTGATCCCGGTCGTCACGTTTTATTTGCTTCGAGATTGGGATATTTTGGTTGCAAAAATATCTGCGTTATTCCCCAGGCGTGTTGAGCCGGTCGTTAGCAAACTGGCGCTGGAGTGTAATGAAGTACTCAGTGCTTTTGTGCGCGGTCAGCTTTTGGTGATGTTAGCGCTTGGCACCATTTACGCAGTTGGCTTGTGGATAGTGGGGCTCGATTTGGCGCTGTTGGTTGGTATGATTGCAGGGCTTGCCAGCATCGTACCTTATCTCGGTTTTATTATCGGAATTGTGTTTGCGGTTATTGCTGGGCTGATTCAGTTTGGTGATCCCCAGGTATTAATTTGGATTGGTCTTGTGTTTGCTATTGGGCAAGTGCTAGAAGGGATGGTGCTTACCCCTCTTATGGTTGGTGATAAAATTGGCTTGCACCCGGTCGCGGTTATTTTTGCGATTTTAGCTGGAGGGCAATTGTTTGGCTTTACCGGTGTACTGGTTGCGTTGCCTGCAGCGGCGGTGATTATGGTCATGCTCAGGCATGTGCATGATAAATACGTGAATAGCGTATTGTACGGCGATGCGCCTTTATTTGGCACCGATGGAGCGGTTGTTACCGACGAAGATAGTGCTGTCCCGCAAACAGCAGACGTGGAAAGCGTTAAAGCGGCAGAGCGTGAGCCATCGTCCTCTGAAGCATCAGAACGGGACTAACCATGCAGCAATTGCCGCTAAATATCCGACTGGATCAAGAGGTCACATTTGACTCTTTTCTGGTTGGTAAAAATCAGGTGTTACTGGAATATCTTAAACAACTGTCGGTGAACAGCGCTGCTGAGTTGGTTTATCTTTGGGGCGACAATGGCTGCGGTAAATCGCATTTACTGCAAGCTTTGGCGAATCGGTGGGCTGATATCTCTCCTATGTATTTGCCGTTATCAGAAGTTGGGCTAGCACCCGAAATGTTGCATGGGTTGGAGCAGTTTCACTGGGTGGTGATCGACGATGTGGATATTGTGGCTGGCCATACTCAATGGGAAGAAGCGTTGTTTCACCTTTATAATAAACTCAAAGATCAAGGGCATAATTTGTTGATCACAGCCAATCGGCCGCCTTTAGAACTGTCCGTTAAGTTGGCTGATTTACAATCTCGCTTGTCTGCGATGACGGTTTTTAAAATTCAGCCTCTTTCCGATAACGATAAACAAGTGTTGCTGCAACAAAAAGCAGCAGCAAAAGGTTTTTCTTTGGCCGATGAAGTGGCGCAATTTATGCTCACACGCAGCTCTCGCGATTTGCGTTGCCTGATGGACTCTTTGGACAAACTCGATAAAGCCTCTCTGATTGAGCAGCGACGCATTACGGTACCGTTTGTCAAAGAAGTTTTGGGTCTGTAAAGCTTAAGCAACGTCATTCCTCATATTCGTGACTTTCTTACTGAAAATACAGGTAATCTGAACTATCCTTAACGTTAGCGAACCTGACTTTCTGGAGGCATTTATGTTGTTAAAGGAAAGAAAAAATGGACATTTGTTAGAAGTCGATGACCTGATTGAGCTGTGCAATCCTTACGAAAAGACCGTAAAAGCGTGCTCTGACTACGGAGAAGAAAAGCAAGATCCCGAAGACTACAGCAAAGCCGAACTGATTTTCCCATCGGGAGAACCTTTACCAGATTGTTGGACCAACCCACATTATCGCGATCATGAACTAAAGCATAAACACGCGTAAACGGTGTTTATTTTTCCTTTTGTTGCTCTGCAAAGAGAAACTCTAAACTGTTAGCTGCATGCCTGAGGTGTGGGATAACAATGGAACCGCCTACCAACATAGCGACACCCATTGCTTCGTCTATTTCTTCTTTACTAAATCCGGCCTTAACCGCACCTTCTAAATGGTAGTCGATGCAGTCGTTACAACGCAGTACCATCGAAGCGACCAGCCCAAGCAATTCTTTGGTGGAGGCGGGGAGCGCACCTTCACCGTAAGCTTGTTTATCGAGCGAGAAAAAACGCTTGGTTAGCAGGTTTTTGGTTTCGAGTGCTTTTTCATTTCCTTCAAGGCGCTTTTTACGAAAGTCTTCGAAAGGGTGTGTCATTTTGGTTGTCCTGTAGCTCAATAGAGTGTTTAAAAGTATGGGCTTTATAGTATCGGTATTCGTGTTTCCAATGAATAGATGTTTGTATTTTTTGTTTAGGTGTTTTAAAAAATTTACGCGATAATAAAGGCTGTTTTTTCCGTGTTGTTTTAGGTGATATTCTTTATGACGTTAAAATATCGCATGCCCGCCGAATGGGAAAAGCATGCTGCATGCTGGATGGCTTGGCCATGTCGACTCGACTTATGGCCGGATCTGGGTAAAGCGCAAAACGCATACCGAACTATTGCTGAAGCCATCAGTCAATTTGAACCGGTTAAGATGGTTTGTCGACCAGAAGACGAGTCGTCTTGCCAGGCTCTGGTTGGACATTGTGCAGAAGTCATTGCATGGCCAATTAACGATTCATGGACGCGAGATTCTGGTCCTATTTTTGTCTTTGATGAGAGTCAGTCACCTTTATTAGTGGATTGGCGATTTAATGGCTGGGGGGAAAAGTTTGTTCCTTTTGATCAAGACGCTCAATTTGTACATCGTGTTGCGAACCGATTGAAATTACCGGTATTAACTTCGGAGCTGGTGGCCGAAGGTGGGGCAATTCATGTTGATGGCGAGGGGACAGCGCTGACGACACGACAATGCTTATTGAACGCCAATCGAAACCCAGGATGGAGCGAAGCGCAAGTGGAAAGGGAGTTGCAGCGTCTTTTAGGTGTGGAGAAAACCATTTGGCTCGACCAAGGGTTGCTTGATGATCATACCGATGGTCACATTGACGAGTTGTCCTGTTTTAACGCTCCTGGGGAAGTTCTCACATTAATAACCTCAGATACAACAGATGCCAACTACAAGACACTGCAAGACAACTATACTGTGTTGTCTGAAGCCATCGACTCTAAAGGACGAACATTAAAAGTGCGTACCATAGAGCAGCCCGAGGCGCGATACCTTGACGATGGCAGTCGAATGTCGCTTTCTTACATGAATTTCTATTTGCCCAATGATGGTGTCATCATGGCTGAGTTTAATCAAACCGATTACGATCGCGCCGCTAAAGCTGTTATTGAGTCGGTTTACCCTGATCGAAGGATAATACAAATTCCTGCTTTGGAAATTTTTGAAGGCGGTGGTGGCATTCATTGCATCACCCAGCAACAACCTTGGTTTGATGATTAATTGGAGTATTTTATGTCGCATGTAACCGTTGCTGCCACCCAGTTTGCCTGTAGCTGGGATATCGAGCAAAACTTGGCGAATGCCGAAAAGTTGGTGCGTGAAGCGCATAAGCAAGGCGCTCAAATCATTTTAATTCAGGAGCTTTTTGCGGCACCCTATTTTTGCAAAGACCAAGATGGAAAACACTTTGATCTTGCAGAAACCTACGAAGGTAACTCCATTTTGCAGCGATTCAGTGAATTGGCAAAAGAGCTGGAGGTCGTATTACCCATTAGCTACTTTGAAAAAGATACACAAGCTTTTTTCAATTCTTTAGCGGTAATTGATGCTGACGGTTCGATTTTGGAAAACTATCGCAAATCTCATATTCCGGATGGTCACGGTTATCAGGAAAAGTTTTATTTTTCCCCGGGAGACACAGGCTTTAAAGCTTGGCAAACACGCTACGCTAAAATTGGCGTTGCGATATGTTGGGATCAGTGGTTTCCGGAGGCGGCCCGTGCAATGGCTCTAGCAGGGGCTGAAGTGTTGTTTTATCCAACGGCCATAGGCAGTGAGCCGCAAGATCCTAACCTTAACTCTCGAGAACATTGGCAGCGAGTGATGCAAGGACACGCTGGTGCCAACCTTACACCAGTGGTAGCTTCTAATCGTATTGGAACGGAGCAGGGGGATAGCTGTGAAATTACATTTTACGGCTCGTCTTTTATTACCGATGGCACGGGAGCTAAAATCATTGAAGCTAACCAAACCGAAGAAAGCTGTATTTTGGCTACACTGGATCTGAAAGCTCTGGCCGAACAACGTCGCAGCTGGGGGGTGTTTCGAGATCGCCGTCCTGATTTGTATCAGCGCTTGCTTAAACTGTAATAGCCGGTTCACCATCGTTAAAGGGGGGTAAGAAATGCAGAGGTGCTTACACATTTTTTTATTATCAGTTTTACCGTCAGCGTGTCTGCACGTGACACTAAGTTGCTACTGCCAATAGAAGAAGCGATGAACACAGCCGACTTTAAGTCGAAACTGGACCCTTCCATTAAACTTTACTTTTCTGGCCAGAAACATCCGCCGGTAAAAGAAAAACTGCCACAGTTTGTGAGCAATAAAAAAACCAATGCATTTAACAAGTCCGATGAGGAAGCCTGTCGTTGGTCGTTTTTATCGGCACTTTTGTCGTTGCAAAAAAGAGCTCGTAGAGAAGGGGCTAATGCAGTGATTGATATTGAAAGTTATTACAAAAAAAATGTGTTTGCCAGTAGCGAACAGTATGAGTGTCATGCCGGTGCGCTTATGGCAGGTGTCGCACTTCGCGGTCGTATGGTGAATTTATAGGTATTTTTAAACGCTCACCGATAACTTTTAACGCGCTACCGGTGAGTTTTACTTTCTTGTAATGCTGGGGCTTAGTCGCCGTCAATTAAACGGCCAAGCCCACCTAATACAGAACCTTCTCCTTTATCGGATCCTCCATAAGAAGGCGCACTTTGAAAAATGCGATCCGCTAATCTTGAAAATGGCAGGCTTTGCAGCCAAACGGTACCATGCCCTTGAAGAGTTGCGAGAAACAGTCCTTCACCACCAAACAACATCGACTTAAGATTACCCGCACGTTGAATGTCGTATTCTATACCGTCGGTAAAAGCCACTAGGCAACCGGTATCGACTCGCAACATTTCCCCGTTCAGCTCCTTTTTAATCAAGGTGCCACCTGCATGAATAAAGGCCATGCCGTCACCTTCTAGCTTTTGAAGAATAAAGCCTTCACCGCCGAAAAAACCTGCGCCCAATCGTCGATTGAATGAAATACTCACCTTTGTACCTAAAGCTGCTGCGAGAAAAGAGTCTTTTTGACAAATGAGTTTGCCGTTAACGGTAGACATATCGACTGGAATAATACTTCCGGGATAAGGAGCGGAAAATGCGACTTTGGAAGGCGTCCCTCCCTGATTTGTAAAGTGCGTGGTGAATATAGATTCACCGGTAAGTTTTCGCTTCGCGGCGGAAAAGAGTTTGCTCATTACCCCTTCGTCGGGGGTTGCCCCGTCTCCCATTTTGGCTTGGAAGTGAATGTTCTGCTCCATGTAATTCATTGCGCCTGCTTCTGCAATGACCGTTTCTCCAGGATCCAGTTCGACTTCGACAAGTTGCATATCATGTCCGATGATTTCGTAGTCGACTTTATGGCATACCATAGTGTTCTCCTTAATAAATGAGTCAATCGTTATTTTCAGTCGCTTTTGAAAGCAACTTATTACTGAAAAAATGAAATGAATCAGTTGTATAGTGGTTGATTGGGTATAATATATTGAGAATTAAGACTATATTGTAATGTTGAATACAATACGTGAACAGGCGAGCTGTACGAACCGACCGTGCCAAGTTTAATGAGCTTATCTTCTCAACTATTAAATAGGGGTGAGCGCTGTGCATTCGATTGTTTACCATGGAACTT
Organism: Pleionea sp. WD8-19; assembly: GCF_055326765.1. Lineage (NCBI taxonomy): Bacteria > Pseudomonadati > Pseudomonadota > Gammaproteobacteria > Oceanospirillales > Pleioneaceae > Pleionea > Pleionea sp. WD8-19. The sequence goes on along the minus strand of NZ_JBUZOU010000005.1, from coordinate 186,878 downwards.
GCCTATTCAATATCTTTAATCTGCATTACAATAGTCGACTGTAATTGGTTTTAATGATCTGCTATTAAAACCTCTGAATTGTTATTGTTGATTGAGGAATACACAGTGTCGGACAATTTTCTGGAGCTCTTATATCCTAGCTACGGTCAATATTTTAAAGTTGACGAAATTTTGTTTGAAAATAAAACTGAGCATCAACATTTAATTATTTTTAAAAATGAGCAGTTTGGTAACGTGATGGCGCTCGATGGTATTATTCAAACTACGGAAAAAGACGAGTTCATTTATCACGAAATGCTTACCCACGTCGCACTGTTTGCACATCCTGAACCTAAATCGGTTTTAATTATTGGTGGTGGCGATGGCGGTATACTTCGAGAAACTTTAAAACATAAAAATATCGAGCGTGTTGTTCAGGTAGAAATTGATCAAGCTGTTATCGATATGTGCAAGCAATACTTTCCGGGCCATTCTGCTGGTGCGTTTGAAGATAAACGCGCAGAAATTGTTATTGCTGATGGTATGGAGTTTGTCAAAAATGCTTCAGAGAAATTCGACATTATCATTTCTGACTCGACCGACCCTATAGGCCCTGGTGAAGTTTTGTTTACAAATGATTTCTACCGCTTCGCGAAAAATTGTTTGAATACTGGTGGGATTATGGTGACTCAAAACGGCGTGTGTTTTATGCAAATGGATGAAGTCGTTAATACTTGTAAAAGAATGGGGCCTTTGTATAACGATCAAACATTTTATACGTCGCCCGTACCAACTTATATTGGCGGTATCATGACTTTAGCGTGGGCTACGGATGATACTGCTTTGCGCCAACAACCTATATCGGTTATTGCGGAGCGCTTTAATAAGAGTCGAATAAAAACTCGATACTACAATCCCCATATACACATAGGTTGCTTCGCATTACCACAATACCTCCAAGAAACAATCGAACAAGCCAAACAATAGGGCAGGATGGAATGGAGCAGAAAGCGTTAATTAGTATTATTCATCAAGGCAAGGATGCGTGGAACCAGTGGCGTGAGAAAAACTCTATTACCGACGTTAATTTATCTGGGTGTGATTTTTCAAGAACGGATCTTTCCGGCTATGATTTTTCTCAGGCAGACTTGTCATATTGCAACTTTAACAAAGCAAACCTAAGTAATGTTAACTTTATATCGGTAAATTTAGAGCATGCCAACTTAAGTTCCTGTAATTTAGAACAAGCGAACTTTATTGCTGCAGAGCTTTCGAATGCTAATTTAACCTCTGCAAAATTGAAAGGCGCAAAATTTTTAACTGCTCAACTGATTGGAACGAATTTTTCTTATGTGGACTTTTCTGGGCATTGCTTGCAGGGAATGGACTTTCGACAATCAAAACTCTGTGGCACAAACTTGCGCGGTCAAGATTTAAGTGGAATAGACTTTGCCGAAGCGGATCTCTCTCAAGCGGATCTCACGGGTGCAACACTGGAAGATTGTAATTTACAAGGGGCGAATTTGACGAGAGCTCTGTTAGATGACTGTGTTTTGACTGGAGCTCAGCTTAAAGACGTTGACTTGTCTTTTACCAATCTATCCGGAAAAGTGCTAAACAACGCTAACTTAAGTGGTGCTAATTTACAGGAGTGTGATTTACGTCATTGTAGTTTAGAAAATGCGTGCTTAAACAATGCAAATTTGACGGGCTCGAAGCTATTTAATGTTCGTAATTCTGCTTGGTCAATAAAAAACGTTCGTTGTGAAAACGCCTACTGGGATGGAGAGGGTGTGGTTCAATCTCGCTATCGAAGCAGTGAGTTTGAGAAACTTTATTCTGCAGCGATTGTTATTGAACTGAGGTATGAAAAATATTTGGCGCCACATGAATTGGCTTCATTGCCGATTTTTGTTGAGCATTTAGAAGCATGCCACTGGGGAATTAAACTGCGCGTAAAAAGTATTGAAGAAGGGCCTGGTGGCAGTCGCGTAAAAATCGTTGTTCAAGATACGGGCGGGCATAATCCGGAAAAGCTTGAGCAAGAACTAAAGGAAGAGTCCAGTCGGTTATTAGCTGCCCAATTTGCCATGCGGCGTGATCGGCGATTGTTAACCGAATATCGAGAATCCATTGCACAATTAAAAAATCACTTTTGGCCCCAATTGTTGGAGTTGGCAGCAGAAAGCGAGTTAGGACAAATTCGTACTTTTACCGTAATGCTGATGGATCTCAAAGGATTTTCTCGTTGGAAAGGGGAAGAGTTACAAGAAAAGCTCAACTTATTTCGAGGCTTAATTAAACCCATTTTAAAACGCTGGAATGCCAGTCATCCAAATATGGAGGGTGACTCATTAAGAGCTAGTTTTCAGAATGCCGCAACAGGAGTTGCTTGTGCTTGTATGATTAAAAATGTGTTGGAGGCTGCTGGTTTTCCTTGTCGTATTGGGATCGATTTGGGTGAGGTCTATTTGCAACATAATGAGGTAACGGATCAAACCGATTTGTCTGGTGAGGCTGTGAATTTTGCAGCTCGTTTGGAAACGCATTGTGAAGCGGGTGAAGTTTTGGTTTCAGAGCGGGTTTGGCATTTCGTTCGTCAACAGGAAGAGTATTTTACGTTAGAGCCACGGTCTATTCGATTAAGTAAGGGCGTTGGTAATTTGAGAGCTGGTGAAAAAGTACACTGTTATCGGGTCAATATGAAAAAAACGTTGGTTTAATTAGCGTTTTGGCGAAAGCTAGCTCTCTTAGCTAAAGAGCGTTACTTTAAGTTGAGCTTATAATTGATAATAAAGAGAACTAAAATGAAAAGTCGATTTTTAATTTTAACCATCTTGTGCAGTTTTGTAACGATGGTTCACGCAATTCCAGGAACCGATATTTCACTGTTTAAAATTTTAAAGAACGATCAGAAGCTGACTTTACGATGGGAAAAAACGTTAATTAAGCGCAAAGGCTACGACAATCAGCCTGCTTTTTCGAAAGATTCGAAGCGTTTGTTTTATACACGCATGGAAGATAAAGCGACGGATGTCTGGGAAGTTTCTTTAAATGGCGGTCGTGAGAAAGCTGTCACACAAACCGTTGAAAGTGAATATTCGCCAACACCACTTTCAAGTGGCTTATCCGCGGTGATTGAGTATCAAGGTAAGCAGACATTATGGTTATTGGAAAGCGGCAAGCACTCAAAGTTGCTTAGTGACACGATAGAACCCGTAGGGTATCACACCTGGGTTTCAGATAGCTTATTAGCGTTGTTTCGATTGGCCGAGCCGCATGAGTTGGTATTGTTTGATCAAGAAAAAAAACAACAAAAGGTGATAGCTAAAGATATCGGTCGCTGCCTGGTTTCTCTTGCTAATAACCATCAGTTTTTTTTCGTTCAAAATGAGGAAGAACAGAAAACAATCATGCTTCATACCAGCAATATCAATCGTTCGGAGCCTGTTCTTACCCTAAAAAAAGGCAGTGAAGATTTTGCATGGCATCAACGTATTGGATTAATCCACAGTGATGGAAAGCGTTTTTTCTGGTCTCCGAACCCTTATTCAAGCTGGCTTTCGGCGAGTGTTAGTGATGCGCCTGATTTAAGAGAAATATCACGTATGGCGATAAGTCCTGATGGCCAGTGGTTGGCAGTCGTTCATCAAGATCTTTAAACCTTATCCAACACAAAATGTGAATGACTGAGCCCTGTTAACATTCTGTCCAATTAGTGATTTGTGGACTATCTTTAATACCATATAAAAAGATAAGAACGCTTGTTAGCAATTGTTTGTTCATAGGTCACAGGACAAGTCATTGAGCCTTAATTACAACAAAATCATTGAATCTATCCATAAGTCTATCGATGATGGCCGCATTCGTTTGCCTTCCTTTCCTGAAAATTTGATAAAAATTCGACAGGCATTGAACGATCCAGATACTTCCGTTCGCAAATTGGCGCAATTGGTACATACTGATCCGGTACTGGCTAACCGAATTTATTCCATCGCAAACTCGTCAGTTTACGCTTTGAAAACCGATGAAATGACATTATTGTCGGTGATGCAAAAACTGGGAATGAATATGGTCCGCACGGCTATCTACAATCATTGTTTGGCTCAACTGTTTGCTGATCGCCGATTTAAGCGCATTGAAGAAGTTGCGACTTTTGTTCGCAATCGCAGCCTTGAAATTGCGGGGTTAAATTATGTGTTATCCAAGCGCTATGAGATTGGCGACAGTAGCTTAGGTTTGCTGGCGGGTTTGTTTCACAACGTTGGCGCGTTGGTCATAATCAGTTGGCTAGCACAAAATCCGAATAACGAGTTAAGTACGAAAGAGCAAAAGGCGTTGGTGGTAACTGGACAGTACCAATTTTCCAAACGGGTCGTAGAACAGTGGCGAATACCGGACAGCTTAAAGCGAGTAATCGAAGCTGGCGAAGCACAGCTGGAAACACACGATGATGACAATACTTATGTTCATTTGGTTGAAATATCGCGTTGGGTCAGTCGTTTGTTTCGGTCCACGAAAACCATAGAAGATCCGCCTCTGACATCTTTGGCTCTGTTTGCGATTGATGTGGATGACGTTTTACTTGAAAAGGAAGAGATTTTAGCAGATATGGTGAAAGTCATTCAGACAATTCGATGACTGAAAAATGATATATTCCGTTATGAGTATATCGAGTTCACGCAGGAGTAAAAAAAGGTGCGCTATGCGCACCTTGTTAAAGCTTTACTTTATTTCCTAGTGCTGCAAAGTAGGTCCAGCATTTACAATCTCTTCTGGCACATCAAACTTTTTGAAATTGTCGATGAATAGTTGAGCCAGTTTCTTCGCTTCGGTATCGTAATTTTCTGGATTTTCCCAAGTGGACTTTGGATCCAACAATGAGCTTTCGACTCCTTCAACAGCAACTGGGGCTTCCAGGTTCAGAAATGGAATAGAGCGGGTTTCAACATCTCTTAATGTCCCAGATTGAATTGCCGTAATGACAGCACGCGTGGTTGGAATACTAAAGCGTTTACCGCCATCACCATAGGGGCCACCAGTCCAACCGGTATTTACTAGGTAAACTTTTGCATTATTCGCTTCGATACGCTTCATCAGAAGCTCTGCGTAAACACCTGCAGGACGCGGGAAGAACGGTGCTCCGAAACAGGTAGAGAAAGTCGACTCAATCGCGGCCGTTGAACCGATTTCAGTAGATCCGACTTTCGCAGTGTAACCGCTAAGGAAGTGATAAGCTGCCGCTTCTTTACTCAAGATAGAAACCGGTGGTAAAACACCCGTTAAATCACAGGTTAAAAAGATTATCGCGTTAGGTTCCCCCGCCGCATTTTCGTCCACTTTAAGCTCAATGTGATCGCGCGGATATCCAGCACGAGAGTTTTGCGTTAAAGAAACGTCGGTGTAGTCTGGAGTGCCTTGCTCATTTAACACAACGTTTTCAATAATGGTGCCGTGACGAATTGCTTTCCAAATTACGGGTTCATTTTTTTCACTCAAATCGATGCATTTGGCGTAACAGCCACCTTCGATATTGAAAACGGTACCTTCACCCCAGCCGTGCTCGTCGTCACCAATTAAAAAACGAGAAGGGTCGGCAGACAATGTGGTTTTACCCGTGCCCGATAAGCCGAAAAATAAGGTAACATCACCTTTACCATCAGTGTTCGCTGAGCAGTGCATGGGTAAAACATCTTCCGCTGGCAACAGGAAGTTTTGCACAGAGAACATGGCTTTTTTCATTTCACCCGCATAACGCATACCGGCAATCAACACTTTACGTTGTTTAAAGTTAATAATCACACAGCCATCGCTGTTGGTGCCGTCTCGGTCAGGATCGCACTGGAAGCCCGCTGCATTAAGAATTTGCCATTCACCACGGTTATCTGGGTTGTAATTCGTTACACGAATAAACAGGTTGCGTGCGAACAGGTTTTGCCAAGCTGTTTCGGTTCTTACGTTTACCGGTAAAAAGTATTTATCACCTGCACCGACATGTAGAGTCGATTGGAAGTACTCGTCTTTTGTATGGAGGTGCGTTTCAACACGATCCCATAGAGCATTGAATTTATCTTCTTCGAAAGGGCGATTTACATTACCCCAGTCGATTTCTTGCTCGGTGGTGTCTTCCTTAACGATGAATCGATCTTTGGGTGATCGACCGGTTCTTACTCCAGTTTCTACAGAGAGGGCTCCATTGCTGGCAATTTGACCTTCTCCGCGTTCCACTGCTTTTTGAACTAACTCATCAGTGGAAAGATTTAAATGCACCTTAGCTTGTGACATTGAGACTTCCTCGGGACGTTTAAAACATATGGCTAAAAAGTGCGCGCGATTGTAGCAGATGAGGTGGGGCAGATCGAGGACTTTTACCCGAAAAATCCATTTAAAACAGTAGCTTAGTGATTTTAATGTTGTAATTTATTTACAGTATTTTTCAATAGAAACAGGCTTGTACTCTGGTTAAAGGAAGTTAATATCCCGAAGTTTTTGGTTAACCTCTTCTATTTAAAGCAATTAATGGATATGTGAGATGGATAAAAATGATCTTTCTATTACAAAATGGCGGTGAATTAAAGGTAATTTCTGTAAATTTATTACAAAAATGTTACTTATGTTCACTTTACATGCCAGTGGCTCGTTCCCGTTAGATGTTTGTAATGCTTTCGACACAATGAAATGTATTTTTCGTTGCCACCGATTTCAATTTGTTCGCCACTGGTAATAGGTGTTCCTTCGGCGTCTACTTTGGCAATAAAGTTGGCTTTTTTCCCGCAGTGGCAAATGGTTTTTAGCTCAATCAATTTGTCTGCCCAGGCAAGCAATGCCGCACTGCCTTCAAATGTTTCCGCAAGAAAGTCGGTACGGATCCCAAAAGTCAGCACGGGAATATTCCATTTATCGACAATTTCGGAAAGTTCAAAGACTTGTGTTTTGGTTAAAAACTGCGCTTCATCGATTAAGACACAATGAACGTCATGTTCCAATTGATCCAAATGTTTAAGAAAATTAAAGTCACTATTGAATGGGTATGCGTCTTGGCTTAATCCAGTTCGAGATGCAACCACATTTTTACCGTAGCGATTATCGAACTCAGGCGAGTATAATGCCACCGTCATTCCGCGTTCACTGTAGTTAAATGCGCTTTGCAAAAGGTATGTAGACTTGCCCGCATTCATTGATGAGTAGTAAAAGTAAAGTTGTGCCATACGATGAGCCAAGTGGTACGAAACAGGGCCAAGAATTATATCTTTTGCCCTGCTTGATGCAAGCAGTGATCAGAGATTAAACGCCAATGGTCAACAGACCATGAACAAAACGAAATAGAATATTATGCAAATAGTCGATTACAAAAGTGCCGATGCACCGAAACTTTTTGTGGAATCCCTTCGTGAAACTGGGTTTGGGGTATTGGAAAACCATCCGATCGAGCAAAGTTTACTTAATTCGATTTACCAAAACTGGCAAAAATTCTTCGATGGTAAAGAAAAAAATGAATACTTATTTGACGAGGAAAAGCAAGATGGATTTTTTCCTTTTGAAACATCAGAAGTTGCAAAAGGTCACGAAATTCCTGATCTGAAAGAGTTTTACCATGTCTATCCTTGGGGACGGATACCGTCTGACTTAAGCGACGAAATCATGGAATATTATCATCGTACCTCGGCTTTCGCTGCAGAATTATTGGGCTGGATTGAGCAACACAGTCCGAAAGAGGTTTCTGAAAAATATTCCGAACCCTTGTCCAAAATGATTGAGAATACCCCCAACACGTTATTACGCGTTTTGCATTATCCTCCCATGTCTGGACAAGAGCGAGAAGGTGCTGTACGCGCTGCGCCTCATGAAGACATCAATTTAATTACTATTTTGCCAGCGGCCAATGCACCAGGGTTACAAGTTAAAAAGACTGACGGCAGCTGGATGGATGTGCCCTGTAATTTTGGCAACTTAATTATTAATATTGGTGACATGTTGCAGGAGGCTTCGGGTGGCTACTTTCCATCAACCAGTCATCGTGTGATCAACCCGAAAGGTGAAGAAGCGAAGCGTTCGCGAATTTCATTGCCGCTGTTTTTACATCCGAGATCTGAGGTTGTGTTGTCTGAACGATATACTCAGGCGAGTTATTTATTGGAGCGTTTGAGAGAGCTCGGGGTTAAAAGCTAAAGGTTTTTCGTTTTTGCAAAGCGCCAACTTAACGTTGGCGCTTTTTTACTTTATGCAATTGAAATAAATAGGCCCGCGATAGAGGCGCTCATTAAATTGGCTAGCGTTGCAGCCAGCAATGCCTTGAAACCCATAGACGCAATTTCGCCGCGACGCTCTGGCGCCATAGAGCCGACACCACCCAGTAAGATGGCGATTGAGGAAAGGTTGGCAAAACCACACAATGCAAAAGTGACGATAACCTGAGTATGTAAGCTAAGTCCTCCCTGATGGTTCACAAAATCCAAGTAAGCAACGAATTCATTAATAATAATCTTTTGCCCCAAAAAGCTACCGGCGAGATGGGCTTCTTCCCAAGATACACCCATCATCCAGGCAACGGGCTGGAAGACATATCCCAGTAACATTTGCAGCGTTAAGTTTTCAACGCCAACAAAGCTCCCGAGATGACTCAAACTACCATTAATTAAATCGATAAAAGCAACGAAGGCAATTAACATAGCGCCAACGTTTAAGGCCAGTTGCGCTCCTTTAATCGCACCATCGGCTGCGGCATCAATTGCATTGGTTTTCTTTTCAACAGCCGTTTTAGCCATTTCTTCGACATCATTTTTAGGCTGTTCAGTTTCTGGCATGATGAGTTTGGCCATTAAAAGGCCCCCGGGGGCTGACATAAAGCTTGCCGCAATGAGGTATTTCAGTTCGATACCGATACCAACGTATCCGGCAAGAATGGAGCCCGCAATGGAGCCCATTCCACAAACCATTACCGCAAAAAGCTCCGAGCGTGTCATTCGAGATATAAAAGGACGAACGACCAGCGGCGCTTCCGTTTGCCCAACGAAAATATTGGCTGTGGCGCACAATGATTCCGGGCGACTGGTTTTCAGCACTTTACGCAGCCCGCCACCGAGCACGCGGATCACAATATCCATAATTTTTAGGTGGTACAAAACAGCAATTAAGGAAGAGAAAAAGACAATGACAGGCAACACATGGAGAGCAAAAATAAACCCCATGCTTTTTTTATCGGCCAAGCTACCAAATAGAAAATTAATGCTGTTTGCGGTGTAAGACAGCAAGCTGTTAAACGCATCGGAAAACGAAACCAATAAGTCTTTTCCAAAAGGAACATACAGTGCGAAGGCTCCAAGCGCCAACTGCAATCCTAAGGCGCCAGAAACCGTACGCCAATTAATATTTTTCCGCTTGCTTGAAAGACAATAGCCAACTAAAAATATGAAGCCAATGGCCAGAATGCCACGAAGTATTTGTTCCATAGGATTTACTTTTTCTGTTTCGCTGGTGATGCCGATATTGTTAACAGCTGACTGTTCAGCTAAAAAAGAGCCGCATGATACCCTTAAATGACCAAAAACTCTAAAGCTGTGTGAAAATTGACATGAGTTCGAACGAATACACCCCTTATCGAGTCGATATCAATAAGGGGGCACTTTGACAAATGCCGTTAACGAAAGCTGTCGTTAATGGTTTCGAGCACCTTAGTACCGGGGCAAAGCTCTGATTCCGTTAACGAATTCAAAGGCTTATCGGTGGTACCCATTAACTCGTGAGTATCGGGTGTTTGTGGATTTAAATACAGCAACCCGGTCAGGATTTCTCCTTTTTCTTTGTGTTTCTCAATTTCGTTCATGGCTGAACGGGGGCTGGAAAAGTTCAGATCGGGAGAGGCTTTGTGAAGTCGAACCGCCGAACCGTCGTGAAGGGTGATTTCTTCGGTTTGGCCGGGCTCGTATTCAGTGGTAATTTCTTGCTTGAGTGGAACGAAGTCAAATGTGCCGGTGGCGTTCATATGATCGCGAACGTAATCATAACTTTTGGTAGAGGACGTGGTGTTATTGAATGTCACGCAGGGTGAGACGACGTCAATTAATGCAAAACCGCGGTGAGAGACAGCTGCCTTTATCAGAGGGATCAGTTGTTCTTTATCGCCCGAAAAGGAGCGAGCGACATAACCTGCTCCTAACTGAATGGCTGTTTCACACAAATCAATACCGGAGTAAGGATTGGGAACGCCTTTTTTACCAGCCGATCCACGATCGGCGGTAGCCGAGTCTTGCCCTTTGGTAAGGCCATAGCATCCGTTATTCATAACGATGTAGACCATGTTCAGGTTTCGACGTACGACATGCGCAAACTGTCCCATACCAATGGATGCCGTATCGCCATCACCGGAAACACCAATATACACCAGATCACGATTAGCCATATTAGCGCCGGTCGCCACCGATGGCATGCGGCCGTGTACCGAGTTGAAGCCGTGAGAATTACCTAAAAAATAGGCGGGCGTTTTCGATGAACAACCGATGCCGGACATTTTTGCTACGCGATGTGGCTCAATGGATAGCTCAAAACAGGCTTGTAAAATCGAAGCGCTAATCGAGTCGTGGCCGCAACCCGCACATAAAGTGGAAAGTGCGCCTTCGTAATCGGCGCGTGTATAACCGATTTCATTAACGGCGAGTTGAGGGTGTCGAATAGTAGGGCGAATAAAACTCATAACAATTAACCTCGCTCAGCCTGTTGCAGCGGCGTAACTTTAGCCTGATCCAAAACATTGACAATGTGCTGTTGGATAAAGGTCGCAGTGATTGGCATTCCATCGTAATTGAGTATGGAAACCAAGTTTGCAGGGTTGACTCCTAGCTCATTGACCAGTAACGACTTCATTTGCGCGTCCCGATTTTGTTCAATAACAAAAACAAAATCGTGATTGTCGATGAAGCGTTTAACATCGTCATTAAATGGAAATGCACGAATTTGCAATGCATCAATGGCTTGTTCTTCGAGCTTCAATTGTTCGATGGCTTCTAATGATGCATCGGTCGATGTACCAAAGAAGATGGCGCCCACATGCGACTTTTTCTCGGCTTTGAATTCGATAGGAGCGGGGACCAGCTTCTTTGCGGTTTCCCATTTCTTTTCCAGTCGCTCCATAGAACGAACATACGCAGCGGAACTTTCGGTATAAGCTGCGTACTCATCGTGCGACGAACCGCGGGTAAAGAAGCTGCCTTTGGTTGGGTGCGTACCAGGAATGGTTCGATAGCCTATGCCATCACCATCTACGTCCAGGTAACGTCCCCAGCGTTCAGACATATTGTCGAGTTGTTCTTTGGAAAGCACCTTGCCGCGATTGTAAACGGTGGCGTCGTCCCACTCAAAGGAATCACAAATGTTATCGTTCATGCCCAAATCCAAATCGCTCAAAATGATCACCGGCGTTTGCAATTGCTCGGCCAGTTCAAAAGCTTGAAATGACATATCGAAACAATCTTTCGGATTTGCTGGATACAAACAAACTTGTTTGGTATCGCCATGAGAGGCGTAAGCGGCAGGCATAATATCGGACTGTTGGGTTCGAGTGGGCATACCCGTCGAAGGGCCAGTACGCTGTACGTCAATTAATACGGCAGGCACTTCCGCAAAATAGGCGAGTCCTAAAAACTCTGCCATTAAGGAAACGCCAGGACCTGACGTTGCGGTAAAAGCGCGGGCACCATTCCAACAAGCTCCGATGACCATGCCCATGGCGGCAAGCTCATCTTCTGCTTGGACAATAGCGTAATTTTTCTTTCCTGTTGCAGGATCAATGCGCAGTCGCTTGCAATATTTTTCGTAAGCATCGACAACCGACGTTGATGGAGTGATGGGGTACCAACCCGCAACCGTTGCACCAGCGTAAATCGCTCCGAGTGCCGATCCGGTATTACCATCAACCAGAATTTTGCCTTGATTTAAATCACGCTTTTCTACTTTTAAGCCGCAAGTATCGGTGAAGTGTTCTTGTGCATAACGATAACCCAACTCCAACGCATGAATATTGGGTGTAATGAGCTTCTCCTTTCCACGAAACTGATCTTTTACCAGCTGTTGAAACACTTCAAAATCAATCTTTAACAAATAAGAAAGGGCGCCCACATAAATAATGTTTTTGAATAATTGACGCTGGCGAGGATCAGAATATTCAGCAATGCAGATTTCCGTCAAGGGAATGCCAATCAGATGAATATCACTGCGCTTTAAAGCGGGTGGCAGAGGTTTGGTGTTATCGTAAAGAAAATAGCCTCCCGGTAAGACTTCTTCAAAATCTTGTTTGAGCGTCTGGCCGTTAGTCGCCACCATAAAGTCGACACCTCCTCGACGCCCAAGGTATCCTTTTTCACTGACACGAACTTCGTACCAAGTGGGTAAGCCCTGAATATTGGAAGGAAAAATATTTTTCGGGCTGACCGGAATACCGGATCGAAAAATCGATTTTGCAAACATGTTGTTCGCGCTGGCGGAGCCGGTACCATTAATGTTGGCAAATTTGATTACAAAATCATTAACTGCTTCTATTTTGCTCATTTTGCTTTAGCCTCTGTGGTTTGTCCGGCTTTAGTCACTGAATATAAAAACTTTTGCATATCCCAAGCCGAGGTTGGGCATCGCTCGGAGCAAAGTCCGCAGTGCAAACAAACATTTTCATCCTTCACCATGACACGCCCTGTTTTTAGGTCGGTCGATACGTAAAGATCTTGTTCCATATTGTTGGCTGGAGCTTTCAGCCGAGAGCGAAGATCCGACTCGTCGCCATTTTGGGTGAAGTTAATGCAATCGGTAGGGCAAATATCGATACAGGCATCGCACTCAATGCATTTTTCCGCAGTAAATACGGTTTGAACGTCGCAGTTGAGGCAACGCTCTGCTTCGTTAAACGCTTGTTCCAGATCGAAACCTAATTCCACTTCCATTTTTCGATCCGATAACGCTTTGGCTTTGTCCGCTAAAGGAACGATGAACCGATCGTCATTAGAGACATCATTGTCATAAATCCACTCGTGAAAACCCATTTTTTGAGTAATCAAGTTTGTCCCAGGTGCTGGACGTTCTTTAATATTGAGACCATTGAGCATCATGTCGATGGACAGAGCTGCTTGATGGCCATGTGCGACTGCTGTAATGACGTTTTCCGGACCAAAAGCTGCATCACCACCAAAGAAAACTTTTGGGTTGGTGGATTGGAAAGTGACTTTGTCTACTTTTGGCATGTCCCATTCACCAAACTCTATGTCGATATCTCGTTCTATCCACGGAAATGCGTTTTCTTGACCAATTGCCATTAATACATCATCGCACTCCATAAATACGATTTCTCCGGTCGGTACCAAAGATCGTTTTCCATTTTCATCGTAAACGGCTTCTACTTTTTCGAAGTTCATGCCGACCAATTTGCCTTTTTCAACGACAAACGCTTTAGGAGCGTGGTTTTCATAAATGGGGATGTCTTCATGCTCGGCGTCTTCGATTTCCCAAGGCGATGCCTTCATATCGGATTTAGGACTACGAACCACAACGCGCACATCTTTACCACCTATACGCTTGGAGGTTCGGCAACAGTCCATCGCCGTATTACCGCCGCCAAGTACCAGCACTTTTTCACCGATACTCTTGGTGTGTTCAAAAGCGACATTCGCCAGCCACTCAATTCCGACATGAATGTTGGCGCTGCCTTCGTCGCGACCGGGAAGCTTTTTCAAGTCACGCCCACGTGGTGCTCCAGTGCCAACAAAAATGGCATCGTATTTTTTATCTAGAATTTCTTTCAGGCTGGAAACATAGGTATCGAAATGAGTGGAAATGCCCATATCGAGAATGTAATTGACTTCTTCATCGAGCACAGTTTCAGGAAGCCGGAAGGATGGGATTTGGCTGCGCATAAAACCGCCGCCTTTGTATTGGGCATCGTATAAATCGATTTCATAACCCAAAGGTGCTAAGTCTCGCGCTACCGTGAGTGATGCTGGGCCCGCGCCTATTAAGGCAATACGCTTTCCGTTTTTCTGCTCAGGAATTTTCGGCATGCGACTTTTTACTTCATCTTTAAAGTCAGCAGCGACCCGTTTCAGTCGACAAATGGCAACCGGCTCTTCGTCAACGCGCCCTCGACGACAGGCTGGTTCACAAGGGCGATCGCAAGTTCGACCTAAAACGCCTGGAAACACATTTGATTCCCAGTTGATCATATAGGCGTCGGAATACCGTCCGCGCGCAATCAGGCGAATGTATTCTGGAACCGGGGTATGGGCTGGACAGGCGTATTGGCAATCAACGACCTTATGAAAATACTCTGGATTTTGGGTATCTGTTGGTTTCACTCGTACCTTCTTCCTTACACTGTGTAGCGTTTATTATTGGTATTGTCTGTCTTGGTTGTTATGCAGCGCCGGACTTTTATACGTGTTGTTTCCGACGCTTGCTGATCCTTCAGTCAATGAACAATGAGTATGCCATTGACGCTGTGCACGTTGTATCATATTTTCCGGGTAAAGAATATTCCGACCAGTGGATTAAACGTTATGTAAAATGGAAACCGTTTAAAAAACAATCATCACTATAAACGTTGTTGTTGCTTAATGTTTTCTGAGTAAGGCTAACTGAGCCAACTGAACAAAAGCTTGCTTAAACTCCGATTCTGGAATGTTTCGAATGGCATCTAATGCTTTCTCAGTGAATGTTTGTGCGATTTGTCGACAGTAATCCAATGCGCCAGTTTCTTTAATGGTCTTTAGAATACTATTGATTTCGCTGGTATCTCCCTTGCTAATCGCCTGTCGAATGGTTGATGCCTGGCCTTCGTTACCATGCATCATCGCGTACATGATTGGTAACGTGGGTTTGCCTTCTGCCAGATCATCCCCTACATTTTTGCCCATTTCTTCGGCTGTGGAAACATAATCCAATAAATCATCGACCACTTGAAACGCCATTCCTAAGTTGAGCCCGTAGTTGTGCATCGCTTGACGTGCGCTTTCTTGACCAGCAATGATGGCACCAAGCTCACAAGCGGCAGCGAACAATATCGCGGTTTTGCGACGAATGACTTCGAAATAGTCTTGTTCAGAAATGTCGGGCTCATTGCAGTTCATAAGCTGCAAAACTTCACCTTCAGCAATCAAATTGGTGGTATTGGCAAGCAGATTCATTACTGGCATGGAATTGACACAAACCATCATCTGAAAAGCACGAGAGTATAGAAAGTCACCAGTGAGAACACTGGCTTCATTGCCGAACATCGCGTTTGCCGTTTCTTTCCCTCGGCGAAGATCGGATGCATCGACTACATCATCGTGTAGCAAAGTCGCGGTATGAATAAACTCTATCACCGCAGCGAGTGTATGATGGGCCTCTCCTTTATAGTTGAGAGCGTTCGCCGCCATTAATACGAGCAGTGGACGTAATCGTTTGCCACCACTGTTAACGATATAAAAACCAAGTTGATTGATCAGCGCGACATCCGACTTAAGTTCTTTTAAAATCAATTGGTTAGTAGCTTCTATATCGGATTTTAATAAGCGTTTGATAAAGTCGAAGGAAGGGGCTTGAGCTGACATTTCAGGCAATTTTTTTGTTTTTTGGTCGATTGAATGGCACCGCATCCTAGGTGTAAGGCGTAGGCAGGTCAAGTTTAAATTCCGAAGGATCGCTTTTTAGGTAGCGCAAAGCCGCTCTAAAAGCCGCTCCACAAGTGGGGTAAATGAGGCGATTAGCTTGCGCTATACTGTTAAATCCCGTACAATTCGCGCCCTTCGATGTGTATCGAATTGAATATTAACAACGCCCACGAAAGTGGTTTTAAGCGAGATTCAGTTAGTTTGACGAATTTCACCACATTTTGGGGTAAGACTGGAGAAGTACGACATGTACGCAGTGATTCAAAGCGGTGGTAAACAACACCGAGTTAAAGAAGGTCAAACAATCAAGCTGGAAAAACTGAATGTTGAGACTGGCGCTTCGTTTGATTTTGACAAAGTATTATTGGTCGGCAGTGGCGAAGACATTAAAGTTGGCGCACCTTATTTGGACGGTGCCAAAGTGACTGCTGAAGTTGTGTCGCATGGTCGTCACAAGAAAGTAAAGATCATTAAGTTCAAACGCCGCAAGCACCATATGAAGCAAATGGGGCATCGTCAGTGGTTCACTGAAGTGAAAATTACTGGCATTAACGGTTAATTAACGTAGGAGAATACTCATGGCTCATAAGAAGGCTGGTGGTAGTACCCGTAACGGTCGCGATTCAGAATCGAAACGCTTGGGTGTGAAACGTTTTGGCGGTGAAACCGTTTCTGCGGGCAGCATTATTGTACGTCAACGTGGCACTCAGTTCCATCCTGGCGATAATGTCGGTATCGGTCGTGACCATACTTTGTTTGCCAAGATTGACGGTCAAATCAAATTTGATGTAAAAGGCCGATTGAATAGAAGAATGGTAAGTGTGATTCCTGCGTAATTTGCGGTTATCGCTTATACTGAAGCCTCGCAATTGCGGGGCTTTTTTGTGTTCCGATTACATCGTTGGAGCGAGGGGTGAAATGAATAGTCGTTTCGCAGTCAAAGTCTCCGAAGATCTTGGAAACTGAATGATATGAAATTTGTTGATGAAGTCACCATAAAAGTAGCGGCAGGCGATGGTGGTAACGGTTGTTGCAGCTTTCGTCGTGAAAAATACATTCCTAAGGGTGGGCCAGATGGCGGTGACGGTGGCGATGGTGGCAGTGTTTACCTGGTTGCAGATAATGAAATCAATACCTTGGTTGACTATCGTTACGAACGATTTTACCAAGCCGAGCGTGGTGAAAATGGTCGCGGCGGTAATTGTACTGGTGCAAAAGGAGCCGACCGTATATTGAAAGTGCCAATCGGAACTCAGGTAAAGGATGTGAATACCGATGAAGTTATTGGTGATTTGAAAGAGCAAGGACAAACCTTAATGGTGGCTCGCGGCGGTTGGCATGGGTTGGGTAATACTCGATTTAAAAGCAGTGTGAATCGTGCGCCTCGCCAAACAACGCATGGCTCGGAAGGGGAACGTCGTGAGCTTTGCTTAGAGCTTAAAGTTTTGGCCGATGTAGGGTTGTTGGGTTTACCGAATGCCGGTAAATCGACGTTTATCCGTCAGGTTTCTGCTGCCAAGCCGAAAGTTGCCGATTATCCGTTTACCACGTTAGTACCAAATTTGGGAGTAGTGCGTCCGGAGTCGCATCGCAGTTTTGTTATTGCGGATATCCCTGGAGTGATTGAAGGAGCATCGGAAGGTGCTGGTTTAGGCGTGCGTTTTTTAAAGCATTTGGCTCGAACCGAATTATTACTTCACTTGGTTGACTTGATGCCGTTTGACGAATCCGATCCGGTAAGCAACTTTAAAGCGATTGAAGAAGAAGTGGCCAAGTTTGCAGATTCCAGTGAGCCTGAATTGGCTGAAAAACCACGCTGGTTAGTACTGAATAAAATGGATTTGCTAAACGATGAAACTGAGCGAGAAGATAAGTGCCGCTCGTTTGTTGAGTCAGTACAATGGCAAGGGCCGGTCTTTTATATTTCAGCCGCGACTGGTGAAGGGACACGGGAACTCGTATGGGCAATTATGGAGCACGTTGAAAAGCAGCGTCAGTTGAAGATAGATCAGCAGAACAATGTCGATCCAGAGGCTGCAATTGAGCCACCCCCTTTTATGACTGAAGATGAGCGACCTGAGTAAATCAAGGAGCGTGGGAAGGTAAAGCTACGTGAAGCTAAGTTTGCGAAGGCAGGGCGAAAAAGCCTTAAGTACAAACCCCGCTGAAAAGCTTGCGTAAAGCGAACCATTGTAAAAACTTACAGATACAAAAAAACCGGCAGCAGCCGGTTTTTGTTTCTTTAAAGGCTTATTTCAAGCGATCAAAGAATTAAGCCATCGCTTTGATTTTTGCAGCCAGACGACTTTTATGACGCGCAGCTTTGTTTTTGTGGATCAGACCTTTGTTTGCCATTCGGTCTAAAACACCAGAAACGCTTGTGAAAGCAGTTTGCGCTGCTTCTTTGTCACCGCCGCTAATTGCAGCAATGGCTTTTTTCAGATGAGTGCGCATCATAGAGCGACGGCTCGCGTTGTGCTGACGACGACCTTCAGCCTGACGGGCACGTTTTTTGGCAGATTTGATGTTAGCCAAGGTTATACTCCTGCAAATAGATTGCGATCCAGAAATTTGAGGCCGCGAACTATGCCTGTTTTGTATGTGATTGTCAAGTCTAACTAGGGCCGTTGCGTTTGAAAAATAGCAGTGAATATTTTCTAGTGGTATGATGAGTCAAAACATCAAGGCTGTTAATAAAAATCGGGAGCAAACAATGAAAAATGCCGTAATAAGTGCTGCTTTACTGTCGTTTAGTACCGTGTCATCCGCTGATATTGATCGCAATGTGTACTTTTCCATTCTCGGAGGTATGCAGGACTTCCATTCCAGTAACACCAATAATGGCAACATAATGAGTAATTCGCTTGATGAAAGCGACGCTATAGCTGCCGAATTGGGATTTATGATCACCGATCATGCTGCTTTTCAACTCAGTTATACGAAGCTTAACCCGAATGATGCGACCGCATTTGGTAATGAAGACATGACAATGCAATCGTTAGATTATATGTATTACTTTAAAACAGATAGCGACGGCGGGCCTTTCCTTCGGCTCGGAATTGGTAAATATGAGTTTGAAGATGAGTCTGCCGGCGGTGGTTGGAAAGAGTCGGATATTGGTCGATTAGGTTTGGGGTTTGAGTCTGCTTTATCGGATGCCTTCAGTTGGCGAGGTGAAATTGGGGTGATTCGTGACGATACAACTGAGCGTTACGATACGCAGTTGTTGGTTGGATTCAGTGTCAATTTTGGTGGCGGCTCCAACGATTTCAAACCGGTGGTGGTGGCGCCGGTTGAAGTCGCAGAAGTGAAAACGCATGCACGTGGTGACGCCGATAACGATGGCGTATTTGATGATGTCGATCAATGTCCGAGCAGCCGTGCTGGTGTATCGGTGGATTCTCGTGGTTGCGAGCTGGACAGTGACGGTGATGGCGTACTGAATTCGGTCGATGCCTGCCCGGCAACGCCGGTTGGAGCCAAAGTCGATAAAAGAGGTTGCCGTTTAGTGCTTGAAGAAACGGTGCGCATGACCCTGGAAGTGAAGTTCCAAAATAACAGTAGTTCACTACTGCCCGAGTTTAGTGCTGATATTTCTCGTTTGGCCAAGTTTATGACAGAGTACCCCGATACCAGTGTGGTCGTTGAAGGGCACTCCGACAGCATTGGTAAAGACAGCTACAATCAGTGGCTTTCGGAAAAAAGGGCACAAACGGTCGCCAATGAGTTGGTAAACCGATACGGTATCGATTCTGGCCGAGTGTCAGCCATTGGTTATGGTGAGTCAAAGCCCGTTGCGGATAACAATACCGCTTCGGGTCGTGCATTGAATCGCCGTGTAGAGGCGGTGATAGAAGCGACGGTTGCCAAGCCTCAATAAGTAAAACTTTTCGCTTTTACGCGGAAAGCTAAACAAGCTCAAGGGCCTCTGATATTATCGAGGCCCTTTTTATTTGGCTAGTGGATAAAGATAGGAAATATTCTTGAAAAAAGGCAGCTTACTTAGGTCCGGAATTGTCGTCAGTACCATGACATTATTGTCACGAGTGTTGGGTTTGGTGCGCGACATAGTAATAGCCAATGTGTTAGGAGCGCAGGCCGCAACCGATGTGTTTCTAGTAGCACAAAAGATCCCTAACTTTTTACGGCGTCTTTTTGCTGAGGGGGCTTTCGCTCAAGCGTTCATACCGGTACTGACAGAGTATCAGCAATCAGCTGATCGACAAGCTGTATTGCAATTGGTGAGTCGTGTAGCCGGGACACTCGGTGGTGTATTGCTGCTGGTTACGATAATCGGTGTGGTGGGCTCTCCAGTGCTGGGGGCAACTTTTGGAATGGGTTTTTTACAAGATGGTCAGACGGAAAAGTTTTATCTGGTATCGGATCTAATCAAAATTACGTTCCCCTATCTATTTTTTATCAGCTTAACCGCGTTTGCCGGTAGTGTTCTCAATTCACTTGGACGATTTGCTGTTCCTGCGTTTGCGCCGGTTTTATTAAACCTTTGTATTATTGCTGCAGCCATCTGGGTTTCACCGATGTTGAATGAGCCTGTTGAAGCGCTTGCGTGGGCGATTTTTGTTGCTGGAGTGTTACAGTTGTTGCTGCATCTACCTTTTCTTTGGCAAGAAGGCTATTTGGTTAAACCGAGCTGGGGGTGGAAAGACTCGGGAGTCCGAAAAATATTGAAGTTAATGGCACCCGCAATGTTTGGTGTGTCTGTGTCACAAATAAACCTGTTGCTCGACACTATGATTGCTTCATTTTTAGTGACGGGAAGCATTACCTGGCTGTATTTGTCGGATCGTATGCTGGAATTTCCGCTTGGTATATTTGGTATTGCGATCGCGACCGTTATTTTACCGAGCTTGTCGCGGGAGCACGCTGCCAAGAATCCTCAACGTATGAACCAGCTATTGAACTGGTCACTGCATTCCGTCTTTTTGATTGGATTACCCGCTGCTATTGGGCTGTTTGTATTGGCAGAGCCGGTTATGCTGACGGTTTTTCAGCATGGCCAATACTCATTAAGCGATGCTTATTGTTCCTCTTTGAGCCTGCAGGCCTATGTGGTCGGTCTTATGAGTTTTATGTTTATCAAGGTGCTGGCAACAGGCTATTTTTCAAAGCAAAATATGCGAACGCCGGTGAAAATAGGGATTATTGCAATGGTCGTCAATATGGCATTTAACTTGTTGTTATTTAAGCCTTTCGGGCACGTTGGACTGGCAACGGCAACGGCTATTTCGGCAACCGTTAATGCGGCACTTTTATGGTTAGGGCTTGTGCGCGATCAAACGTTAAAGATGGATCAACGGTGGTTGTGGTGGTTGATACGCGGACTTTTGGCAGCTGGAGTGATGATGGCTTTTCTCATTCTAATCATGGGGGACATGGGTGATTGGCGTAATGCATCTACTATTGAGCGAATTCAACAGTTAACCCTGTTGATTCTGGGTGGTGGAGGCGTTTATCTGGTTGCATTAGTGTTGCTTGGGCTGCGGCTTAGTGATTTACGTTCTCAATGAGCTCTGTTGTGAGTTAGGGCAATGAGTTATAATCCGGCGCTTTTCGCAAGTATGGTGGGTATTCGATAATATCATGAACGGTTGGTTATGGAGCTGATCCGGGGACTGCAAAATTTAAAGTGTCAGTCGGCAGGTTGTGTTGCAACGATTGGCAAGTTTGATGGTATCCATTTAGGGCATCAGCAAATCTTGGAAGCGGTCACCAACCAGGCACGAGAAAGAAGCCTCTCTTCCGTGGTGATTTTATTTGAGCCGGATCCACAAGAATATTTCGCAGGCGAAAAAGCACCCGCAAGATTAACTCGCTTTCGTGAAAAGTGGGAGCAATTGAAGAAACGGGGGGTGGATAAAGTCATTTGTTTGCGATTTGGACAAAAGTTGGCGACGATGGCGGCGGAAGCGTTTATTGATGAAGTATTGATTCGGCAATTAAAAGTGAATCATTTGATAGTTGGTGATGATTTTCGTTTTGGAAGCGAGCGTAAAGGGGATTTTGACTTACTCAAGGCCTATGGTCGAAACCACTTTACGGTTCAACCAACTGAATCTATCCGGCAAGGCTCAGCTCGTATCAGCAGCACCTTGATCCGTGAAAAGCTGGCTAATAATCAGTTGCAAGAAGCACGACTGTTGTTAGGTCGAGATTACAGTATTTGTGGGCGAGTTGCACATGGCGACAAAGTGGGTCGAACGATCGGTTTTCCGACTTTGAATATTCCGCTGTTGCGTAAAGTGTCTCCTGTTCGAGGTGTTTACTTAGTCCGGGTTGAGGGTATTGGAGATAAAGCGCTTTATGGTGTTGCTAATGTTGGTCATCGACCTACTCTGAACCAGGTAAAGCCAAGACTCGAAGTTTACTTATTTGATTTCGAGGGAGATTGTTACGGCAAAATGTTACAGGTCTCATTTTTAGAGAAAATTCGTGAAGAAAAAAAGTTTGAATCTTTAGCAGAATTGAAAAAGCAAATTGCGGCAGATGTCGCTCAAGCAAAAGCAATGTTTTCGCAATATACGAAATAAATTTAGGTTAATACTTGGACAAAACTATGGCTGATTACAAGCATACGCTGAACTTACCAAAAACTGACTTTCCGATGAAAGCGTCATTGGCTCAACGCGAGCCAGAAATGCTGAAAAAATGGCAAAAGCAAGGTATTTATCAACAAATTCGCAACGCGTGTGCAGGTCGACCAAAATTCATTTTGCACGATGGCCCTCCTTATGCCAACGGCAATATTCATATCGGCCATGCTGTAAATAAAGTACTGAAAGATGTGGTCATCAAATCGCGCAGTTTAAGTGGTTTTGACGCACCTTATGTACCTGGGTGGGATTGTCATGGCTTGCCCATCGAACATAATGTGGAAAAGAAAATCGGTAAAGCGGGCGTTAAAGTACCGTTTGATAAGTTTCGAGAAAAGTGTCGTGAATATGCTGCTAAACAAGTCGATGGTCAAAAACAAGATTTTATCCGACTGGGTGTTTTTGGTGATTGGGAGAAACCTTACCTCACGATGGATTATAAGTTTGAAGCCAATATCGTACGCGCACTTTCAAAAATCGTTGCCAATGGTCATTTGCACAAAGGTGTTAAGCCGGTTTATTGGAGTGTCGTAGGTGGTTCAGCATTGGCAGAGGCTGAAGTAGAGTACCATGATAAAACCTCGGCTTCGATTGATGTTCGTTTCGTTGCAGACTCCGCATTATTAGAATCGTTCAATTATGTTAACGGTCATCATTTACCTGTTTCCGTAGTGATCTGGACAACCACACCTTGGACTTTGCCTGCCAATCAAGCGGTTTCTGTGCATCCTGAATTGGATTACGCCTTGGTTAAAGCTGATGCGGGCCAAGGGGAAGAACTGTTGGTATTTGCGCGTGAAATGGTTGAGTCAATTATGTCGCGCTATGACATTGAGCGGTATGAAGTCGTTGCGACTGCGACAGGACACGAGCTGGAAAACTTAACCGTACAGCATCCGTTTTATGAAAAGCGTGTTCCTTTGATTTGCGGAGAACACGTGACCACTGAGGCGGGTACCGGATTGGTGCACACTGCGCCGGATCACGGTGCAGACGATTTTGCTGTCGGTAAAAAATACGGCCTCGAGATCTTAAATTATGTGGGTGCCGATGGCGTATATTCAGACGCCACTCCTGTGTTTGCGGGAGAGCATGTATACAAAGTGGAAGACAAAGTTTGTGATTTGCTCGCTGAAAAGGGAGCTTTACTTCGTAAAACTAAGCTAACTCACAGCTACCCACACTGTTGGCGCACCAAAACACCGCTCATCTTCCGCACGACACCGCAATGGTTTGTTAGCATGGAAAAAAGTGGATTACGTGAGCAAGCATTAAAAGAAATCAAAAATGTTCAATGGGTACCCGAGTGGGGTCAAGAGCGTATTGAAGGTATGGTTGACGGTCGGCCAGACTGGTGTATTTCTCGTCAACGTACTTGGGGTGTTCCGCTGTGTTTGTTAATTGATAAGGACACCGGTGAACTGCACCCTGATTCACAAAACATTATGGAGAAAGCTGCACAAGCGATTGAAAAGAGTGGCATTCAAGCTTGGTTCGATTTGCCGATTACGGATTTGATTGAAGAGAATGTCGATCAATACATGAAAATTGATGACACTTTGGATGTTTGGTTCGATTCTGGTGTGACGCATGCTTGTGTTTTGGCGGTGCGAGAAGAGTTGCAAGAGCCTGCTGATATTTATCTTGAAGGAAGCGATCAACATCGAGGGTGGTTTCAATCATCCTTACTGACAGGTGTTGCGATTAATAATCATGCGCCTTACAAAGCGGTGTTAACGCATGGCTTTACCGTCGATGAAAAAGGCGAAAAGATGTCGAAATCGAAAGGCAATGTGGTTGCTCCTCAAGAAGTGATCAATCAATTAGGTGCCGATGTGTTGCGACTTTGGGTGGCGGCTTCGGATTATCGCGGTGAAATAGCGGTATCCAACGAAATTTTAAAGCGAACCAGTGATACTTATCGGCGTATACGAAACACCACTCGATTCTTGCTTTCCAATATCGACGGCTTTAATCCAGAAACTGATCAGGTGACGCCAGAGGAAATGTTGCCACTGGATCGTTGGGCGGTAGACTGCGCACTGCAAGTCCAGAATGCCATTAAAAATGCCTATGAAACCTATACGTTTTGGCAAGTGGTTCAGTTAATACAGAACTTCTGCTCTATGGAAATGGGCGGTTTTTATCTGGATATCATTAAAGACCGTCAATACACGGCCAAACAGGGCAGTCTTGCGCACCGCTCTTGTCAAACGGCCATGTACCATATCGTACAAGCTTTGGTCCGATGGATGGCTCCGGTGTTAAGTTTTACGGCGGAAGAGGCCTGGGCATACTTGCCAGGGTACAAGGGTGACACGATTTTTATTGAAACCTGGTATGACGGATTATTTGAATATGAAGACGGTCTTTTAACCAAAAACGACTGGGAAAAGATCGCACGTGTTAAAGAAGCGGTCAATAAGTCAATCGAAGCCATGCGCGTTGCAAAAACAATCGGCGGTTCTTTAGAAGCCGAAGTGACTGTTTTTGCTCGAGGCGATTATTTCGAAAGTTTGAATAAATTAAACGACGAATTGCGCTTCATTCTTATTACTTCTCAAGCTGTTGTTGTGAGTGATAAGGGCGGTGAAGCCACAGACATTGAAGAGATCGGGCTTTCAATCACCGCTTCTGTTCACCCAAAGTGTGATCGGTGCTGGCACCGGCGAGAAGATGTTGGCACCCACAATTCACACGCAACATTGTGTGGACGTTGTGTGGACAATGTTGAGGGGGAAGGCGAAATAAGGGAGATTGGTTGATGCTGGCTAAAATAACCGGAAGCGGTTTGCGCTGGTTATGGATAACTCTGGTTGTCTTTGTGGTTGATCAATGGACCAAGTTATGGGCGGATGAGGCCCTGGCCGGTGGTCGAATCATCGAGGTGCTGCCACACTTTGACTTGCGGCTGGCGTATAATTATGGCGCTGCTTTCAGCTTTTTGGCTGATGCTGGAGGTTGGCAAAAATGGGCACTATCGATTTTCGCTATCGTGATCAGTGTGGTGTTAGTGGTTTGGTTGAGTCGATTAAAGTCTTCTGAGCGTTGGCTGGGTGTTGCGTTGTCTTTAGTTTTGAGTGGAGCCATCGGTAATGCATTCGATCGCATTAATTACGGGTATGTCATCGACTTTATAGACTGGTACGTATCCAAAAACGGCTATCACTGGCCAGCCTTTAATATTGCCGACTCGGCTATTTTTATTGGTGCTGTGATGTTGGTGATCGAAAGTTCATTTATGCAACCTACTAAGAATGATAAAGCTGTAGAGTCAAAATGATTAATGAAGTTGTATCGCAAGGTTCCACGGTTTATACCCACATGACACTTATGCTGGAAGATGGGAGTGTTGCCGATTCAAGCCGAGCCAATGGTAAACCCGCAGTTATCGTTATGGGGTCAAACTCAGTCAGCGAAGCCATGGAGCAGCATTTGGTAGGAATGAAAGTTGGTGAAAGCAAAAAGTTTACTTTAGATGCTGAGGATGCCTTCGGAAAACCCATTCCCGACTTGATTCACTTTATGGATATGCATCAATTTCCGGAAGACATCGAGTTGAAAGAAGGGACGGTTGTTTCGTTTGAGCAGCCCAATGGTAGTAGCATGCCCGGTATTTTAAAGGAAATCCGTGGGCACTCCGTAAAAGTGGATTTCAATCATCCATTAGCTGGACAGTCGATCACTTTCGATATTGAAGTTTTATCCGTCGACCAACCTCCGGAGGAGAAATAACATGGAAATATTGCTAGCCAATCCTCGAGGCTTTTGTGCGGGGGTCGATCGAGCCATCGAAATTGTAAATCGAGCACTGGAGGTGTTCGGCGCTCCTATCTATGTTCGTCATGAAGTTGTGCATAATAAGTTTGTGGTTGACGGATTACGTGATAAAGGAGCGGTATTTGTTGAGCATGTTTCAGAAATACCTTCAGACTCAATTTGTATCTTTAGTGCGCATGGTGTTTCTCAGCAAGTACGAGAAGATGCAAAGTCGAGAAACCTGAAGGTTTTTGATGCGACTTGCCCATTAGTCACTAAAGTGCATATGGAGGTTGCTCGAGCCAGTAATAAAGGGCAAGAGTGTATTTTGATTGGGCACAAAGGTCATCCAGAAGTCGAAGGTACAATGGGGCAATACAATAACCGTGAGGCCGGCATCTATTTGGTTGAAACCGTTGAAGACGTTGAAAGTTTACAAGTAAAAAATCCTCAAAACCTGCACTTTGTTACTCAAACCACGCTTTCAGTCGATGATACTAAGCAAATCATTGCGCAATTACAGATAAAATATCCGGAAATCCAGGGACCTCGTAAAGACGATATTTGTTACGCAACTCAAAATCGTCAAGATGCGGTAAAAACCATTGCTCAACAAGTTGATTTGGTGTTGGTTGTAGGCTCGCAAAACAGTTCTAATTCTAATCGTTTACGTGAATTGGCCGAAAAGCAAGGAACCAACGCTTATCTCATTGATAATGCTGAAGAAATCCAACAAGCATGGGTGCAAGATATTGAAAAGGTTGGCATTACAGCCGGTGCCTCCGCTCCGGAAGTACTGGTAAAGCAGGTCATTGATAAGCTTAAGTCTTTAGGCGGAAAAGCAGCGGAAGAACTTAATGGAAAACCAGAAGATATCGTATTTGTATTGCCACCAGAACTCAGAGAATAAACACTTTAATATTAAACTGTGACAACCTTCGCATTTAATATCAATCACTTAACCGCTTATCGGAAGCCAATCGGCGCTTATCGCTAAGCGGTTGTATGTCTCAAAACTGCCGCTAGTATTAACCTAGAAATTCTCAAAATGAAGTTGGGTTATGAAACATTCTGGTTTTACACTTGTGGAGCTTTTGGTTGCGGTAGCGCTGGTAGCGATTTTAGCTTCCTTTGCAATTCCTTCCTTTCAAGCGACTGTTCAACGAAACCAACTTTCTTCCTGTGCAAATAAATTGATTGCCGCAATTCAATTGGCAAAATCGGAAGCTGTTACCAATCGTCAAAGGGTCATCGTTGCGGCCGACGCTGCTTCCGCTCAGCAGCCTGCTTTCAGGGTGGGGCTTGATCCTGACGGCAATAATGTTGTCGACGATGCTCATATCAATCAAGTTTTTGCTTGTTCAGGAGATGGCTTGTCGATTACACCTACACCCAATATTAGCTTTTTATCATTTGGTCCTACCGGTTTTCGTGCGGATGGACAAGGGCAGATTCAGTTCTTAACGTGTAACTCAGTAGGGTATGGTAAAAACATGACGGTAACAACCGGTGGTGGTATATCTACGGATGATGCACCGGAGGGGAGCTGCTGATGAAGTTTGAAAAGAGTCAAGGTGTTTCCTTAATCGAAGTTCTTGTCACGGTACTTGTTTTGGCGGTTGGGCTATTGGGCGTTGCGGCTCTTCAAATGACCAGTATTAACAGTAATCAAGAAGGATACTTTAGAAGTCAGGCTACCGAAATTGCTGAAAATCTTGCTTCTAAAATGCGAGCTGCCCGTATGGCCGTTTATGATGGCACGACTTCATTGCAGCAAGTTATTGATTCCTATGCAGGAGCTCCATATGCGTGTGGTGGTGCTGGAAACACTTGTCAAAGTGGTAGTTGCTCACCAGCGGAAGTTGTCGCTTATGATCAATGGGAAGTATGTGATATGGCAAATCGAGAGTTGCCTGATGGCCAGGTTTATGTGGTGAATGTTAGTGGTGTTCGCTCTCGCGTTGCGGTTGTATGGACCCCGACTGTGGCTAGGCAAGATTTAGGGCAGTCAACTCAAATAGTGAACCAGCAGTGCAGAGGAATCAATAACGCAATCACTGCTGAGCAAGACTGTGTTATTTTGGAGGTTATTCCATGAAGTTAAGCTTTAAAAAACAGTCGGGCTTTAGCTTAGTGGAGTTAATGATTGCCGGGTTTCTTGGTCTGCTATTGCTTGCGGGTGTGATATCTCTATTTATAGGATCTAAAAAGACCTATCTAGTGCAACAAGAGCTTGGGAACGTACAAACGGATGGACGGTTTGCCTTAATGTTTATGGAACGCATTATTGAAAATGCCGGCTGGTATCATGATGAAGTGACGCCAAAGATGGCGTCCGCGATAGACTTTAATGGTTCAGCCGAAGGTGGGGCTGGGAGTGACAGTATCGCGGTTCAGTTTCAAACGCTGAACGGAACAGGAGTTGATTGCAACGGCAGCGTCGTTGCAGATGAAATTGTTTTAAATCAATTTTTTGTTAATGGAACCACTTTATTATGCCAGGGGAATGGTGGTGCAGTTGCACAGCCTGTTATCGAAAACGTTGAATCTTTTCAAGTTTTGTACGGTGTGGACTCTAATGGTGATTTTGTTATCGATCGATATTTTACCGCTTCTGGTTTGACTTCAGGCAGTCTGCGAAATAGTGTAATCGCTGTACAAATTGCCGTATTGATAAGTACACAAGAAAACGTATTAGATGAAAATCAACAGAGTAGTTTTCAAGTTTTGGACAGAGTAATGAACTTTGAAGATCGTCGAGTACGTCGATTGTTTTCCAAAACCATTATGATACCAAATCAAGCCTATGTGTTGGTGAATTCTGCAAAGAGCAGTTAATGTTTAGTGAGACGAGATGTATGAACTTTTCTAATCAAAACGGTGCAGCGTTGTTTGTTGCTTTAATTTTTCTTGCCGTACTTATGGTAGTTGGAGTGACCGCGGTTAGAAACAGTAGTTTTCAAGAAAAAATGGCCGCTAATGTCCATCAAAATAACTGGGTGTTTGGTGCTGCTGAATCCGGGCTCAATGCATTTAATGAGATGGCTAATTCTGGCGATGATGTAAGCGATGCGAACCATATACTTTTTCGAACACGTACGCAAGGAACCGTTAATTTTTGTGTGGATAGCAACGGAAATGAAGCGGCTTATAGCGAACAAACCGGTTGCGAAGGTACATTTCTTGACGGAAATGCAGTGATGGCACAAGTCACCGTTCTTAATAACGGCTGTCTTCCTCCTCAAAGCTGTACTGGGTTTAGTGCAGGAGTAGGGAAGCAAACCGTTAAATGTCAGGGTTATCGAGTTGATGCTTTTGGTTCCGGTTTTGAAATGCAAGAGCAGGTAGAGTGGTCTGCGTATCAACTTAGCGCACAGTGCAAGTAATTTATTGAATTCGTCTTAGAGGCGGGAGGCAGTAATGAAGTATTTTTCTAATCAGTTGAAATTAATCTGCTTGGTTGCGCTATATAGTTTTTGCACTATGGGCACCGGGTACGCAGATGATACGGAAATATTTTTTAACGGAAATACGAGCTCAAGCACGACGCCGAATGTGCTTTTTATTTTTGATACTTCAGGAAGTATGAACCGAAATGCATCCGGAAGTAACAGCAACTCAGCTCGAATTGATGTGATGCGCGATGTTATGTTTGAGTTTTTAACCGATATCCAAGGTATAAATATCGGTATGGCACGTTTCAGTGTTCCTGGAGGCCCTATTTTAAGCGCTGTCGTTGATGTGGATGCGGCTATCGATCCCGTTGCCATTTCTCAAATCAATGACAATAGTGACGATGCGACGCAAAACACTACGAATGGCCAAATGGATTATTCTGCGAACACACTGGACTTTAACACCGATAAAGATACTGACTTATTAGGCTTGCGCTTTAACGACTTGGATATTCCGCAAGGGGCCGTTATCACCTCCGCAAAGATTACGTTTGCAACCTATGATACCAGTTTGGGTAATCCTGCTTATATTATTAGAGGTGAAAACGTGGGAGATGCGGCGTCCTTTTCAGGTGTTCGTTTGTCGGATCGTATGGCAGCCAACAGTACCATCAATGAAATTAAGTGGTTACCTGAAGAGTGGCGAGCGCCGAACCCGATGTTTGACGCAAATGGGGATCGTGTCCCTCCTAACTTTTACTCGACGCCTGATTTGACGCCTGTGATTCAGGAAATTGTCAATCATGGAAATTGGTGCGGCAGTAATAGTATGGCGTTTTTTATTGAAGCGTCGGCTGTGCAATCAGCGATACGGAGCGCTATTTCTCACGATGGTGACAGCCTATACGCACCGACCATTCGCATTGAATTTGATGCTGACCCTAGTAGCATTGCTAATAACACTACCGCAGTTAACAATGCCACAGCAGCAGGCAACCCAGTTGGTTGTTTTACTAACAGAACGTTCAGACAAATCAGTCGCAGTGATTATGACTTTGAGTACCCAAGCAGCGGTGGCGTATTTTACACAGGAACCATTTTGGATTTTTACAGAATCGGCGGACAAACCAACCGTGCAATCGGTTTACACTTTGACAATGTATTGATTCCAAGTGGCGTTACCGTTACCAATGCGTATATCGAGTTTGTGGCAGACGCCGATGATAATGGCAATGCCAACTCTACCATTTATTTTGTGAACTCCGATAATGCAAGTCCTGACCCTGCAACGATATGGAATGCACCGAAACTGTCTGGGGTTAACTGGTCTCCACCCAACTTTGTTGACAATATCATTTATGAAACACCCTCATTGACCAGCCAGGTTCAGCAAATTGTGAATCTGGGAGGATGGGATTCTGGCAATGCAATGTCGGTGTTTATTCGTTCAACATCAGGCAATCGCGATGCGGTCAGCTTTGATCAAAGCCCGGTAAGGGCACCACGTTTGGTCGTTGAGTATCAAGGTTCTTATGATGGAACTGGGTACACCAAACGAGATGAAATGAAACAAGTCGTGCAAGATTTCCAAGCGCAAGGCAATACACCCATCAGTGATACCTTATTGGAAGCAGGACTTTATTTTAGAGGCGAACCGGTACTTTATGGTTTGCAACGAGGAAGCCCTCCAAGCCGATACAATCGTATCAGTAACCCCAATAGTTTTGACAATAACGGGGTTGTTTACACACCTCCGGGTTGCTCAAGTACCGATCCAAACAGTAATAATTGTCGTAATGAAGAAGTTCGAGGAAACCCAAACTACATTTCGCCGATTGTCGATGGCTGCCAAAAAAACCACATCGTATTGTTAACGGATGGTGAACCGACCAGTCATGATACTCAAACAGCATCAACTTATAACACATGGTCTGGTAGTACGTGCAGTGGCAGTAACAGTGGTCGGGATTGTGCAATAAAAATTGCAGGTTTTCTTTCGGATACTGAAAACGATCAAAATAGCAGTATTCCTGGAAATCAGAGTATTACAACGCATGTTATTGGTTTTGATCACTCGTCATCCTTTTTAAGCAGCCTTGCTTCAGCTGGTGGCGGTGTATACGCAACGGCGAACGATAAAGAAACCTTGTTGGCAACCTTAAATGAAATTGCAGACTCGATTTTAAAAACCAATACCACGTTCGTTTCAGCGGGCTTAACGGTGAATCAATACAACCGTCTGACCCATAATGATGAACTTTATTATTCATTGTTCCAACCTGGAGCCACGGCTCGTTGGGACGGGAACTTAAAGCGGTACCGATTGGTTGATGGCGTGGTTGTTGATGTTAACGGTAACTCGGCTGTTGATCCATTAACAGGCGAATTTAGAGCAACATCAACGAGCTGGTGGTCCGATACTGTCGACGGTAATGAAGTTGCGGAAGGTGGGGTAGCCGGAGAACAAACTATCGGAAGAACGCTTTATTCAAATCTTAATTCAGGAGTTAGTTTAACTTCAGCAAGTAATCGAATTGCTACAAATAATGCACTTATTACGAATGCGATGCTAGGCACAGCCAACGACGCAGAAAAATCTGAAGTCATTGAGTGGGCACTGGGATACGATACTGCTGATCCGGGGAGGACTACACCTCATCAATTGATTGGTGATCCTTTACACTCAAGGCCAACACTACTGACTTATAATTTAAGTGATACAAGTACTAAAACTTACGCATATGTTGGTACAAATAATGGGTACCTCCATGTTTTTGATGGAAACTCCGGTAGTGAGCTTTGGTCGTTCATTCCTCAAGAAAAGCTTGATCTATTAAAAATAAAAAAAGATAACGCTGCAACGCCAACTCACTCTTATGGACTGGATGGTGAAATTACTATTTACTTAGATGATACAAACGGTAATGGGGCTTTAGATACTGCCGAACAGGAAAAAGCATACCTGTTTGTTGGCATGAGACGCGGAGGTGGATCGTATTATGGGTTTGATATTTCTAGCCCAGGCTCTCCAGAAATGTTGTTTCAACCTATTAATTCTAGTTCGTCAGGCTTTTCTCGTTTAGGAGAGACTTGGTCTAAGCCAATTGTGGCTCGGATGAATATTGGAAATGTCCAAAACCGATTGGTGCTTATTTTTGGTGGTGGATACGATACAGTGCATGATACTGCAGGTGTAGCATCGCAAGCTGCGGGAAGTGGAAATGTGGTGTATATTGCCGATGCGTTAACGGGGGCACATATATGGGACTCTTCCTCTGCAACTCAAGCAACGGGAGCTGGTCCTATTTCAAGTATGAACGCCGTACCTGCTAATATCACAGCCATTGATTTAAACCAGGATAATTTGGTGGATCATTTTTATGTTGCTGATGCAGGCGGGCAAATATTCCGGTTTGATGTTGATAATGAAAACGGCTCAATCGTCGGGGGTCGAATCGCACGCCTTCAGTCGGGAAGCTCTGCTGTTGAAAATCGTCGGTTCTATAACGCTCCTGATGTAGCGGTGATACGGGATGGAAATACTGGTCAAGTATTTGTTTCTGTTGCCATAGGCTCGGGTTATAGAGCACATCCTTTAGACACTGAGATTGCCGAACACATGTTTGTATTGCGTGATTACGGTGTGTTAAGTAAAACGTTTGCGCGAGATATCTCTTTGTCTGACTTGGTCGAGCAAAACTTTACTGACACAAATGGAGATGGAGTTTACGATGCGACAGAGCAGTTGTCTGACACCAATAGCAATAAACACGGTTGGTACTATGACTTTTCAGTCGCAGGTGAAAAGGTGTTAGCGGATTCATTAACTTTTAACAACGCCGTTTTATTTACCACCTATACGCCTTCAACAGGAGCCAACAATAATGGTAGTTGTGCGCCGCCTGCGGGAAGCTCTCGGATATACGCGATGTCTATTCTCGATGGCTCACCTTATGTCGATACGAACTTTGATGGTGAAATTGATGCTCGGGATATATACGTTGACTTACCCGGTTCAGGTATTGCTCCAGAGCCTCAAGTGATTATAACGGTTGATTCAAGTAGTGGAGGTGCACGTAATAACCTGTGCGTAGGCCGAACCTGTGACTTGGATGAACTGTTACGCGCCCCTCCTACTCGAATGATACCGGTTAAGTGGCGTCATATTCAAAATTAAGCGAGAGGTTCAACATGAAATTTAAATCGGGGTTTACATTAATTGAGTTAATGATTGTGATCGCCATTTTAGGAGTCATTGCCGCATTTGCTGTACCATCCTATGATCGCTACATTACCAAGAGCATGAGAGCGGATGCAATGGGGGCTTTAATGAACGCTTCAAATGCTTTGGAGCGTCATAGATCGGTTAATATGACCTATGTTGGTGCTCAAACTGGAACCACCTTTGCTGCCAATGTACCAATGGAAGGCGGTACACCATATTATAATTTGGTTCTCGGTAACTTAGGTCGTACGACCTATACCATTACTGCAAATCCAGTAGGCAGAATGGCGGGAAGAGACGGGCCTTTAACCATCAACCAAGCCGGCCAAAAAACCTGGACAGACGACTCAGGAACATTACACAACTGCTGGCCTGAAAGTGGTAGCAGCTGCTAATTCAAACAAAGTAAGTGGCCGCAAAGCGGCCACATTTCTCTTATCCTTCTACTCGTCATCTTAAGCCATTTCAGGTAGAATTGCGCCACTTTTAGCTGGCTCATAAACCTGATGCAACTGTCTGATTTTCATTTCGATTTACCCGATGAACTGATCGCACGCTTCCCTGCGGAGCAGCGGCATGCCAGCCGTTTGTTGCATCTCGATGCTGATGCGCAAATCTTCGATCGTCAATTCACTGACTTGGTTGACTTACTCCGACCGGAAGATTGTCTTATTTTTAATAACACTCGTGTCATACCGGCAAGACTTTTAGGGAGTCGCGACTCAGGTGGTCGCGTTGAGGTGATGATTGAGCGTATTTTGGACGAACATCAGGTGCTGGCGCAGGTAAAGTCAAGTAACCCTTTAAAAGAGGGGGTTAAAGTCTTTGTCGGTGATTATTGTTTGGAAGTGATCGAGCGACGGTCCCCATTTTATGTATTAACTACGCTGCCTTCTGGTACTCCTGTTTTAAACGTACTTGAGGATCAAGGCCATATACCACTGCCACCTTATATCGATCGTGCAGACACTTCATTCGATCAAGAGCGCTACCAAACCGTTTACGCGGAGAAAGAAGGTGCCGTAGCGGCACCGACCGCTGGACTGCATTTTTCCGAAGAAGTGTTTTCTGCGTTAAAAGCGAAAGGCATTGTGTGGGACTTTGTTACTTTGCATGTGGGCTCTGGAACGTTTGCTCCAGTGCGAGTGGATAATATCGAAGATCACGAAATGCACAGCGAGTGGTTTGAAGTTCCTCCATCGGTGGTTGAACTGGTGAATTCTACTCGCAAAAAAGGCGGGCGAGTGGTTGCGGTTGGGACGACCAGTGTACGCTGCTTGGAGTCCGCATCCACTTGCGGGCAACTAAAGCCCCTTTCAGGTGAAACCAACATTTTTATCTATCCCGGCTATTCATTCCGCTCAGTTGATGCGTTGGTCACTAATTTTCATTTACCTGAATCAACCTTAATGATGCTGGTCAGTGCATTTTCTGGAAAAGAGGCCATTCTAGACGCTTATCGGCATGCGGTTGAGCAGCGCTATCGATTTTTCAGTTACGGCGACGCCATGTTTCTTGAGCGCCGCGAAATACCCGAGGTTTAGTGTGCAGTTTTCATTATTTGCAACAGACGGCCAGGCTCGTCGAGGTCAACTCACTTTTGATCGTGGTACGGTTCAAACTCCGGCATTTATGCCCGTTGGGACATACGGCACGGTGAAAGCCATGTCGCCCGATGACGTTAAAAACATCGGTGCAGAAATCGTACTGGGCAATACCTTTCACTTGATGTTACGACCAGGAACGGAAATCGTTCGTCTGCACGGCGATCTACACGACTTTATGCATTGGCAAGGTCCAATTTTGACGGATTCAGGTGGCTTTCAGGTGTTCAGTTTGGGCGAACTTCGCAAAATCACTGAGCAAGGTGTGGAATTCCGTTCGCCAATCAATGGTTCTAAAGTCTTTTTAGGGCCAGAAGAATCCATGCAAGTTCAACGAGAGTTAGGTTCCGACATTGTCATGATTTTCGATGAATGTACGCCGTACCCCGCTACTTGGGAGCAAGCGAAAGACTCAATGGAGCTGTCATTGCGATGGGCGGAACGATCTAAAGTTGCCCATGGCGATAATCCCAATGCTCTGTTCGGAATTGTTCAGGGCGGTATGTATGAAGACTTGCGTCAGGTTTCAGCAACCGGATTGAAAGATATCGGGTTTGATGGTTATGCGCTGGGCGGGCTTTCTGTAGGCGAAACCAAAGAAGAAATGAAAAAAGTTTTGGATTTTACCGCACCGTTGTTGCCTACCGACAAACCACGATACTTGATGGGGGTGGGAAAACCAGAAGACATTGTGGAAGCGGTGCGGCGGGGTGTTGATATGTTCGACTGTGTCATGCCAACACGAAATGCTCGTAACGGACATTTATTTACAGCTGATGGCGTTGTAAGGCTGCGTAACAGTCCCCATAAAAGGGACACGGGTCCAATTGAAGAAGAGTGTGATTGTTACACCTGTCAGAATTACAGTCGCTCCTATTTACACCATCTGGATAAATGCAGCGAAATTCTGGGAGCACGACTGACTACCATTCACAATTTACGCTATTACCAACGACTGATGGCAAGTTTGCGAGCGGCCATTGAAACAGGTACATTAGCCGACTTTGTGACTGATTTTTACCAACGTCGAGGGATGGAAGTACCACCCTTGGCTAATGAATAATCAATAGGGCACCTCTAAAAATTAGATTTTTTCGTGAAAGCAAGGAGGTACTGCGCGGAGAACCAAAGTGTACAAGAGCTACATGAGGATTCGAGCGTAGCGCTAACGAGGCCATCGCGGAAAAGGCAATTTTTAGAGGGGCACAATAACCAATAGAAAGTTTAGGGGATAAATTATGTTATTAACTGCAGGTGCTGGGCAAAGTCCTATGGGCTTTTGGATCATGATGGGATTGTTTGTGGTGATTTTTTACTTTTTGATCATCCGTCCTCAATCAAAGCGTCAAAAAGAGCATAAGAAAATGATCGAAGCCATCGATAAAGGTGACGAGGTCGTTACTGCTGGTGGTATTTTGGGTAAGGTTAATAAAGTGACGGATAATTATATTGTGATCACCATCGCAGAGAATGTGAACATCAGCGTGCAAAAACATTCCGTGACTGCCTCTTTGCCTAAAGGCACTTTGAAATCCATTAAAGAATAAAAAGGAATCCTCATGATTTTGGGTCAACCACGTCAGCTGCCGTTAAATACTTTTCCAACATGGAAGTATTTAATGGTGGTCTTCATCATCTTTATTGGCGCATTTCTGGCATTACCAAATATTTTTGGTGAAGATCACGCCGTACAAATATCCGATAAAAATGGCAACGATATTCCTATAGAGCTTATTCAAAATATAGAAAAAGCGATTGTTGCTGAAAATATCGAAGTAAAAAGCCATGAGGTAGAGGGCAGTCGTGGTTTGATTCGACTGGTTCATCCGGATCAGCAAAACGAAGCAAAGCGAATCGCATTTCAATATGTTGAAAATCATGAAGATGAAAATATAAAGAACAATGCCATCGTCGCCGCAAATTTGGCAGCGGCAACACCGGAGTGGCTAGACAATCTTGGGTTGAGTCCAATGAAGTTAGGGCTTGATTTGCGAGGTGGAGTGCATTTCTTGTTAGAAGTTGATATGGATAAGT
Source organism: Pleionea sp. WD8-19 (assembly GCF_055326765.1). NCBI lineage: Bacteria > Pseudomonadati > Pseudomonadota > Gammaproteobacteria > Oceanospirillales > Pleioneaceae > Pleionea > Pleionea sp. WD8-19. The sequence continues at coordinate 149,645 of NZ_JBUZOU010000005.1, read as the reverse complement.
TGTTCGAAAAAGAGCAGGAAAAAGCCATTACCAATATCAAGTCATCACTTTACGAAAAAAAGATTTACCACGAAGGCATTGAAGTAAAAGACCAATTTACCGTACTTGCAAAATTTAAAACAGAAGAGTTGCAAGAGCGAGCTTTCAGTGAAGTGAATAATAGCTTGCAAGGTTTTACCATTAGCGATCGTGAAGTTGGCGGGGTATACCAATTGCTCTTCACATTGACCGATGAAAAAATTCGAGAAATTAAAGATTTTGCTATCAAGCAAAATATCACAACGTTAAATAATCGAATTAATGCTATTGGTGTGGCTGAGCCGTTAGTTCAACGTCAGGGAAGTGATCGAATTATTGTTCAACTGCCAGGTATTCAAGACACTGCGTCTGCAAGAAGTATTATCGGCGATACTCGAACTTTAGAGTTTCGTATGGTTAATGATCGACGCAGCGTTGCCGATGCAATTGCTGGTCGAGTACCTTATGACTCCGAACTGTTATATGAAACCGACGGTACTCCCGTTCTGATTTATAAAAAAGCAATGCTTGACGGTGAACATGTTACCGGTGCGGGCACCAGTTTAGATGAACGAGGCTTACCTCAAATAAACATCCAACTGGATGGTGCCGGTGGCTCCATCATGGCGAAAGAGTCTGGCGATAATGTTGGCAAAATGATGGCCATTGTTTTAACGGAAGTTACGCCTATTTTTAAGAAAAACGAATACGGTGATTTTGTTAAAAACGAGCAAGGTGAACTAATAAAAATTGATGAGCGTATCAATAAAGAGGCAGTGAGTGTTGCTCGTATCACAACAACATTAGGTAAAAGCTTTCGAATCACAGGGCAGTTTACACAACAATACGCCAGCAATTTGGCTTTAACGTTAAAGTCTGGATCACTAAAAGCACCTATTTACATTGTAGAAGATGGAACCATTGGTCCAAGCTTAGGACAAGAAAACGTAGAAAAAGGCCTGTATTCGATCATTATCGGCTTTGTACTTGTGCTGGCATTTATGTTGGTTCGCTATAAAGTTTTCGGTGTGGTTGCTAATCTCGCATTGATGTGTAACTTGATCTTAATTGTCGGCATGATGAGTTTAATTGGAGCGGTACTTACTTTGCCAGGCATGGCCGGTATTGTTCTTACAGTAGGTATGGCCGTAGACGCAAACGTATTGATTTTTGAACGTATACGCGAGGAGCTTAACGATGGCGTCTCGCCTGCACAAGCGATACATAACGGTTACGATGCTGCGTTATCAACCATTGCGGATGCCAATATAACAACGGCAATTGCAGCACTGATTCTTTTTGCTATTGGAACTGGTCCTATCGCCGGATTCGCAATTACGTTACTGTTTGGAATTCTAACCTCTATGTTCACTGCTATTGTTGGTAGTCGAGCTTTAGTGAATCTGATTTACGGTGGAAAAACCGTGAAAAAATTAGCTGTGTAACACGAGGGACTACTGATGAATTTAAATATACCTTTTTTGAAGTTTAAAAATATAGCGGTGATTTTGTCTGCACTGCTCATTATTGCATCTCTTGTTTCATTGTTTTCTCGAGGTTTAAACGTTGGTTTAGATTTTGCCGGTGGAACAACCATCCAAGTAAAATACAAACAACCGATTGAGTTAAGTGTTGTGCGCGATGCACTGGAAAAAAACAACTTAGGTGGTGGAGTCGTTCAGTATTTTGGTTCGTCATCAGATGTTACCATTCGATTACCTGCTGATATTGGTGTTGAGAACGAAAAACTTGATAATGCAGTAATGACTGCATTAAAAGCCGATCGGCCCGATGTGACTAAAATACGTCGAGCTTTTGTTGGTCCCGCAGTTGGCGAAGAATTAAGAGATGACGGTGGCCTGGCATTAATGACCGCCTTGTTTTGCATCATGGTCTACGTTGCCATCCGGTTCGAATGGAAGTTTGCGCTCGGTTCGGTGGCTGCATTAGCGCACGATGTGATTATCGTTAGCGGTTTTTTCTCTATTACCCAAATCGAGTTTGATTTGACCGTACTCGCAGCAATATTAGCGGTTATTGGTTACTCGCTGAACGATACCATTGTTGTTTATGATCGCATTCGTGAGAACTTTTTAAAAATGCGTAAAGGTTCGGCAATGGAAGTGATGAACCGCTCATTGAATCAAACGTTTACACGAACTTTGATTACATCGTTAACCACATTACTGGTATTAATCGCATTGTTCTTCCTGGGTGGTGAGTTAATTCATGGCTTTTCAATTGCGTTAATCGTTGGTGTGATTATTGGTACTTACTCTTCGATTTATGTGGCGAGTGCGGCTGCGTTAGCTCTGGGTGTTTCGAAAGAAGACTTAATGCCCCCAGAAATTGAAAAAGAAGGGGCCGATCAAGACGCGTTGATGCCTTAGATAATCAGTCAAGAGCTTCGAGTGACGAGTTTCGAGTAAAAACAAGTTTCGGTTTTACAGCCGAGCTCAGGTAGTTATCCTTTTACTCGCAACTCGCAACTCGCAACTCGCAACTCGCAATCTAAAAAGAAATCCGTTTTAAACCCGTCTTAATCATTATTTTTGTCGCTATTTCTTCGATCGACTTGCTGGTGGTTGTGATATACGGAATGCGCTCTTTTCGAAACAGTGCTTCTACTTCACGAACTTCCAGTTGACATTGTTTTAGTGATGCATACTGACTGTTAGCTCGACGTTCAGTGCGTATTTCATGCAATCGATGCGCATTAATCGTTAAACCAAACAATTTATGTTTATACTTTTTGAGCATAGTTGGCAGCTTTAAGTCTTCCATATCATCATCGGTAAACGGGTAGTTCGCACATTGGATCCCAAACTGCATGGCCATATACAATGAAGTTGGCGTTTTGCCGCAACGAGACACGCCTATCAGTATTAATTCAGCTTTATCGTAATATCGTGTGGTTGCACCGTCATCGTTATTCAGTGCAAAATTCACAGCATCAATGCGAGAGTCGTATTTTCCTTTTTCATCGTATGCGTGCGTTTTTCCAACGCGAAATCCCGACTTCATATCGAGTGCCTGCTCAAGTGGGCCAATAAAGGTTTGAAAAAAGTCGAATACCAACCCTTTACTTTCCATAATAATTTTGCGAATTTCGGGTGTGACAATTGTGTCAAACACCAGGGGCTGATGACCATTTGCAGCAGCGGCCTGATCAATTTTATCGCGTGCCTGTATCGCCTTTTTCTCAGTATCGGTAAAAGGTAATGCTACTTTTTCAAACTCAGCGTCTTCAAACTGGCTGAGAAGTGATTGGCCGAGCATTTCGGCAGTTATTCCGGTTCGATCAGAAATAAAAAATACGGTACGTTTCATAATTGGCGGTCATCAAGTACAATAATGTTTCACAAAGTATCGCCAGAACCAACCAAGAAAACAACTCTGGCGCACGGATCAAAACTCAGGAGACAAGAAAGTGCAAGACTATGTGCTCTGGTATGACGGCTTAGGCATGGACGATGTGGAAGTGGTGGGTGGTAAAAACGCATCACTTGGAGAGATGATCAGCAATTTGGCAAATGCCGGTGTGAGCGTTCCAAATGGCTTTGCGACGACGGCATCAGCGTTTCGCAGCTTTCTTAGCCAAAGTGGGCTCGATGATAGAATTCACGCTGAGTTAGAGACGCTTGATGTGGATGACGTCGACACGTTGGCAAAAACTGGGGCCAAAATTCGTCAGTGGATTATCGACACGCCTTTTATGCCAGAGTTGGAGCAGGCAATAGAGTCTGCCTATCAGAAATTAAAAGCTGGCGCCAATGAAGAATTCGCCGTAGCGGTTCGCTCTTCGGCAACAGCGGAAGACTTACCTGATGCCTCTTTTGCAGGGCAGCAAGAAACCTTTCTCAATGTTCGTGGTTTTGACAACGTAAAGTTGGCGTTAAAAGAAGTGTTTGCTTCGTTGTTTAATGATCGCGCCATCGCTTATCGAGTACACAAAGGGTTTGATCACAAATTGGTTGCTCTGTCAGCAGGCGTTCAGAAAATGATTCGCAGTGATATCGCTGCCAGTGGTGTTATGTTCACTATGGATACTGAGTCGGGCTTCAATGACGTGGTGTTTATTACTGGCGCTTTCGGTCTCGGAGAAACCGTTGTGCAAGGTGCAGTCAACCCCGATGAGTTTTACGTCCATAAGCCTACTTTACAAGCCAACCGGCCCGCAGTAGTACGTCGTAATTTAGGTGGTAAAGCCATTAAAATGATTTACGGTGACTCCAGCGAACACGGTAAAACCGTTGAAACCGTTAATGTGCCTATGTCTGAGCGTCAGCAGTTTTGTATTACCGATGCCGAAGTTGAAGAGCTAGCGCGTCAGGCATTAATTATCGAAAAACATTATCAGCGACCAATGGATATTGAATGGGCGAAAGACGGAGCCGATGGCCAGCTTTATATCGTTCAGGCTCGTCCCGAAACAGTGAAAAGCCGTGATGCACACAATGTCATTGAACGTTATTTGTTAAAGCAGCAGGGAGAAGTTTTAACCACTGGACGCGCAATTGGTCAGCGTATTGGAAAGGGCCCTGCGGCAGTTATCAGCGATATCAGTCAAATGTCGAGCGTGAAACCGGGTGATGTGTTGGTGACTGATATGACCGATCCTGATTGGGAGCCTATCATGAAACGGGCGTCGGCCATTGTGACCAATCGCGGTGGACGTACTTGTCACGCGGCCATTATCGCTCGTGAGCTTGGTATTCCTGCAGTTGTTGGCTGCGGCGATGCTACCGATCACATTCAGAGTGGTCAAGAAGTGACCGTGTCCTGTGCAGAAGGCGATACCGGTAATATTTATAAAGGTTTACTCGACTTCGAAATCAGCCAAAACGAAGTGGATAATATGCCCGATTTGGCATTCAAAATAATGATGAACGTGGGTAATCCGGATCGAGCGTTTGACTTTGCGCGGTTACCACACGCTGGCATTGGCCTGGCTCGTCTCGAATTTATCATTAACCGAATGATTGGCGTACATCCCAAAGCCCTGTTGGAGTTTGATGACTTAGACGATGACGATTTGAAAGAGCAAATCGAAGATCACATGGCAGGTTACGCTTCTCCACGAGAATTTTATATAGGTAAGTTAACTGAAGGTATTGCGACATTAGCTTGCGCTTTTTCACCGGAAAAAGTCATTGTGCGCATGTCAGATTTCAAGTCGAATGAATACGCAAATTTGGTTGGTGGTCATTTATATGAGCCAGAAGAAGAAAACCCAATGCTCGGCTTTCGGGGTGCATCGCGTTACATATCAGAAGAATTTCGAGAATGTTTCAAGTTAGAGTGTGAAGCAATAAAACGAGTACGTAACGAAATGGGATTTTCTAATGTAGAAATTATGATCCCGTTTGTACGTACGACAAGTGAAGCTGAGCGTGTTATTGAGTTATTGGCTGAGCACGGCTTAAAACGAGGTGAAAATGGCCTGCGTGTGATCATGATGTGTGAACTGCCATCAAATGCGTTATTAGCGGATGAGTTTCTACAGCACTTTGACGGTTTTTCAATCGGTTCGAACGATTTGACTCAACTAACATTGGGGCTGGATCGTGATTCCGGTATTATTTCGCATCTGTTTGATGAGCGTAATGAAGCCGTTAAAGTGTTGTTAGCTCGAGCAATTAAAGCCTGCAACGATGCGGATAAATACATTGGTATTTGTGGCCAAGGGCCGTCCGACCATCCCGACTTAGCGCGTTGGTTAATGGAACAGGGGATTGATAGTGTTTCCTTAAACCCCGATACGGTTATTGAAACCTGGCTTTACTTGGCAGAAGAACAAGACTGAGCATAAAAAAATCCTGCAAAATTGCAGGATTTTTTTTAACTTTTAAACTGTGCTAGATTCAAAGCTCAACGCGCTCAAACAACCAACAAAAATAAAAGACAATGGCCTCGATTCAATCACCAATAGACCGGTTCCTGCATTGGGCTAACGAAACGCCTGATCGTCCATTTTTGCGTCAGCCTAGTGGGCGACATTGGAACGAGATAACTTTCGCCGAAGCGTGGAAAAAGTCAGCTCGTTTAGCACATTATTTAAAAAAATTTCCGGCACGTAGCAAGATTGCTATTTATTCACTCAACTGTGCTGACTGGTTCATTGCCGATATGGCCATTTTAATGGCGGGTCACGTATCCGTACCTATTTATCCGACAGCTGGCTCGCATACCATTCGCTTTATACTCAAACACAGCGAAGCACCTTTGGTTTTTATTGGAAAGCTTTTTGACTGGAATGACAAGAAAGATTGCTTCTTCGATGTAGAATGCATCGCAATGTTCAATCGTAAATCTGACATGAGTTTTATTGACGAAGTAATTGAACAAAAAACAGAACTTGAAACTATTTTCCAACCCGAGCTCAATGATCTTGCAACTGTTATCTATACCAGTGGCACAACGGGAGAGCCAAAAGGCGTAATGTTATCATATCGTGCTATTGGCTCTGCCATTACTTCTGTTGAGCAAGTTATTGCCATTGATCAGAATGATCGATTTTTTTCTTATTTGCCACTAGCGCATGTCGCTGAACGCATGGCAGTAGAAATGGCCTCCGTATATTTTGGCGCCAGTGTCAGCTTTGTAGAGTCGCTGGATCATTTTGCAAAAAATCTCAGAGCGGTTAAACCGACAATATTTTTCGCTGTACCCAGAATATGGTTTAAGTTAAAGGCAGGAATAGAAGCAAAACTCGGCGGTCCTAAAGTACTTCTTATTTTATTTAAAGTGCCAATTTTCGGTAACTGGATCAAGAAAACGTTGCGTAAGCTGCTCGGCTTGTCAGAAACACGTTTGGCATTGTCTGCGGCAGCCAGTTTACCGGAGCACATTTTGGACTGGTTTGAAACGCTAGGCATTGATATTTGTGAGGCTTATGGATTGAGCGAAACGAGCGGTTTTTCCCATATCAATTTGCCTGGCAAACGAAAACCCGGCACGGTTGGCCAGCCTTTTCCTGGCGCGGAATGCATCATTGCTGAAAACGGAGAGGTGCTTTTACGAAATGCCAGTATAATGGAAGGTTATTTCAAACAATCAGAGCTTAGCGCACAAGTCATTCAAGACGGGTGGCTTCGAACCGGAGACTTAGGAAAAGTCGATGCGGATGGCTACTTAACCATTACTGGACGAGTGAAAGAAATATTCAAAACGTCAAAAGGAAAATACGTTTCACCGGTACCTATTGAAAATCTAATAGGGCCTGCGCTGAATGTAGAGCATCTATGTGTCATGGGATCAGACTTACCGCAGCCTGTTGCGATTGCGGTGATATTAGATGAATTGAATAATGAAGAGCGCATAAAGTTTGAACGCAGTGCTTGGCAATGTATTCAAAGTATTAATCAACAACTGGAGAAACATGAACGCATTGCGCAATTGTTTGTGGTTAATGAAGACTGGAACACAGAAAACGAATTGTTAACACCGACAATGAAATTACGTAGGCAGGCAATTGAAAACCGATACGCTAACTTTATCCAAAAACATTCAACGAGTAACAAAAAAATTATTTGGGAAAATTAGAGTTGTTTGCAACGAGCAATTTATAATTGTGTCAAATAAACCAATTGGGGATTTATCGTAATGTCGAGTACTGGAGCAGTCACATCTGCGGTTTCAGCCGTGATTATGATGGCCTGTGTACCGGTATTGGTTAAACTCATATCTGCCAGTGAAATTGAAATTGGAGTGATTCGACTGGTTATCGCAGCGATTGGCATGTCGCTGCTGCTCGGCTGGAGGCGGTTTCGGTGGAATCTGAGTGTAAAGCAGTGGCGTGTCTTATTGATTTTGGGTATTACCTTTGCCCTACATTGGTATGCGTATTTTAAAAGTATCAAATTATCGACGCCTGCTATTGCTGCCATTGGTGTTTCCACTTATGGAATACACTTGGTCATTTTAAGTGCCGCTTTTTTAAAGCAATCGATTAATAGAATCGACGTCATGGCATTAAGTTTAGCCTTAGTTGGACTTTACTGGGTGAGTCCGGAGATAAGTTGGCATTCAGACTATTTCTTGGGACTTCTGGTTTCTGTACTCAGTGGTTTTCTTTACGCGTGTTTGCCCATTATTCACCAAAAAGCATCAGATATACCAAATAATGTGCGAGCTTGGGGGCAGTTTTCTTTTGCTTTAATGGTATTTATACCATTTAGTTTCAATCAAACCTGGACATTCAATTATTTTGATTGGGGTGGGCTCTTGTTTCTTGGCGTTGTGTCAACACTGCTTGCGCATACGTTGTGGGTGAAGGCAACAACAGAACTCTCAGGTGTGATTACTAGTATGATTTACTATTTGTACATTCCAATTGCAATGGTATTGAGCCTGATCTTTTATGGAGAAGATATTTCATGGACAATGATGGTTGGAGCGAGTGCGGTGATTGCGGCTAATTTGGTCACCTTGTATGATCGCTGGTACAGAAGTAAAGGGTTTCTGGCAACAGAGTAATTTGGTAAGTAAATGAGGGTATTATGAAATACTGGTTATTGATGATTTTTTTGGCTTCATTTTCGAAAGCAAGCTTTGCAGAAAAAAAGCATGTGATGACATTAAAAGAAACAGTGAGTGTGGCGCAAGTTGAAGATAGCTATATTTCTCCGGACGGAAAATACACGGCCTATACTTTAAATAAGCCTCGCGCACCTTACAAAGATGATGATGGCGCGGATTATGTCGAACTGCATGTTGTCGATGGTAATGGAAAATCTCGTGCGTTTGTAAGTGGTAAGGTGTCTGTTTCACACATTCGTTGGAGCAGTGACAGTCAATATCTTTATTATTTAGCTAAACGCAATGACGATAAATATACGGCAATTTATCGAATCCCGATCGATGGAGGTGAGTCGACACCATTTATAACGCATGGCAATCACATAAGGGGCTTTTCGTTAAGTGGAGATGCTAATGCGCTTGTGTACATCGCTCAAGAGCCAAAAGACAAAAATGAAGAAAAGTTAAAAAAGAAAGGTTTTAAAGCTGAAATTTATGAAGAAGACAAAGCGTTTAACTTTCTATACCGAGTTGACTTAACCGATCTTAAAAAAGCGCCGGTAAAATTAGCGGTTGAAGGACATGTAATATCGGCAGAATACCACGCGAATAAAAATTCAATCTTGGCAAAGATCACGCCGACACCTCATATTGATGATAAATATACAGAAGCGCAGTACCGAATTCTTAACAACAAAGGGCTTTATACTCAAAAGTTTGAAACGGAGGGAAAGTTAGATATTGCGCGTTGGTCACCTAATGGTGCTCGAGTTGCAATCATCGGTGCAGAAGACAAACACGATCCCGCTAGCGGGCGTCTTTTTGTTGCTAGGACTAAAAGTGGTAACCTACAAAACATTTTAAAAAACTACCCTGGTCATGTGCGCGATATCCGCTGGTTGAGCAATTCCAAATTGGCGTATCTGGGTCACTTGGGAACGTCCAGCGAAGTAGTAGTGATTGATTTGGATTCAGAAACAACTCAAACATTATTACCAGTAGGGCAAGCAACATTACGCAGTATTGATGCGGATACATCCGGAACGAAAATTGTAGCAACGATGAGTACTGCTGATCATCCACGCGAGGTCTATGCATTAAATCAAGGACAATTAAAAAGGCTGACGTACTCCAATGACTGGCTTAATAATATTATTCTGCCGAAGCAAGAATCCATAACCTATAAAGCGCGCGACGGTCTTGAACTTGAAGGCATCTTAATTTATCCAACCAATTATCGAAAAGGTAAACGTTACCCTTTAATTATGATGGTACACGGTGGTCCGGAAAGTCATATCAGTAACGAGTGGTTGGATCGATACTCCTATCCGATCAAACACGCTGCAGGTAATGGGTTTGCCGTATTTTTGCCAAACTATCGAGGCAGTACCGGTCGCGGTGTTGAGTTCAGTAAAATGGGGCAAGCCGATTACGCGGGTGCTGAATTTAATGACTTGGTTGACGCCATTAATCATTTGGATCAACTGCGTATCATCGATAAAAAACGCGTCGGTATTACCGGTGGATCTTACGGTGGTTATGCGTCAGCGTGGGCAGCTACAGCATTAAGTGAACATTTTGCTGCGAGCGTTATGTTTGTTGGAATTTCCAATCAACTTTCCAAATTCGGAACCACCGATATTCCGAAAGAAATGTACAACGTTCATGCGCGTAATTACCCATGGGATAAGTGGGAATGGATGCTGGAAAGGAGCCCAATTTATCACACAGATAAAGCGAAAACGCCGCTTTTAATTATGCATGGTAAAGACGATACGAGAGTGCATCCAGCTCAATCGATGGAACTGTATCGGTACATCAAAACCCGTACCAAGACTCCGGTAAGATTGGTATATTATCCCGACGAAGGACATGGCAACAAAAAAGTTGCGGCGCAACTGGATTACGCTCAACGATTAATGCGTTGGATGACTTTCTATCTGACAGGAAAAAACAAAAAAGACACATTACCACCTTATGAACTGGATCATGCCAATCAAATCAAACCGGAAATGAAAGAAGAGAAGGAGTAATTTGTACAATAACCTTTAAAGGTTAAACGCAATCATTTCGTTTGCAATCAAAGAAAAAGTGGCTAAAGTAAGTATGCTTACTGCCGCTTTTTCTTAATCTCATCCTCGATATTAATTTGTCGAAATAATGAACTCGGTCATCCATTCAGCCCCTTTTTCTTGCGAATACAAAAATTCACCATAAGCTTATATTTATGAGCTTGTAGAGGTGTTTTTTATGCTGACCTTTGAAGACGAGCGCCTGATATCGTTGAGCCAACTACTTACCGAGCATCCGCTTCTTTCATCCATTCATACACTTGACGATCTGGATATTTTTACCCAACAACACATTTTCGCTGAGTGGAGTTACATGACGCTGTTAAAGTCTTTGCAGCGAAAATATACCAATTTAAATGTGCTCTGGTTTCCTACGAAAGATCCAATTGGTAGAAAACTCATTAATGACTTAATTTTGGAATATGAATCTAATGAAGCGGTTGGAGGTCTGTCTTATATCGAATGGTATTTACAAGCGATGAAGGAGTGCGGATTTGATACGGCTTATTTGGAGTGTATGCTCGATAACTTGGAGCAATACAAAAATTACCAATCGATTGTTGATTCGATGGATTTTGCGACGCAGCGCTTTGTACATAATGTCATTGATATTGCGTCGGGAGACAGCACTTTGGACATCATGGCTGCATTTTTTTTGGGGCGATGGAGTAGCGAACCCGCTATGGCAAAAAAAATGTTATCGCATTTAAGATATCAATTTTCGAGTATGGCAGGCTCTTTTCTTTTTTATCTGGAACAAAAAGCACAGTCATTTAATGAAGAGCATAAGGCCATTGCGCTCAATATTATGACGCGTTTATGTAATAACGACTCAAAAAATGTAGCGCGTTGTATTCATGTTGCTGCAAAAATACTGGAGTTGAAACACATGTTATGGGATGGAATTTACTATCAAATTATCGAAAAATCATCGGAGCAAGCTTATCTGCAGCATTGAGTTCTGAGTAAAGTAACCATTATTGTTAACCTCAAAAGGGAAGGGGCCAATTTAACCACCGTTAAGGAGAGCAGATCATGCTGAACTTTGAAACCAAAGAGGTCGCTTCTCTTAAATCATTATTGTTAACCCATCCGTTGTATCAAAATATTGAAAACCTTGATGATCTCAGAGTTTTTATGCAATACCACGTTTTTGCCGTTTGGGACTATATGACTTTACTCAAAGCGCTACAGTCAAAATTGACCAACATTCAAATACCTTGGTTCCCAAAGGGAGAGCCCGCATTAAGGCAAATGATCAATGAGATTGTTTTGGGTGAAGAGTCTGATGAGGTAGTCGGCGGATTATCGCACTTCGAGTGGTACTTGCTTGCCATGGATGAATGCGGTGCAGAATCAAAAAATATTGATCGGTTACTGCATTGCGTTCAAGAGGGTGAAAGTCCTAAGTTAGTTCTCGATACTTTGTCTTACTCAATTCAGCAGTTTGTTGACAAGTCACTCACTATTGCAATGAGTGGAGAAGATTATGAAATTGCTGCGGCATTTAGTTTAGGCAGAGAGAGCCTAATACCACCCGTGTTTATGGCGTTATTGCCACAGCTCGCTTCGCAAAAAACAGAGTGTGTTGCGAGGCTTCAACGTTACTTACAACGACATAGTGAAGTCGACGGCAAGGGGCATGGTCCATTGGCCATTCAAATGCTAACTCGCATGTGCGGTAATAACAAACGGATTTACCATCGATGCATTGATATTGCGGTCAGTGTTTTAGAAAGCCGGTATTTACTCTGGGATGGCGCTTACAGTGACATCATTAAAACGAAAAAAGCGTTGAAGAGGTCTGTTTGCTAAACAGAATTAAAGGAAACAACAAAGAGGAGTTTCAGGCCGAAGGATCGGCCTTCAGGGAGGCTACTCAACAAAGGCACGCTCAATGACATAGTCGCCTTGAACACCCGTTTTTGGGCTGATATGAAAACCATGGTGATCGAGCAGTGCAGAAATCTCTTTTAGCATTTCTGGGTTACCACAAATCATGGCGCGATCTTCGGATGGAGCCAATGGCTCGATACCTAATTTGGTAAACAGACTGCCATCTTCAATGGCGTCAGTAATACGACCATTGTTATCAAAAGGTTCTCTTGTCACGGTTGGAAAATAAATCATTTGCTGCTGGACGAAATCACCAATGTATTCGTGTTTAGGCAATTCTTGTGTGATGAAATCTCGATAAGCTAACTCACTTACGTGTCGGACACCATGGCATAAAATGACCTGTTCAAATTTTTCGTAGGTGTGAGGATCTTGAATGATGCTAATAAAAGGTGCCAATCCCGTTCCGGTGGCAAATAAAAACAATCGTTTACCGGGTTTTAAATCATCAATGACCAGTGTTCCAGTCGGCTTTTTACTGACAACAATTTGACTGCCCGGGGTTAAATGCTGCAATTGAGAGGTGAGAGCGCCATTGGGCACCTTGATGCTGAAAAACTCCAAATGCTCTTCATAATTTGGACTGGCAATGCTGTAAGCACGAATTAACGGTTTATTTTCTTGTTGTAATCCGATCATGACAAATTCACCATTGCGAAACTTTAGGCTTTGATGACGTGTGGTTTTAAAACTGAATAATTTGTCATTCCAGTGATGAACATCAAGTACGGTTTCAAAATTTAAATGGGTCATTTTCTACAACACTAAACAACGGGTTAATGAATACTGACGACTTTATTGCTTACAATAGGCTGTTCACCGAAAACGCGGCTCAAACAATGGTCACAAATGGTTACGTCTGGGTAACTTTGTAACAAATTAGCGATGGATTGTGAGATTTCGGTACAACCCCTTAAACAGGCCTCATAAGTGTCATCGAATAAACGTGAACTTTCGATTAAGCGTATTATAAAGCTGTGACAATCTAACAGCAATCGGCCTGCATCTTCTACTTTCTGTTGCATGATTAGGCAGTCCGATAGGTTCTGATGAGAAATCACCAGATAGCTGACTAATTCTGCATTGAGCGTGCGTAGTTTTAGTAAGTAGTGGGCGCGCTGGAGTGCACGTTGGTAATGTTGGCTGGCACTGTCAAAATGACCTGTTTGAAATTGACGGTTGCCTTGTAAAGTTATCTGTTGCCAAAGATCCATACTGCGCACTCTATCATTGGTAATGATAATCATTATCATAAAGGTGCTGTCGGTTGTCAAGTTAAGTCATTCACTTTTTGAGGTGTCAGCTTATTTCGATCCAACCAATATAAAATTAAAGGTAATAAGGTAAAGTCTATTAACAGTGCCGCCAATAAAGTAATGCTGATTAAAGCACCCGTACTGCTGGTGGGTAATAACGGTGATGAGATTAACGTGGCAAAACCTGCAACAAGAATGACGGTTGTTGTAACGAGCGCTTTACCGACAATATGAAAGGCATAGTCGAGAGATTGTTCACTACTGAGTTGATGTTCCTGCTTGGCGCGCAAATACTTGGTTATAAAGTGCACGCTGTCATCAACAATTATGCCGATGCTCATGCATATCACGACTGACAACGCCAAGTCGATATAACCTTCTAGAAACCCCCACAACCCGTAAGCAATTAGAGCCGGAAATAAATTAGGGACTAAACTGACAGCGCCGTATTTTATCGATTTAAGAACAATACTCATCAATAAACTGATAATGAAAAGGGCGATGGCACTGCTGATGATCATTTGCAAAATATTTCGCTCCGCAATATGAGAAAATATATGGTCGAGACCAGAGATATGCAATTCCAACTCAGGCTCCTGGTTAATTGAATTGAAATAAGCGCGAAGATCATTTTCAAATTGGATTAGCTGTTCCGATGCCATAGGTCGTAACAATAAGCTGGTGCGTGACGCGTTGCGATCAAAGGTAACAAAAGCATCGGTTCCGAGCCCTTCTGGTAATGAAAGTTCGTACAACAGCAAATATTGTGCGGCCAGTTGTTGATTCTCTGGCATTTTAAAGTAGTCGGATGCGTCTTCATGCATATTCTGATTTAATCGCTTTAAGATATAACCGTAACTTTGAATGTGACCGACAGAAGGGTGGCGCTCAAGGTAGTGCAGTAGTTTGTCCAATGTTTGTAAATATTCGGGGCGATTAACTTGATTCTCATTTGGACTAAACAGCTCCAGTTCGTAACGATGCAGACGATTAAACTTTTCCTTTATTAATTCTATGGCTTGTGCTAATTCAAAGCGGGTGGAAAAATATTTGCTCCAGTTTTCAGTCACTCGAATTTGAGTGATACCGATGACCGAGCTGATCAATACACTAATTAATGCCACCATTAAAATTATTCGGTGCTTACGTAACCAAGTCGAGTAAGCTAATAAAATGTCTGTGCTCTTGGTTTGTTGTGGTAAATAACGAATTGGAAATCGGCTCAATACCAGTGGTAACAAAGTAACGGTAAACAGCCAAGCCAGTGTGACGCCAATGGCTACCATGTTTCCCAAATCACGATAGGGTGGAGAGTCACTAAAGTTTAAAAATAATACTCCTAATGCGGTTGTTACGCTGGTGATGGTGATGGGGGTAAAATTAATTCGAAACGCTTCACGGTTAGCAGCGCGATGTTCCATCGCTTTTACACGAATCAAATAACGATAACTGGTCAGGTAGTGTACGCAATCAGCAACGGCTAAAGTAAGCACAACGGAAGGAACAAAACCAGCAACCGGTGTCAGCTCTAATTTCACCAATGAATGCAAAGAAAAAGTGAAAATAATACTGAGTGAAACAACCAGTAATGTGAGTAATGTTGCTTTTATACTCCGTAGAAAAAATAGCAAGCCCAGCGTGATGATAAGGTAACTGATGGGGACCAGCAGTGCCAGATCCCCTTGAACCGCTTGTTCAAGTGTGACGTTCGAAACTACAGAGCCTATTAAATAAAAACGAACCTCAGGGTTGGTGTTTTGCCATGGTAGGATTAATTTTTTTGCTGCTTGGTAAACCTGTTTTGCGCTGTCGGACTGTGTTGGATCCAGCTTGAGCTCGGCGTGAACAATGGTCAAGCTTTCATCTTCAGAAAGGTAAGTGTGGCGGAGTTGAATATCGCTGTTAATGGCTTGCCGTCGTTGTAATGGATATTGTGTTAATTCCAGCAAATTGGTGGTGATTAAAGTATCTCCTTCGGCGTAAGTGTAGGGCGTATTGCTAATGGAATTAACGCGAGTCACTTTCGGTAATTGCCAGAACGCTTGCGTGAATTTTTCGATAGTAGTGATGGCATCTTGCTCGAGCCAGCTACCATGAGTGCGTAACGCAACTAACGATATAGTATCGTGTGAAGCAAAGTTTTTTTCGAATCGATCAAAAGCTTTCAGTTCCGGGTTCTCTTCACTGAAATAAACACGAAAGTCGTTACTTAAATGTAAGTTGCCCAGTTGATGACTGGCAAAACCACAACTGAGCAATAACAGTAACAGTATCCACTTTAGGCTAAATAGGCGTGAGTCGGTTAAATCCATGACCGTTCTCGTTTGTTGTTGTCATGAGTATTTTTAAGAGGATGCGCTTATACACCTCAGAAATGTTTAACTAGTTTAGTTGAGAGGTACGAAGATGAAAACATAAGATATGGTTATTGCAAAATACAAACGCAAGATAGGTGTATCCCGGCTTGAAATATTGCAATTATCTACTTTTGACTTGTTGCGTTGTGGTACCAAGTTGGGGTTAATTATACTCTTGGGCAATCGATTGAATTCGCTGAACCATGGCACGCAATCCATTGCCTCTAGTTGGACTCAAGTGTTTGACTAAATCGATTTTGGCAAAAAAATTTTCAATATCAAAAGCAAGAATATCGGCGGGAGATTTGTTGTTATAAGCGCACATCACCATTGCCAGAAGCCCTTTGACAATATGAGCGTCGCTATCAACCTGAAAAGAAAGAATATTGTTTTGATATTCTGGCTCGAGCCAAACTTGACTTTGACAACCCGGAACCAGTCGATCTTCCGTTTTAAGGCTTTCATCGATACTGGGGAGCTGTTTTCCCAAGTCAATAATGTAACGATAGCGATCTTCCCAGCTATCAAAAAAGCTCAAGTCTTCGATAATGTCGTCACTAAAAACAGTTATGCCAAAAGGTGTATTCATCAGTTCGTCAACTTCATTTATATAAATAGGTGTTTAAGCATGGTTACTGACACAAAGGTATTTAGAGCAATAAGGGTTTCAAAAGAACTCTAAAAGAAAAGGCCGGTTTCCAATTTGGCTTCTTCCGTCATCATATCGCGTGACCAAGGTGGGTCGAATACCAGTTCAATTTTTACTTCGGTCACATTGGGTACTTTGGCTACGCGATATTTAATATCGCTGACCAGCACCGGTCCCATGCCACAGCTGGGTGCAGTAAGGGTCATCACAATTTGTACGGACTTATTGTTTTGGTCGATATTAACTTCATAAATAAGACCAAGATCGACCAAGTTCACTGGAATTTCTGGATCGTAAATGGTTTTTAACGCCTGCCAAACTTGCTCTTGGTGAATACTGCCATCGGCCGGTGATTCAAAGTTAAATTCCTGTGCTTGGTAACCAATTGCATCGGCATCGGTGCCGTCAATACGCGCCATATTTCCGTTCACAACGACCGTGTAATTACCTCCGAGTGCTTGGGTAACGGTAAGAAAAGTGTCTTTAGGGATAGAAATTCGCGTACCTGCCGGAACCAATCGTGCCGGACATTCACGCAGCGTTACCACCATTTTGCGTTCCATGTTACAACCTCTTAAACATTTAACTACAGGGTGAAGCTTTCACCGCAGCCGCACATGGCTTTAGCATTAGGGTTATTAAATTGTATGTTGCTATTTACACCTTCGGTTACGTAATCGATTTCTGTACCTTGCAATAAAGGGAGCGCATCTTTCGAAACGTAAAGTGTAATGGTGCCAAAGGCGAAGGTTTTGTCGTCTTGTTGTGGCTCGCTGACAAAATCCATTTCGTACATATAACCGGAACATCCGCTCTCTTTTACCCAGAGACGCACGGCGGTTTCCGAACGATTACTCAATTGACGTTGAAAGTGACGCACGGCCTTTTCGGTCATCGTCAGTTCAATATCGTTGGTGGAGAAAGTGGCTACAGTCATGTTACCCTCAAGAATCAGCGTTAAAGTAAAAACGTTTTCGCTTTGGTTAATGCCGCAAACAAACGCTCGATATCTTCTTCATTGTTATAAAATGAAAAAGATGCGCGAATGGTTCCAGGAATATTGTACTGCTTCATAATGGGCATGGCACAATGATGGCCCGTTCTAACCGCGACACCTTGTTGATCCAGCAGTGTTCCCACATCGTGTGGGTGAGCGCCTTCCAATAAAAAGCTGAGTACGCCAGTCTTTTCTTTTGCGGTTCCCACTAGGCGAATATTGCCAAAGTTTTTAGCTTTATCAGTGGCAAAGTTTAACAATTGATCTTCGTAAGCAAAGAGTTGCGAACGATCAAACTGTTGCAAGTAATCTATGGCTGCCGACAGTCCGATGGCGCCGGCAATGTTAGGTGTGCCTGCTTCAAACTTATAAGGCAGTTGGTTATAAGTGGTTTTTTCAAAACTCACCACTTCAATCATTTCTCCACCACCTTGATAAGGCTGCATTTGCTCCAATAATTCCTGCTTGCCGTAAAGTACGCCAATACCCGTTGGCGCAAACATTTTATGACCAGAAAAAGCATAAAAGTCACAATTGAGGTCTTGTACATCAATGGTTAAATGTGGAGCACCTTGCGCGCCATCGACAACAAACTTGGCACCAACCTGATGTGCGGCGGCAACCATGGACTTAATCGGGTTGATAGACCCTAGTGCATTGGACACATGACCGACCGAAACTAACTTTACATCGACACTTAATAACTGCTGATAGGCACTTTGTTCGATTTCACCGGCATCGTTAACGGGAATCACTTTTAACGTCGCTCCAGTTTGCTCACAGACCATTTGCCAGGGCACAATATTGGAATGGTGTTCCATCGCTGAAACCAGAACAACATCGCCAGCTTTTAATAAGGGACGCGCATAACTTTGAGCGATTAGGTTTATGCTTTCGGTAGTGCCTCGCGTCCAGATAATCTGCTCGCGGCTTTCCGCATGAATAAACTTTTGAACATTCTCTCGTGCATGTTCAAAAGCTGCGGTAGCGCGATCACTTAGCGTATGTGCGCCTCGATGAACATTAGAGTTATTTTCACAATAATAATTATTGATGGCATCAATCACACTTTGCGGTTTTTGAGTTGTCGCCGCGTTGTCCAGGTATACCAGAGGAATACCATTCACTTCCTGATGAAGTATTGGGAAATCTTTGCGTAGAGCGGCAAAGTCAATGTGCGGGCTGTTAACTGCGACAACATTGCTCATGTCAAATCCTCGGATTACCTTTTCGACTAAATCGTTTGTTCGAAGAGTTTTGCCAAAATAGGGCGCAAATACTCACCTATGGCTTCATGCTCAAGGTTATCGAGTAACTCGTTAATAAAACCAAAACTCAGCATCAATTCCGCTTGTGCTTTTGGAATGCCACGCGACAGCAAATAGAACAATGCTTTTTCATCCATTTGTGCAACGGTAGCCCCATGAGCACAGCGTACATCGTCTGCGTAAATTTCCAACTCCGGTTTCGTGTTTACCTCAGCTTTATTGGATAACAATAAATTTTTATTGCTCAACTCCGCTAGTGTTTTTTGTGCGTCCGGATAAATATGAATTCGCCCATTAAATACTGCTTTAGCTGATCCACCAACAATACCGCGGAAAACTTCTTGTGTTGTACAGTGCGGACTGCGATGTTCAATATTGGTGTGGTAATCGATTTGCTGTTGATTTTTAGCTAAGTAAACACCGTTAACATCGGCATGTGAGCCAGTACTTTGATGGTAGACGTTTAAATCTAAGCGCTTGATTTTTCCACCCAGACCAACATGAAAGGTATTCAGTTTTGAATCACGATTAAGCCAAAAATCAATCTCGCCCAAATGAATGATGTTTTCATCTTCCAGATGCAGGCGGTAGTGATGTAATCGGGCATTATCTTCAATCACAAACTGAGCCATTTGATTGACCACTGCAGTGTGTTCGTTGAAGTCCTGACTGATAAAATGCTCCACTACTGTTGCTTGAGCATGACGCTCCAATTTTACCAGTAAATTTTGTGCGGATGTTTTATCTTGCGCTGCGTGAGTGGTGATATGAATAATTTGCAGAGGCTTGTTTGCACTGTTTTGATCAAACTCGACCAGAATACCGTCCTGACTCATTATTGTATTTAACAGACTGAACGGATTGTTACTGTCGTTCTTTAGCGCTAATTGTTGCTGAATAAACGTTTGTTGTTCCGCGTTGGCATTGCGAAACTGAGTAACCTTGTGTTCGAAGGACGAAAGGTTTGTATCGAAATGACCGTTAACCAACACCAATCGTTCGGCATTCAGATTATCAATGGTAGTCACGAGCGACGGCTCAATGCTTTCCGCTGGCGATAACTGGTTAAACGACTGACGTGTTAATGCCGTTAAATTATTATATTTAAAATGTTCGGTTTTGCGTGTCGGCCAACCGGAGTGGTTAAAGCGCTCCAATTGAGACTGACGAAAATTAGCGAGCCACGGAGTAGGGCTTTGTTGTTCCAGTGAGCGTGCCAGTTCGGAGGCTTCGCGAATAAAGTCTACGGCTTGTTCCATTACGCAACCTCTTGTTCTAACCAGCTGTATCCTTTTTCCTCGAGCTCCAAGGCCAACTCTTTACCACCGGATTTTACGATTTTACCATTCGATAATACGTGGACATAATCCGGTACAATATAATCCAATAAGCGTTGATAGTGTGTGACCACCACAAATGCGCGGTTTGGATCGCGAAGTTCATTCACGCCTTTTGCAACGACTTGCAATGCGTCTATATCCAAGCCAGAATCGGTTTCATCGAGAATGCAAAGCTTGGGTTGCAATAGCATCATTTGCATAATTTCATTACGCTTTTTCTCTCCACCTGAAAAACCTTCGTTCACACCGCGCTTTAAAAAGTTTTGGTCGAGATTTACCGCTTTGCATGCTTCACGAGCCATTTTCATAAAACTGGGGGCGTCTAACTCCGGCTTTCCGTGATATTTGCGGATGGCATCCATGGATGTTTTTAAAAACTCAAGATTACTGACACCTGGAATTTCAACCGGATACTGAAACGCTAAAAATAAACCTTCTGCAGCTCGTTCTTCTGGTTCCAGTGCGAAAAGATCTTTGCCATCGAATGTAACAGTGCCTTCGGTGTGTTCATAACCTTCTCGGCCTGTCAACAGGTTACCCAGTGTACTTTTACCTGCACCGTTTGGGCCCATAATGGCATGCACTTCGCCAGGCTTCACTTCAAGACTCAAACCTTTGAGAATGGTTTTTTCTTCTACCCTTGCGAAAAGGTTGTTAATGCTTAGCATATGACGTGTTCACTCCGAAAACTCATTTTTACTGTCGACAATTCGACACCTTAGTGATGAGAATATACCCATCAAAACTTTACTAACCGACGGAACCTTCCAGGCTCACTTCTAATAGTTTGCCAGCTTCTACGGCAAACTCCATCGGTAACTCTTTGAAAACTTCTTTACAAAAACCATTAACGATCATAGAAACCGCTTTTTCTGGATCAATGCCGCGTTGACGACACAAAAATAATTGATCGTCACTGACTTTTGATGTTGTCGCCTCATGTTCAATGACGGCAGAAGGGTGCTTACTTTCTATATACGGAAACGTATGTGCACCGCATTTATCTCCAATCAATAAAGAGTCACACTGTGTGTAATTTCGCGCACCTTCGGCCATCGGACTCATACGCACCAAACCTCGGTAAGCGGATTGACTTTTTCCGGCAGAAATACCTTTGGCTATGATGGTTGAGCGGGTGTTTTTACCCAGGTGAATCATTTTGGTGCCGGTATCCGCCTGTTGAAGATTATTGGTTAGCGCAACAGAATAAAATTCACCGATACTGTTGTCGCCTTTCAATATGCAGCTTGGGTATTTCCAGGTAATTGCAGAGCCGGTTTCAACTTGAGTCCAGCTGATTTTTGAATTGGTATGACAAAGCCCGCGTTTGGTAACAAAATTGTAAATACCGCCTTTGCCGTTTTCATCACCGGGATACCAGTTTTGTACGGTCGAGTATTTAATTTCTGCGTTGTCGAGGGCGACCAGTTCTACCACTGCAGCGTGTAACTGGTTTTCATCGCGCATAGGAGCGGTACAACCTTCTAGGTAACTTACGTAACTGCCTTCTTCGGCAATGATCAAAGTGCGTTCGAATTGGCCGGTTTTTGCTTCGTTAATACGGAAGTAGGTGGAAAGTTCCATTGGGCAACGCACGCCTTTGGGGATATACACAAACGATCCATCACTGAATACAGCGCAATTTAATGTGGCAAAAAAGTTATCGCGTACCGGAACCACAGAGCCCAAGTATTTTTTTACCAGCTCAGGGTATTTGTGAACCGCTTCGGAAATAGGGCAAAAGATAACACCCGCTTCTTCGAGTTTTTCGCGGAACGTGGTAGCGACTGAAACCGAATCAAATACGGCATCCACCGCAACACCGGCCAGAATTTCCTGCTCATGCAAAGGAATACCGAGTTTCTCGTAGGTTTTTAGCAGCTCAGGATCGACTTCGTCGAGACTTTTCGGCTTGTCTTCCATGCTTTTCGGTGCCGAGTAATAGGAAATCGCTTCGTAATCGATTTTAGGATAATGCACATGGGCCCAGGTGGGTTCTTCCATGGTTTTCCAGATTTCAAAGGCTTTTAAACGCCATTCCAACATCCATTCCGGTTCACCTTTTTTCGCCGAAATGGCCCGGATTACGTCTTCGTTTAATCCGGGTGGTAAGGTTTCGGAATCAACTTCCGTTACAAAACCGGCTTTGTAGTCGTTTTGTATACGTTCTTGAATGACTTCTGACATTTTACCTGGCTCCCGAAACTTCTGTCATTGTGTCGAAGTTTCTGAAATTACTCTTTATCTGTACGTGTAGCCCTGCTCGAAGGGGCGCAAATTATATCAGAAACGCAAGCGGTTAGCTCACTTCTGACAAGATAAACGTATTACTTTCGTAAGGCGATTGCTGCGTTTCCGGTACGGAATTCAAACGATGTTTGGCACGTTGTTGATCGATGACCGTTTGCAGCGAAATCCCGGATAAAAACTGGTGAATTTGCTGACTCAACTCGAACCAAAGATCATGGGTAATGCATTGTTGACCCTGATGGCAGTTACCTTTGCCATGACAGGCCGTGACATCGGTAGTTTCGTTAACAGCATCGATCACGCTGGCAATTGTAATTACATTGGCTGGATCTTGTAATTGATAACCACCGCCAGGCCCGCGTATGCTTTTTACCAGGCGATTACGCCGTAATTTGGCAAATAACTGCTCTAAATAAGAGAGCGATATGCCTTGTCGGTTGGAAATTTCCAGCAGCGTAATGGGATTTTCTTCCGCGTGGATCGCCAGATCCAGCATAGCGGTTACCGCGTAGCGGCCTTTGGTGGTTAACTTCATATCCAGACCTCGCTTTGATGCTTGCGGCGATTATACCTGAGTGCAGAACTCAGGTAAATAACCAACTGGAATGCTCAAGTATACCATGTCCAAACGTGAAAATAAGATGCCCCGAGCTTCACAAACCTCTTTTTATCCAATATTGCCCAAAATTGTTTTAAAAATCTTGGGGTTAGCGGCCAAAATTGAGTCAGACTGTTTGTAGTTGGGGTTACCTTTCATATCAGCAATCATACCGCCAGCTTCGGAAACCAGCAGTGATCCCGCGGCGATATCCCACCATTTCAGACCAAATTCCCAAAACCCATCAAAGCGGCCCGCAGCCACATAAGCCAGGTCCAACGCTGCTGAACCGGCACGGCGCATATCACCGCATTTGGGGTAGAGTTTGCTGAAGAGTGTCATGTAGTGATCGAATTGACTCATGCTGCGATAAGGAAATCCGGTAGCTAAAAGGGTCTGATCAAGATTGCGTACTTCGCTGACACGAATACGCTTGCCATTGAGTTGCGCGCCATTGCCTCGAGAAGCGGTAAACAACTCTTCCCGAACGGGGTCGTAAACAACGCCAATTTCCACTTTGCCCTTAATTTGAGCGGCAATGGAAATTGAAAAGTGCGGCATCCCGCGAACAAAATTGGTGGTGCCATCAATAGGGTCGATGATCCACTGCACATCAGCTTCGCCTTGTGCGCCGCTTTCTTCGGCTAAAAAGGAGTGGTTGGGGTGGGTTTTACAGATGGTCTCTATAATGCGTTGCTCGGCTTTTCGATCAACGTCGGTTACAAAATCGTTGCGTCCTTTAACTTCAGTCTTCACCTTGTCCAGGTTTTCGGTTGCGCGCATAATCGTATCGCCAGCCGCGCGCGCCGCACGGACTGCAATGGTTTGCAATGGATGCATAGAGATCACCTTGTATAAGAACGGATGCTATAACAGCGGTTCGAGATATCGAACTTTCAAACGCGGCGGATTCTAGCAGAAGCTTAACGAATTTTGAACCAAAAATTCACCTGTACCAGACGCCAGCTGGTTAAGAATGAACACTTATGTTCCTATAAACTGAGAGAATTCATACCATTAGCGTATCATCTGGTAGAATAACGCCGCATGCTTAACTTAATATCGAAACGGATATGCTCGACGACATTCATTTTGTACTTTCTCATACCACCCACCCTGGCAATATTGGTGCGGCTGCCCGTGCTTTAAAAACTATGGGGTTGCAGCATCTTAGACTGGTCAACCCCAAACAGTTTCCGAGCGCTGAAGCAACACAACGGGCTTCTCGAGCGGACGATATTTTAGCTAAAGCTAAAGTGTATTCGTCCATTGAAGAAGCCATTGCTGATCAAGCGCTGATTGTTGGGACCAGCGCTCGTAGCCGAACTTTACCTTGGCCCATGTTAGAGCCACGAGAACTGGCAGAGAAAATAGCGAGCGATAAGAAAATACGTCCTGTTGCGATTTTATTTGGTACAGAAAA
This sequence comes from Pleionea sp. WD8-19, assembly GCF_055326765.1. NCBI lineage: Bacteria > Pseudomonadati > Pseudomonadota > Gammaproteobacteria > Oceanospirillales > Pleioneaceae > Pleionea > Pleionea sp. WD8-19. Next base: position 125,001 of record NZ_JBUZOU010000005.1, on the reverse strand, counting down.
TTCTGGGTTGACCAATGAAGAGTTACAGCTTTGTCATTATCATGTGTGTATTCCAACCAACCCGGAATACTCCTCGCTGAATGTGGCTTCAGCCATTCAATTAATGGCTTACGAGATGCGATTAGCAGCGAGACACTGTGGCGATGTTATTGACGCCGTTATAAATGAAATGGACTCTGGGGAGCTTCCGGCCACAGGTGAACAAATGGAGCAGATGTTTCAACATTTACAGCAAGTGATGGTGCATACTGAGTTTTTCGATCCACAAAAGCCTCGTTTGATTCAAATGCGCTTGCGCAGACTGTTTAATAAAGCACAATTTACGGATGCAGAAATACGGTTATTTAGAGGCTTTCTTGCTTCGATAAAAAAATACACGCCTAACGTAGAGGATAAGTCGTGATAAACCGAATCAAAGAAGATATCAACAGCGTATTTGAGCGTGATCCTGCTGCTCGGAACTGGTTCGAGGTTTTAACCTGTTATCCAGGAATGCAGGCGATTTGGAATTATCGAATTACGCATTGGTTGTGGCAAAAAAACATCAAGTGGTTGGCCCGCTTTTTAGGCATGTTAGGACGTTGGTTTACTGGCGTTGAAATTCATCCCGGAGCGCAAATTGGGCGACGTTTTTTCATTGATCATGCTACGGGAGTCGTCATTGGTGAAACAGCGGTGATTGGTGATGACTGTACGCTTTATCATGGCGTAACACTGGGTGGTACCACTTGGAATCCTGGTAAACGTCACCCAACCTTGGAGGATAATGTTGTTATTGGCGCCGGTGCGAAAATTCTCGGGCCGATAACCATAGGGCATGGCGCTCGGGTTGGTTCGAATTCAGTCGTCATTAAAGATGTGCCCCCAGGGGCAACGGTGATTGGTATTCCAGGACATGTTGTGCGAGATAAAGAAGGAAAAAATCCAGAGCATCGAAAACGCATTGAGCAGTTGATAGGTTTTGAAGCTTACGGTGAAAGTTCGTTAAGTTATGATCCCGTTGCGCAAGTCATATCGAGTATGTTGCAGCATTCGCGAGCCGTGGATCAGCAATTGAAATTGTGTCGTGAAGCGCTAGAGCAGGCAAAAATAGATGTGCCTTCTGTTCATATTCCCGGCATTCAGGCCGCCGATTTTTTGGATGATTTTTCAAAGGAAAATGGAGGACAAGTTGTTGATCTGAAGTCAACGGAAACGAAAGTGGATCCCGAAAACAAAAGCGAAAACGCAGGGTAAACATGTTGAAAAATACTCATACAAAGTAAACTTTTTAACAAAAAAGATATCGCAGGTTACATACAGGCAATAAAAAAGGCTACATAAAAATGCGGCCTTTCAGAATGCTGTGGGTTGAGCTGGAATCGTCGGTCCGACGAATCGGCCTGCGACCAAACAAAAAGGAAGTTATCGCAGGTTACAGACAGGCAATAAAAAAGGCCACATAAAAATGCGGCCTTTCGAAATGCTGGTGGGTCGTGCAGGAATCGAACCTGCGACCAACTGATTAAAAGTCAGCTGCTCTACCGGCTGAGCTAACGACCCAGTTTTATCACGTTTGAGAGCATTCAACTCACTGATTTCTCAGATTTTTGGGGTGCCCTGCTCGGTGAGACGCGTATTATGCGGATTTTAAAAATTAAATCAAGCGTTTTTTATAAAAAAAAGATTCATCGGCGATTGTTGACGAAATTGTGATCGCATTCGCTTATTTTCGACGAAAATTCATACATTCATGGCGCGTAATCGATCAATCACTTGAGTCAATTCAGATAAAGCATAGTCGATTTCTTGTTGAGTACTAAATCGACCAAAACTGATTCGAATGGCGTTGTGAGCTAATTCATCCGAAACACCCATTGCTTTTAAAACGTAAGAGGGTTCTACACTGGCGGAGTTGCAAGCAGAACCGGAAGAAACGGCGAGATTATAGAGTGACATTAGCAATGTTTCGCCATCCACACCTTCAATACTCACATTTAAGATACTGGATACAGAGCGTTCAAAATCTCCGTTTAAATAAATGCCTTCAAGCTGCGACAAATTTTGCCAAAAATGCTGTTTGAATTGAGAAAGCATTTTCGACTCTTGTTTGAATTTTTCGTTAGCGAGTGCGAAGGCTTCACCCATGCCAACAATTTGATGAGTCGCCAAAGTACCGCTGCGTATACCGCGCTCGTGACCACCGCCGTGGATTAACGCTTCGAGTTGCACGTCTGGACTGCGGCGGACGAAAAGAGCTCCCATTCCTTTAGGACCATATATTTTGTGACTGGAAAACGAAGCAAGATCCACATGAAGTTGCTTAACATCAAAGGGTGTTTTTCCAGCTGCCTGAGCGGCATCCACATGAAAGAGTATTTTTGCATCACGACAAACTTGACCGATCTGGGCAATATCTTGCTCTACACCAGTTTCGTTATTCACTGCCATAATCGAAACAAGAAGGGTGTCTGGGCGAATGGCTTGCTCAATTTGTTCCGGCGTGATAAAGCCTTTTGAATCCGGTTGTAGAAAAGTAATTTCAAAACCTTTTGTTTCTAAATATTGGCAAGTGTCGATCACCGCTTTATGTTCGGTAGCGGAAGTGATGATGTGATTGCCTTTATCCTGATACTTATAGGCAACACCTTTAATGGCCAGGTTATCGGACTCTGTCGCACCTGAGGTAAACACAATTTCGCGAGGATCGGCATTGATCAATTGTGCAATTTGATTTCGCGCAATGTCTACGGCTTCTTCCGCTTGCCAACCGTATCGATGGGAGCGAGACGCAGGATTACCGAACTGGCCATCCAGCGTTAAATATTGGGCCATTTTTTCGGCAACTGCCGGATCGACTGGGGTTGTAGCCGCGTAATCGAGATAAACGGGTTTGTTCATGAATGATTAAGGTAATGCTAAAAGTCTTATTTTAACGGATATTGGGTAATCGGGACAAACCAACTGTCTTATGCGGTTTTTCAATCATCTATTTAAGTCATAGAATCTTCACTTTTATTGTCGTCCAATATTCATTAATCTACGCGGATTTGTGCGAAAGAGTGAATGGGAATACAGCATTGACCTACCTCATTATTGGCCTTACGGCATTAGCGACAGCATTTTTAACATTGTTTTCCGGTTTTGGTCTTGGCACGTTACTGATGCCTGCTTTTGCTTTGTTTTTTCCCTTACCGGTTGCGATTGCTTCGACTGCGGTTGTGCATGGTGCGAATAATTTTCTTAAAGTGAGCCTATTACATCACTCAATTCATCGTCAGGTATTTTTGCGCTTTGGGATCCCAGCTATGATTGCTGCGGTGGCTGGTGCAATGAGTTTAAATTACCTGGCACACGATGAAATGGACATCACTTGGCAAATTCTCAATGTCGAATTTCATTCAACTTTGCTTAAAGTCGTATTGGGAGGGCTGATTTTGGGGTTTGCTTTGTTTGATTTATCGCCTTTGAAAAGCAAGTTCCAATTCACACAAACATGGTTGCCGTTAGGCGGCGTATTATCGGGCTTTTTTGGTGGACTTTCTGGCCATCAGGGCGCACTGCGATCGATGTTTTTATTAAAGTGTAACTTAACGCCAAAAGAGTTTGTTGCAACACAAGCCATCATTGCATCATTAGTCGACATCATTCGACTTTCCATTTATCTTTTTGCGTTTTTTGCAGCTACAAATGGCGAAAGCTTTGTATCCAAAATTGATGTGGCGTTGGTCAGCTTTGCCACCTTGGCTGCGTTTATGGGAACCTATATCGGCAAAAAGCTGTTGGAAAAAACAAAAATTTCACTGATACGATGGGTGACCGGTTGTTTGTTGATTTTGATTGGCGGAGGCTTGATCACTGGAATCATTTAATCACAGTAAGCTATCGGGAACAGGTTCATTACGCTCAATAAAACAGCGTTTTATATCTTCTTTTAATAACGCCATTGCATCGCTAGGGCCGGGTTTCAACTTCGCATCGGAATAACCAATTGGCGTCACCCGATCATTCCACCGAATACTGCAGGCGCCAAACGTTAAACCAGCGCCAAAAGCGGTGAGAATAAGGTTTGCGTAGGGTTTCATTCGATCCGCTTCCAGCGCTTCGCAAAGTGCAACGGGGACAGTCGCAGCAGACATATTGCCGTACTTTTCAATATTTATAAAAACTTGCTCGGGTTTCAGCTTCATGTGTTTACTAATGGCGTCCACAATACGAATGTTCGCCTGATGGGCGATAAATAAATCAATATCGCCCACTTGCCACCCAGACTTATCCATAACCGCTTGCGACGACTGTTTCATTTCAGCGATCGCGTTCATGTAAATTTCTTGTCCCTCAAAAGGTACATCGAAACAGCCTGGTCGGTCATGATAACGTGGAACATTGGTTCCCATTTTATCGACGCCCAGAATTGATAAACCCTCGCTGTCACAACCTAAATGGGCGTGTTGAAAACCGACATCGTCATCAGTGGCTTCAATGACAACGGCACCTGCACCATCGCCAAACAGAATAGCGACATTGCGCTTGGTCCAATCACAATAATAAGTGAGGCGATCGGAGCCAACTATTAATGCGCGTTGAATCATTCCGGTTTTAATTTGTGCGGCTGCCTGTGTCAGCGCATAGATAAAGCCGGTACATGCTGCGTTAACGTCTACCGCAGCGCAGCCGTGAGCCCTCAGTTTTTGTTGCACACGAGCAGCGGTGTTGGGAATAAGGGTGTCCCCACTTGACGTGGCAATGAATATGGCGTCCAGTTGATTTGCATCTAATCCAGCGCAGGCGAGGGCATGTTCGCCCGCAACGGCACATAAATCTGAGATGTTTTGATGGGTAATACGGCGTTCTTGAATGCCCGTTCGGCTGGTGATCCAGTCATCGGAAGTATTTAAGAAGGACGCTAAGTCCTTATTCGACAATACTGCCGGAGGTAAACATTTACCCCAACCTGTAATCACCGCGTTTGTCATTGCCTATTTACTCATTCTCGAAAAAGGGTGGTATTCTAAACCACTCGAAATTAAATGCTGTTCCGACCAATGCGGTAGAAACTGGGGTATTAAAACCGGTATTACATCTTACGCAATCGCTATTGATCGCAGCGCATTGTACTTAAAGTAAGCATAAAATCCACTCGGGCAGGCACTAAATTGACGAAATTTGATGAGACACATTTGGAAATTCTAAAACAATCAATCGATTACCTGATTAATGATGGGAAATACGACCGGCAAGAGCTTGAACAATTATTGAGCATGGCTTTGGCTGATAATGACATAAATGTTGACGAGAAAAGAGTGCTTGCTGACATTTTTAACACCGCTCGCGTTGCCGGGGTCGACTCAAAAACCGATCAATGGATGATGAATATGAGTGTGAAATATCAGCTCTAAACCGATAATCAAAACGTTATACCTAAAAGTTAGTTAGTCATTCCCGGTCATTCGTTCCGCTTAACGGGTGACTTTTCTATTCTTGGCCCATCTTTGCAATTCATATAGGCACAAATGGGCATGTTAGCCAATCTTCTTCAGGAATTTGCTGCGCCACTTAGCACGGAACAAGCCAACAAAATACGCGATGCAATCGGTGACTTGTCGTTGGAACAGGTGAACTGGTTAAGCGGTTATCTTGCTGGCTTGGCAGCTACAGGCTCTGCTGTTGGGCTTAAAGACATCAGTTCTGTCGTGCAGAAAGCTTCGCCTTTAACGCAGTCCAGTCCGTCTTTGTCGCAGTCAAAGCCGGCAGAAGTGCAAACCGCAACCGTTCTTTACGGTTCTCAAACCGGTAATGCGCGCGGTATCGCCGAACATCTTTATCAACAGTTGCAATCGCAAAACACCGAAGCACAACTGGTGGATATGGCCGACTACAACCCCAAGCAACTAAAGAAAGAACAGCGGTTATTTGTGGTGGTGAGTACGCATGGTGAAGGCGAGCCACCGGATGATGCACTCGAGTTGCATGAATTTATTTACAGTAAAAAGGCACCCGATCTGAATAGTTTGGAATTTGCCGTTCTTGCACTCGGTGACTCTTCCTATGAATTTTTCTGCAAAACCGGCAAAGATTTTGATGAACAACTCGAACAACTCGGTGCATCTCGTGTTCTTGACCGTGTCGATTGCGATGTGGATTACCAACAGTCATCAATGCTATGGCAACAACAGGTATTACAGCTGAGCGATTCGGTGAAAGACGACTCATCGGCTGAACACAAACCTCATTTGAGTGTGGTCACACCGAGTGTTTCACGTTTTGATAAATTTAATCCATTTGAAGCTGAAATAGTGGATGTACTGCCGATTACCGGTCGAGGGAGTGAAAAACTCACCTATCATGTAGAACTGGATTTATCGGGCAGCCAGCTCAGTTATGAACCTGGTGATGCACTGGGTATTTGGCCAACCAACCGCCCTCAATTGGTAGAAGAAGCACTGATTGAACTGGGCTTCAGTGGTGCAGAAAAAATTGTTGTTGATGATGTTGAAAAATCGATTCGCGATGCATTAACCAATGACTATGAACTGACACAAGTGGCACCCGGTTTTGTGCAATGGTTAGCCGACAAAACGCAAGATCAAAAGTTACTGCAAAGCGTGACCGACAAATCTGTATTGAATGCGTTGCTCAGTCGCAGTCAGGTGGTTGAATTGTTACGTCCTCATTCTTTACAAATTGAGGCACAAGAACTTGTGCAACAATTACGGCGTATAACGCCAAGATTATATTCGATTGCCAGCAGCCAAGCCGAAGTAGACGACGAAGTGCACTTAACCGTCGGACTGGTAGATGAGCTTCGCGAAGGCGAACACCGATTAGGCGCTGCGAGTAGTTTGTTAGCTCAATTAGAAAGCGGCGACCAAGTTAAGGTTTTTGTTGAAAAAAACAAACACTTTAAATTACCGAAAGATAACCATACCAACATTTTAATGATTGGTGCCGGAACGGGTATTGCGCCTTATCGGGGGTTTATTCAACAGCGCGCTGCGGATAATGCAACAGGAGAAAGTTGGTTGGTGTTTGGCAATCCGTATTTTGCAACTGACTTTTTGTATCAGCTAGAGTGGCAACAATATTTAAAGAAAGGCGAACTGACCCATATTGACTTGGCTTTTTCTCGCGATCAGGCTGAAAAGGTGTACGTGCAAAATCGATTGCAAGAAAAAGCCGAGCAGGTATACCAATGGATCGAAGAAGGTGCGCACCTCTATTTGTGTGGTGATAAAGATCGCATAGGCAAATCGGTTGAGCAAACATTGCTGGACATTTTGCAAGAGCAGGGGCAACAAACCCCAGAACAAGCGCTACAGCGATTAACTGAATTACGTAAAGCGGGCCGTTACCAGAAGGATGTATATTAAATGACTGATTCCACGTTAAAACCAGGTCTTTCGGAAAATGAGTACATCAAAGATCGCAGCACGTATTTGCGCGGTACGATCAAGGAAAGTTTGGCTAATCCTGTGACTGGGCAAGTCGCAGTAGACGATCAGCAATTGATTAAATTTCACGGCATTTACCAGCAAGACGATCGTGACCTGCGTAATGAACGTCGCAAACAAAAACTCGAACCACTGTACAGCTTTATGTTGAGGGCTCGAGTACCGGGTGGTATTTCAACGCCTGCGCAATGGTTAACTATGGATAAAATTGCGTCTGATTTTGGTAACGACACCATTCGTTTGACCACGCGGCAAGCGTTCCAGTTGCACGGTATTATTAAAAATAATTTGCGTCCGACCATGCAGGCGATGGATGAAGTGTTGCTTGATTCCATTGCGGCGTGTGGTGATGTGAATCGAAACGTAATGTGTAACCCAAATCCGGTGGAATCGAAAGCACATCAGGAAGTGTATCAATGGGCGGCTCGTATCAGCGAGCACCTGTTACCAAAAACTAAGGCGTACTACGAAATTTGGCTCAATGGCGAAAAGTACAAGGCCGATCCGGAACTCGAGCAAACGGATGAACCTATTTACGGCAAACATTACTTACCGCGTAAATTCAAAACGGTGGTGGCCATTCCACCGTATAACGATGTGGATGTTTACGCTCATGATCTGGGCTTTATCGCGATCATCAAAGAAGGGCGATTATTAGGGTTTAATGTTACCGTCGGCGGTGGTATGGGGATGACACACGGTGATCCAGAAACGCATCCTCGTACCGCGGATGTCATTGGCTTTTGTTTTCCACAGCAAGTATTGGCGGTCGCCGAGCAAGTGGTAAAAATTCAGCGCGACTTTGGTAATCGTGTGCAACGAAAATTGGCGCGTTTTAAGTACACCATTGCAAAACACGGCGTCGAATGGTTTAAGCAAGAGCTGAACGACCGCTTGGGTTGGAAGCTACTGGACGCACAACCTTTTGAGTTCATCAGTAACAGCGATCGTTACGGCTGGATCAAAGGACACGATGGTCGATGGCATTTAAATCTGTACATCGAAAACGGCCGTATTAAAGACGAAGGTGAATACCGATTGCGAACCGGTTTACGTGAGATTGCAAAAATTCATAACGGAGACTTTCGACTTTCAGCCAATCAAAATTTGATCATTGCCAACATCGAAGAATGCAATAAAGCGCACATTGAAAAGCTGGTGGCTGATCATGGCATAAAAATTGGTGACGAAGTTTCCAAGTTACGTCGTCACGCCATGGCTTGTGTCAGTTTACCCACTTGTAGTTTAGGAATGGCCGAAGCAGAACGCTACATGCCATCGTTGCTCGATAAAGTAGAGCAACTAATGCAAAAGCATCAATTGGTTGAGCAACCGATCACAATGAGAATGACAGGATGTCCCAACGGTTGTGCGCGGCCTTACATTGCGGAAATTGGTTTGGTCGGGAAAGGCCCAGGAAAATACAACCTGTTTTTAGGAGCAGGTCATCATGGTGAACGACTCGGCGTTATTTATCGCGATAATATTGGTGAAGATGAGATTTTATCCATACTTGATGACTTGTTTGAACGATACAGCAAAGAAAAACAGGCCGAAGAATTTTTTGGAGATTTTGTCGTTCGAACGGGCGTTATTAAGCATCAATTTGATGCGAGTGACTTTCACTTTGAATTACAACAAGCGAAAGCGAGTTGAGTGTATTAAGTAGCCATTGAGCAGATACGAACCATGACTTTATGCAGCGTAAAACAATCGGAGAGCCATTCGACTGAGTTGATCGAGTCATTCGATTTTAAAGAAGCCAATCAGTTGCTGGAAACTATGACCGCTCCGCAACGATTGGCTTGGTCGTTAAAGCACTTACCAGGCGAACATGTTTTAACGTCGAGTTTTGGGGCTCAATCTGCGGTGAGCTTACATTTGTTTAGTCAAGTCGCACCGAATATACCTGTTGTGCTGGTTGATACTGGGTATTTGTTCAAAGAAACCTATCAGTTTATTGACGAACTGACTCAGCGTTTAAACTTGAACCTTAAAGTGTATCGCTCACCCCTCAGCCCTGCTTGGCAAGAAGCCCGGTTTGGTGAGTTATGGAACAAAGGATTGGATGGAATTGAGCAGTACAATCGCTTGAATAAAGTGGAACCCTTGCAGTTGGCATTGCAGGAATTAAATGCGGGAACCTGGTACGCTGGCTTACGTCGAGAGCAATCGCGCAGTCGAAAGTCGATTGATATATTAAGGCGACAAGAGCACCGGTTTAAAATGCATCCAATTGCCGACTGGAGTAATCGAGATCTGCATCTTTACTTAAAGCAGCACCGGTTACCTTACCATCCTTTATGGGAACAGGGGTATGTGTCTATTGGTGATGTGCACACGACTCGCCCTATTTCAGAAGCTCAGAGTGAAGAAGAAACGCGCTTTTTTGGGTTGAAGCGTGAATGTGGAATTCATGAGATATGAGCTACTGAAAACGCTCAAATTAGCGTTAAGCTTGCAAATGAATTTGCGAATTGAGTAGTATGTCAGTCCTAATTTATTTGGACTGCATCAATGACCTTATTGATCGTATATTTAATACTCGCTATTGGCGTTTCATTTGTGTGCTCAATATTAGAAGCTGTGATATTGAGTGTGAGCGACTCTTACATCGCCATGCTCGAAAGCGAACAAAAACCGCACGGTGAAATGCTTAAAGCAATGAAAGCCGATATCGATAAGCCGTTGGCGACCATTCTTAGCTTAAATACCATTGCTCATACCGTTGGTGCTGCGGGTGTCGGTGCTCAATCGCAAGTGGTTTTTGGTAATGCTTATTTGAGTATCACTTCCGCGGTACTTACTTTTTTAATTTTGGTTTTTTCTGAAATTATTCCTAAAACATTAGGCGCGCGTTATTGGCGTCACCTAACCTATCCTGCAACAAAATTGTTACAAATAATGATAATCGTTTTGGCGCCTTTGGTGTGGTTTTGCCAAAAAATAACCGGAGCAATGGGTAAAGGTGGCCATAGCATCAGTTTCACGCGGGAAGAGTTTGCGGCTATGGCAGATCGAGGCTTGGAACAAGGCGTATTTGAAGAAAAAGAGGCGTTAACGTTCAAAAACCTGGTGTTCTTTGAATCGCTACAAGCGAAAGACGTAATGACTCCAAGGCCAGTCGTTGTTTCATTGGATCAAAATAAGAATATTGGGGAGTTAGTCTCAATACTGGAGAACAAACACTTTTCTCGCTTTCCTGTTTACAATCGTCATGCAGAAGATATCACGGGTTACGTATTGAAAACGGATGTGCTGCTGGAAGCCGCCAAAGGAAATCTTGAAAAAACATTAACCAGCATTAAACGAGAACTGTTGGTGGTTCTGGACACAACCTCAGTGAAATCATTATTTGATCAATTAATGGATCGACGTGAGCACATTTCCGTTCTCGTTGACGAATACGGCGGGTTGGTCGGTCTGGTTACATTAGAAGATATTTTCGAAACATTACTTGGTCAGGAAATCATGGACGAAGTGGACACTATAGAAGATATGCAGCATTTAGCCCGGCGGCAGTGGAAAAAGCGCGCAATGCGAGTCGGCTTGAAATTGCACGAACCTGATGTCGCTGAAGGCTCATCGGAACCATCATAGGTGCATACTTTAGGGTGTATTACGAAGCAACGGTTTCAAAATACACCTTTTAGTTTAGTTGGTTAAAATGTCGCTAAAATTAAGCCAAGTTATGTTGAGTTAAAAGGCCAATTTACTGCGTAAACTTCCCAAATAATAACCCGCACGACCTAATAAGTGCTTCTGAACTTTTTTATTGATAACACGCATCAGACTTTCATGAACGCGTAAGCCTGTTTGCTCAGCTATGATAACGGTGTTTTTCAATTTACCCTTGCCCAGTTGAATAATCTGAGGATTATCGAGTGGATTGAGCTCCGGATCATGGGTTAACACAACTTTGGCCTGCAATCTTTGAGAAGGGTTTTGTTCAATCACAATGCCTTTATAGTGATCGCTTAGCTCGACCAATGTACCTACGGGGTAAATTCCCAGTGACTTGATTAATGCATCCACTAACACTTCATCAAACAAGACGCCACGTTGCATATAAATTTGAGAAAAAGCAACGGATACTGAGTTTTTGGCGTTTGGAAACATGGGGTTGGTTAATAGTTCAAAAGACTCTACCAGTCCGGCGATTTGTGACAACAAAGGAATACTGCGTCGTTTCTTATCGACAGATTCTTTTTCAAAGTCGGTGAGTCGAGCAGTCATGTATTTGATGGTGGTTAATACTTTAGGTTCAATTTTCGAGTGCTGAACCGCATGCAGTGTTAAAGGAACGTAGCTGCGATACGCTTTTGTTAAGTGAATGCCATCGTAATCATACCAGTCTTGTTGTGTAAGCTTGGCTTTACCAACGCCCGATAACATGATGGCTTGTGTTAACGCATTTATTTTGTCTGGTGCAAGTCTTAAATTTTTAGCCAGAAGAGCAGCCCAAACACTTGCTCTTAAACCGTGATCGTAAACTTTTTTATTGTCGTTATGTACTTTTGTCATCCAGAGTAAGGCATCGGAGTTTCGAATAATCGACTGCGTAATAGAATGACTGACCTCATCCACTTGTTTAATCTGAGTGGGTGAAATGCACCTTGCATCTTGAGCCAGTTCTTTCAAAACCATAAACCCATAGTCGAGAAGTTCACTGGTTTGCTTTAATTCTTGCTCAAATGCGGAAGACTTTGTGTAATGATGATTGCATTGTTGATGCCAGTGACGACTTTTTATCTTGATTTCGGTAGAGTCTTCGTCGCTGGGTTGTTGAAGTATTAAGGAAGAGTGTTCAAACGTTCGCTTTACATCAATGTAAACATGTTGACAATAACTGCTGAGTTTTTCCAAATCTTTGCGCGATTCAATGTAAAAACCTTTTAAACTATAATCGGTTTCACTCCAAGGAATATCGAGACGTGATACGTACATTCCCAGCTGTAACTGGTTCACATCAAGTTTATGTGTTGTGATCACTTTACGCATGACGACTCTCGCACTTTACATACACAATAAAAGGGCGATTGCTTCAATCCCGAGTATCAGTCGAAGGATTCGGTAAACGGTTGAGAGGAAGGTTTGACCTCTGTCAGCCGTCAGAATCCGGACCGACTTGCAGAGGAGGGAGGTGAAACAAACGTCCCGGTAACTCCGCCGTCGTAGGTGTGAACTCAAGAGCCACAACCCTTAGACCGGTAGCTTTGCGTGCCCAGACTTTCGTCGGGGTAGCCTTTGTCTAACGTTACTTCTGAGTTTAGGTTCTCTTTGTGAGATGTGCAAGTGGTATTATTAAGTTGTACACTTGTACATATTCTCTAACCTATTGTTAAATAAGCAATAAATTGGTAAGTCGTATAGTTGGATTATGGTATTGCTTTAAAGTGTGACTCAGCTCTCAAATTCAAAGCATTGATTCATGCACTCCTGAGTGCTTTTTTTCCGCGAAGTATGCCCAAGGTGCCCGAACGAACCACTTCTAAAATTTCGGTTTCTTCCTGCATAGCAGCAATGAAAGCTTTATTCTTTTTTGGTGGACCTACCATCTGAACCGTGTAACTGTGACTGCAAACATCAATAATATGCGCGCGAAAAATATCTGCCGTGCGTTTTATTTCGGAACGTACTTGTGAAGACAGTGCTTGTACTTTCACTAACATCAATTCGCGCTCCAGGTGTTCTTTTTCAGTAATGTTCATTACCCGTAACACATCAATGAGCTTATTCACCTGTTTGGTTATTTGTTCCAGAATTTTTTCATCGCCAGAAGTTGTAATGGTAAGTCTTGAAAGGGTAGGGTCTTCCGTTTTGGCAACGCTTAAACTGTCAATGTTGTATCCGCGTTGAGAAAATAGTCCGGTAATACGAGAAAGGGCGCCGGGCTCGTTTTCCATCAATATGGTTAATATTCGCTTCACGCTTTTACTCCACTTTTTAACCACATTTCGTCGATAGCGCCGCCTTTAATTTGCATGGGATAAACGTGCTCTTTTTGATCGACTTTCACGTCAATAAAAACTAATCGATCTTTCATGGCCAGAGCTTGTACTAGCACATCTTCCAGGTCGTTAAAGTTTTCGACGCTTTTTCCAATATGACCATAGGCTTCGGCCAGTTTGACAAAGTCGGGTAAGGATTCCATATAAGAGTGGGAATGACGGCCATCGTAAATCATATCTTGCCATTGGCGAACCATACCCAAAGCGGAATTGTTCAGCGATAAAATTTTGATTGGAATATTGTATTGCAAACACGTTGAGAGTTCCTGAATGTTCATTTGAATGGAACCATCACCGGTAACGCAAATGACATCGCTTTCGGGAAACGCCAACTTTACGCCCATTGCGGCAGGTAAACCAAAACCCATTGTGCCGAGTCCGCCGGAGTTAATCCATTGCCTTGGCTTTTTAAAAGGGTAATAAAGCGCGCTGAACATTTGGTGCTGCCCTACATCCGAAGTAATGTAGGCATTACCATTCGTCACACGGTATAGCGTTTCAATCACATGCTGCGGTTTGATTACTGAATGACTTTTGTCATAACTCAGGCACTTTTGCTCACGCCATCGATTGATTTGCTTCCACCAATTTTTCATTGCGGTAGGGTTATGCTGCAAGTCGGCACGATCCATTAAATCGGAAAATTGCTTTATCACTACATCGCAAGAGCCGACAATGGGAATGTGTGCAAATATGGTTTTGGAAATGGAAGCCGGATCAATATCCACGTGAATGATGGTTGCATTCTGACAAAAAGTTTTCGGATTGTTAGTAACCCTGTCGTCAAAGCGCGCACCAAAGCAAACAATTAAATCGGCGTTGCCCATGGCTTTATTGGCTTCTAACGTGCCATGCATGCCTAACATACCTAAAAATTGCGGATGGTCACCTGGAAATGCGCCCAGTCCCATTAAAGTGCTGGTTACCGGAACGTCTAATCGTTCTGCTAATTGAGTGAGTGCCGCACTTGCATTCGCTGCGACAACACCACCGCCAATATAAAAAATTGGGCGTTTCGCATCGGTAAACGCCAATATGGCTTTTTTAATTTGTCTAGGGTGACCTTTCAGTGTTGGATTGTACGATCGTAATTTTAAGCGTTTCGGCAATTGGTAGTGTACTTTATGTTTTGGGTTAACAATATCTTTCGGAAGGTCAACCACTACTGGACCAGGGCGACCGGTTTTCGCAATGTGGTAGGCTTTTGCAATGGTGGAGGGAATGTCTTCGGTTTTTGTACAAAGAAAACTGTGTTTTACGATGGGACGAGAACACCCCACCATATCGGTTTCCTGAAAAGCATCTTCACCGATCACAGAAGTAGGCACTTGGCCAGAAAGAACAACCAAAGGAACCGAATCCATATACGCTGTTGCAATACCGGTAATGGTATTGGTTGCACCTGGCCCGGAGGTGACCAAAACCGTGCCGACATCACCAGTAGCGCGAGCATAACCATCTGCGGCGTGAACCGCGGCTTGTTCGTGGCGTACCAAAATATGTTTGAGTTGTTGGTCATTTTCCGGCGCAAATAAAGCGTCGTAAATATCAAGTACAGCACCGCCAGGGTAACCAAATACAAACTTCACATTGAGATCAATGAGTGTTTGAACCACCATTTCGGCACCCGATAATAAAGGGGCTATTACTTTATTGCTCGATTGGAACTCCGTTTTACTGATTTGTTCGGTCACGTTTTATTCCGGAAAAGCTGTTTGTTTTGACTCGTGATCAAAAAAGGCCCCTCAAACTGCGAAGGGCAGGCTCGCTAGCAACTACACAACAGGGATGTTGAGCAACTGAAATTTTTATTCTTATACGACGGCTTTCATATCCGTCATATAAGCGCGTAAAGTTTTTCCGATCACTTCAACCGGATGATTGCGAATTTTTTCATTAACGGCTACTAACAATTTGTTATCGACCGAGTAGCTGGATAAATCCAAACCTTTTCCAATCACATCGGTTTTTATATTGGGCATGAATGCTTCACGCAATAGTGGCACTGCCGCATGAGCAAACAAATAATTGCCATACTCTGCCGTATCGGAAATGACGACGTTCATTTCGTATAGACGTTTTCTGGCAATGGTATTCGCTATCAGAGGTGTTTCGTGCAGCGATTCGTAATAAGCCGATTCGGGCAAAATCCCGGCTTCAACCATTAAATCGAATGCCAGTTCAACGCCTGCTTTAACGAAAGCAACCAACAAAATGCCTTTATCAAAGTAGCTTTGCTCATCGATAAACTCATCGCTTGCAGGCGCCTGTTCAAATCCAGTTGTTGCCGTTTCCTCTCGCCATCTTAAAAGGTCTCTGTCATTGTTGTTCCAGTCTTGCATCATGGTGCGAGAAAACTCTCCGGAAATAATATCGTCCATGTGTTTGGCAAACAGTGGTCGTAACAATTGTTTTGCTTTTTCGGAAAGCTCGAATGCTTTCAGTTTTGCAGGGTTAGAAAGTCGATCCATCATTTGCGTAATGCCGCCAATTTTTAACGCTTCGGTAATGGTTTCCAAACCTTGTTGGATCAGCTTTGCGGCAAAACCGGCACTTATGCCATTTTCCGTCATTTTCTCAAAACTTAAAATTGCCGCAGTTTGCAACATGCCACACAAAATGGTTTGTTCGCCCATTAGGTCAGACTTTACTTCCGCGACAAAAGACGAAGCGAGCACGCCTGCACGATCACCACCCGTGGCAGACGCCAAGGCTTTTGCGATTTCGAAGCCTTCGCCTTTTGGATCATTTTCGGGATGTACGGCAATTAATGTAGGGACGCCAAACCCTCGTTTGTACTCTTCTCGAACTTCGGTGCCCGGGCATTTCGGTGCGCACATGACTACGGTGATGTCGTCGCGAATTTTTTGCCCTTGCTCGACAATATTAAAGCCGTGTGAATAACCCAACGTTGCACCTTGTTTCATTAACGGCATAACGGATTCCACAACGTTACTGTGTTGTTTATCGGGTGTCAGGTTATACACGAGATCAGCATCGGGAATGAGTGATTCGTAATTGCCAACAGTAAATCCGTTGCCGGTTGCTTTTTGGTAAGACGCTCGTTTTTCATCAATCGCTGACTGACGGAGTGCATAACGAACATCGAGACCGGAGTCTCGCATATTCAACCCTTGGTTGAGACCCTGGGCACCACAACCCACAATTACTATTTTTTTATCTTTGAGATAATTGCAGCCGTTGCTGAATTCGCTGCGATCCATAAAACGGCACACACCCAGTTGCGCCAGTTGTTGCCGTAAGTTCAGGCTATTGAAGTAATTCGACATAAATACTGCACCAAGTCACGCTGTTGAACATAGAGCACATCCATTTAGATTGAAGTGCGATGGTGTCAGAATAGGAAAAAACTCGTGTTGCGTAAAATGATATAAATGCAATATAGTATTGCGTATTATGCAACATTGGGTGTGAGTCCAAGAAGACGATGAATTTTCGCGAATTAGACGCCTTTGTCCACTTATCAATAACGTTACACTTTGCTAAAACAGCAGAGGCAATTCATGTCAGTACTTCGACGCTCAGCCGTATGATGCAACGGTTGGAACAAGAGTTTGATCAGGTGTTTTTCGAGCGTGATAACCGAAGTGTGCAACTCACACCACAGGGCGAAAGATTCGCTCGGTTTGCACAACAGGTACTGCAGCAGTGGTATGAGCTAAAACAGGATTTCAGTCACGAACAACAGCAATTAAGTGGCGAGTTGATCATCTATTGCACAGTGACGGCCGCTCACCTTTATTTAACGCATTTACTCGAAACCTTTCGTACACAGCACCCACAGGTAGAGATCATTCTTGAAACGGGGGATGTTGCATCGGCTTATCAAAAAGTTGATAAGCAAGCGGTGGATATTGCCTTTGCCGTTGCCCCTGATCATTTAGCGAAAAAATTTCACTTTCAATACATCGACACCATTCCACTGAAAGTGATTGCACCGAAAGTGAATACCTCTTTTTCCAGTTTGCTGGATAAAGCGCCTGTCAAATTCAATCAGCTACCATTCGTAATGCCAGAGTCTGGCCCTGCAAAAAAGCACACGCAAGAATGGTTAGAGCGCATGAAAATAAAACCGACCGTTTACGCTCAGGTTGCCGGGCATGAAGCCATTGTGAGTATGGTGGCTTTGGGTTGTGGCGTGGCGGTGGTGCCTCTTCCGGTGCTGGAGCATAGCCCGGTAAAGGATAAAATAAAAATTTTACCGGTGGCGATGTCGCCCAAGCCTTTTGAGTTGGGTGTGGTTTGCTTAGCTCGACGAAAGAACAATCCTTTGGTTGAGGCTTTTTGGGAGGTGGTTATTCGGTATTTTAATAGGGGGTAGGTTTAAAGTTTGGTAAATTTATATGAAAAATCAACTTGTTGGGTTGTATTGGTGTTGCGGCTGGTTTCCTGTTTTTGTCTTAGCAACCCTAGAATCGCGCGTGGGTATTGAACGGTTTGGGAGACTGGCTAGTTTGAAATTGTGATTGTAATATATTGTTTTTAAAGGGGTAATTGAAAAGGAGTTGGAGATGTGGTGTCGGTTTTTCTTATTGGAAATCTCAAATGCGAAATATAACTAGAAGGACTCCTTCTAGTTCCGTAAAATACGGACTCCTTCTATGAAACTGTTAGGACTATATGGCAAGTAGCAATCAAATAATGCGAAATCAGCTTAAACGTATATTGGTACCAGCTTTAGAGGTTAATGGTTTTGCAGGCAAGTTTCCGCACTTTAGAAGAAATGTAGGCGGCAATCTTCATTTGCTATCTATTGAGTTCGATAAATTTGGCGGTGGTTTCTTTTTTGATTTTGGGACTACTGAGTGCGGTGACAAAAAAATGTCTTGGGGCGAAGTTGTCCCAGAGTCTGAATTGACTATCGCTCATGTGGCTGCTGGCAATCGAGCACGCCTACAAGCGATAGATAGTCGTAGTATTGATCGAGAGCATTGGTTTCGTTTCGATGATCTAGAAACAAAAGAGTGTGAAGAGCTTGCAAAAGCAGTTGTTGAGCTTTTACCTCAAATTGATAAATGGCTAGAGGAAAATGAAAAAGGAGCGAATATATCCACCTTCTAGCCCTAACCAGTCAAAGCAGTAGATGAACTACTGTTTGAGGCGTTATGCGAGAGTTTTATCAAAGGAGTTATTGTGAGTAAGAAAATGGATGCCCATGAACTGAGTGAATTGGAAGTAGAAAATATTGGGCTACTGAAACCAGGCATGTCGGTTTCGCACCCGTACTTCGGCAATGGTTAAGTTGAAGCATTATTTCAATTTGAGAAATCTGGAGAAAGTACTATTAGAGTCAACTTCGAGCAGCACGGCTCAAAAGCTTTTGTTCCTGAATATGCTAGGCTAGCATTAG
Organism: Pleionea sp. WD8-19; assembly: GCF_055326765.1. Taxonomy (NCBI): domain Bacteria; kingdom Pseudomonadati; phylum Pseudomonadota; class Gammaproteobacteria; order Oceanospirillales; family Pleioneaceae; genus Pleionea; species Pleionea sp. WD8-19. The sequence continues at coordinate 106,189 of NZ_JBUZOU010000005.1, read as the reverse complement.
TTCAATCTAATTCACCAAAAAAATCTTTTTTAGGTAAAATCTTTGGTAAAAGTTAAATCGCTTAACAAGCACCGTCAGTCGCGACCTTCGCACTGCGTGCTCGGCCGCTGCGGTGAGCGTTAAGCATAAAAAGAAAATAGATCATGAGAGACCTCAAAAGAGTAGATGAAATACTGGATCTTATTGGCAGGATTTGGAAGGCAAATCCCGGCTTCCGATTTAATCAACTCCTTTATATTCTTCAGGCAGAATATTCAGAGGCTAATGATGGTCTCGGTAAAGTAGAAAGTCCTGAAATTGATGGGTTTAAGAAAACTGGTTTCGACTTATTCAATCTAGAAGATGACGAATTCCAAAAATTCTTACAGTCAAGCCTAGATCGAGGGGCGTGGGGCAAAAATGCTTAACAAGGCGCTCTTGTCGCCGCTACCGCGGCTGGGACAACCTACGCGTTGCTTCGGTTGCCCCAAAGCTTGGCGTTAAATACATATATGGAAAAACATAGAGTAAAAAATAAAACATCAACTGCTGGTAAATATTTGGCCGTATTTGGCTCTTTACTTTTGTTAGCAGTTCCAACTTCTGTCGTCATATTTATTGTGAATATGTTCTTCTTATTTCAGGAAACTACTTTGTATGGGGCCGGTGACACGCAGAGAATGTCTGAAGGTATTTCAAATGCTTTGGTACCGGTGGTGCTTGGCCTTGTATTAGTTGTTCCAGCATTAATCTGCATGGTTACGTCTATAGCTATATTTAAATATTTCAAACCATGGGTCTACTGGGTATCGCTAACTGCGAGTATTTTAGGCTTGCTTATGATGCCTTTTGGTACAGTCTTGGCTTTAGTTACGCTAACAACTCTAGTAATAAAAAGGAAACGTTTTTTTGAATTCGAGTAAAGTATTTAACAATAACATTAATTTGACCAAATACCGCCGCTTTCGCTATGGTATTGGTCAAATTATGTAGGCGTTAGCTCTCTCAGAAATTTATGAAACACTGCGCACTGAAAAGAAGTAAGCCAATTTCAATTGATGAATGGATTAATGCCACTGCGTCATTGAAAAATATCAATGTGACTAATAAGAGAAAGCAGCAGAACCCTTTTACTAAAGAGTTCTTTGAAGTTGATATTCCTGGTAGCGGTTATTGGGTTCCAGGCGATAATAATAAAGAACGATTTCCTTATGATGGCTCTGTAGTAATACATTTCAGTAGTGAAACTATTGTTTTTGTACAATATGAAGATCCTTTTAATGAAGAATTAACTGCTTTGGCTAGAGCTTTAAATGCGAAGGTTGTATTTGAAGGCTTATGTCAAAGCTAACAATAAACTGTTGCGCGACTTTGAACCGCTCCTTGCGGTCGTTAATCAAAGCCGCAAAGTAACGCGTTAAGTTAATGATAAAAGGCAATCCCATGTTTAAAAAGTTGATTTTAACTTCTATTCTTATCCCATCTTTCGTGTATTCTGCTTCTTATGTCGGTACTAATGGTGCAACTAAAATAAGTTCTATTTCATCATATAACCAATATGGGAATGGAGATGTAATATTTAAAATAGAAAACCCTATTGCAGCATGTTCAAGTGGATATTGGATCACAAAGAGTGATGCCGGATTTAGTGCAAATCTAAGTATATTGCTTGCTGCCTATCAGGCAAAAAATCCAGTCGTTGTGTACGGGCTACCAGATCAACTTTGGGGAGGGAGTAGTGGCAAATATTGTAAGTTATATAATATTGACTTGAAGTAAAATAAACTTAACAAAAAAATCAGCGGACGCTGAAAAGCGCGCCGCTTATTAAAAGCGTTAAATTCACAAGGAGAGTAAGTGCTAAAGCATCACTTAAATATCGTATGCGATGATGTCTGGAAAAGATTGGAGAATTCCCAGCGGTTTGGCATTTCCCAAGGCGAAGAAACTCTTACAGACAATTTGCTGCTTTACCTTGCATCTCAAAGTCTATCGAGTATTCGAATTATTCAAACTCCGAAGGATAAGGAGAGCGTAAAGGGTACAGATTGGGAATGGTGGATTGGAAATAGAGCAACAGGTTATCTCCGCTATGCAGTTCAAGCAAAAAAACTGAACTTAAAAACAGGCCGCTATTCCTCTCTTAATCACAAGGTGGGCAGTGGTGCATCAGCTGAGTTTCAGCATGATATTCTTGAGCGGTATGCAAAGGGCAACAATGCCATCCCCTTATACGCTTTCTATAATTACATCGATGCTCCGAACTTGCCAAAAAAATGGAACTGCCCGTTGCCAATGGAGCACTCCAAACTGGGATGCACTGTTACACCACTAGCGAATGTTAAAAAGGCAATATCCAAAAGAGGCTGGCGAACTTTTGATCGAATACATGCCTTTCCTGAAACTGTGCCGTTACGCTGTCTTGCGGATTGCCCTAATATTGCTTTTCTTCGCTCAAAAAACAATAAAGTATTTCTGCAAAGGTTTCAGATGGAGGCAAAGGTCTATGAAAGGCCATGGGGTTGGATTAGTGAGATGGGACACTTATCGAGCCATTCCCAAATGCCTGGTGAATTTTACAATCATGAACTTGGTTTATATCCAAAGAGAATACTGCTGATAGAAACCGGAGAAAGTGAATTTAACAAGCAAAGGCAGTCGGACGCGTAAACGCGCCGCTGCTTTGGGCGTTAGGTTTCGAGATGAAAGAAAAATGTGTTGCAGATATTGAAGGCCCATGGATAGAGCCAGAATTAAACTCTGGGTTAATTCAACGCTGTAGAAACAATTGGACTGTCCCAGTTTCACAAATTTCAAATCATGTTCTGGCTACATTTATCCGACAAAAAATTGCTTTATCAATTACAATTCCCGAAGCTAAAGCACGAGTAGAGCGAGGATATATTGACGATAAATATGGACAGCCATAATTTAAAATCGAAAATTATTGGTAATAACTAAGCTTGTTTTTCTACAACGCTGGTTTGCGTTGGTTATTTCGGAGTGAACATCAGGAAATTTAGTTGGAAATATTCGAAAAACAGTCGATTTTTAAGGAAGCGAGCATCAGCAATTCGCAGCGCTAATCTGAAGGATTATTTGAGTGGATTTATTATTTTCAGATCAGGAAGATAAATATGGACAGCCATAATTTAAAATCGAAAATTTTGGTAATAACTAAGCTTGTTTTTCTACTACGCTGGCTTGCGTTGGTTATTTCGGAGTGAACATCAGGAAATTTAGTTGGAAATATTCGAAAAACAGTCGATTTTTAAGGAAGCGAGCATCAGTAATTCGCAGCACTAATCTGAAGGATTATTTGAGTGGATTTATTATTTTCAGATCAGGTATAAAGCTTACGGCTAATCCCAATACCTTTAATAAACTTCTGTTCAATGCTTTCGATGTAGTGCGTTAAGGAAGAAGGTGAGCCGACAACATTTAAACCGGCAATATCATCTTTACGGCGCATCAGCTTTAAGAAGCCGTCAGGCTCGAGATTGAGACGTTCTAAAATGGGAGGCAAGTTGCTTGGAATATAACCGCGTTTGTCGTCTCGGATAATACGACCGGTGGTATCGACCAAATCAAAATAATCTTGAGTTGAAAATGAAAAGCCATGTTGATGCACTGGGTGCTTCGATTGTGTGAGTGGCATAAGCTTTACTTTGTTTTTAAGCGGCTGGCTCTTCTTTTGTTTGATGATAAATAGGGACAGCCATAATTTAAAATCGAAAATTTTAGTAATGACTAAATTTGTTTTTCTACAACGAAGGCTTGCGTTGGTTATTTCGGAGAAAGATAAATATGGACAGCCATAATTTAAAATCGAAAATTTTGGTAATAACTAAGCTTGTTTTTCTACTACGCTGGCTTGCGTTGGTTATTTCGGAGTGAACATCAGGAAATTTAGTTGGAAATATTCGAAAAACAGTCGATTTTTAAGGAAGCGAGCATCAGTAATTCGCAGCACTAATCTGAAGGATTATTTGAGTGGATTTATTATTTTCAGATCAGGTATAAAGCTTACGGCTAATCCCAATACCTTTAATAAACTTCTGTTCAATGCTTTCGATGTAGTGCGTTAAGGAAGAAGGTGAGCCGACAACATTTAAACCGGCAATATCATCTTTACGGCGCATCAGCTTTAAGAAGCCGTCAGGCTCGAGATTGAGACGTTCTAAAATGGGAGGCAAGTTGCTTGGAATATAACCGCGTTTGTCGTCTCGGATAATACGACCGGTGGTATCGACCAAATCAAAATAATCTTGAGTTGAAAATGAAAAGCCATGTTGATGCACTGGGTGCTTCGATTGTGTGAGTGGCATAAGCTTTACTTTGTTTTTAAGCGGCTGGCTCTTCTTTTGTTTGATGCGTTGCTGAATGGAAGTGAAGTCCGATTTTTCTGGTGTTTTTGCCATATCGGCACGAATGGGATTTAAATCAACATAAGCCATGGCGGTTAAAACAGCGGCCTCGTCAAGTAACGCTTGAGACTTGAAACGTCCTTCCCAGAACCTACCAGTACAGTTGTCTTCCTTATTGGCTTCGCGAGCTAAGTGCTCATTTAACAACCGCATAAACCAGGAAATATCCATCAGTCTTTGACGCCAGTTTTCGATGATGTCCTGAGCCATTTTAGATAGGGCGGGTGTGGTTTCTTCTTTTAGATACCGCTGTACGAGAAGTGGAATGTTACAAACGCGCTTCCAGCGACGAACAACGTTGGCATCACTCCAATCTCTTGCCTTTTCAACATCGACACGTAGAACAACGTGATAATGATTGGACATAACCGCATAACTGGCCACTTCAATAGCGAAGGTTTTGGCCAGATAGTCCAACCGTTCCACCACCCAAGTTTTACGGTGCTCAAAGCTCTTACCGGTAACAGAATCCTCTCCGCATAGAAAAGCGCGTCGAACACAACGGGCGATGCAATGATAATAGGTGGTTTGATTTAAATCGATGAGCGTATTTCTAGCGCGTGTCATGGTGTTATGTCCGTATATCTCAATAAGTCCTGAACGTAACTTAATCAATTTGCACTTGTTGGTCAAGGTGAAATCTGTGATTATTGGTTTTAGCTGTGGGTGTCCCGAAAGAAAGAATATCGACCAAATCAAAATAATCTTGAGTTGAAAATGAAAAGCCATGTTGATGCACTGGGTGTTTCGATTGTGTGAGTGGCATAAGCTTTACTTTGTTTTCAAGCGGCAGGTTCTTCTTTTGTTTGATGCGTTGCTGAATGGAAGTGAAATCCGATTTTTCCGGTGTTTTTGCCATATCGGCACGAATGGGATTTAAATCAACATAAGCCATGGCGGTTAAAACAGCGGCCTCGTCGAGCAAAGCTTGTGACTTGAAACGTCCTTCCCAGAACCTACCAGTACAGTTGTCTTCCTTATTGGCTTTGCGAGCCAAGTGCTCATTTAACAACCGCATAAACCAGGAAATATCCATCAGTCTTTGACGCCAGTTTTCGATGATGTCCTGAGCCATTTTAGATAGGGCGGGTGTGGTTTCTTCTTTTAGATACCGCTGTACGAGAAGTGGAATTTTACAAACGCGTTTCCAGCGGCGAACAACGTTGGCTTCACTCCAATCTCTTGCTTTTTCAACATCGACACGTAGAACAACGTGATAATGATTGGACATAACCGCGTAACTGGCCACTTCAATGGCGAAGGTTTTGGCCAGATAGTCCAACCGTTCCACCACCCAGTTTTTACGGTGTTCAAAGCTCTTACCGGTAACAGAATCCTCTCCGCATAGAAAAGCGCGTCGAACACAACGGGCGATGCAATGATAATAGGTGGTTTGATTTAAATCGATGAGCGTATTTCTAGCGCGTGTCATGGTGTTATGTCCGTATATTTCACTTAAGTCCTGAACGTAACTTAATCAATTCGCACTTGTTGGTCAAGGTGAAATCTGTGATTATTGGTTTTGAGTTGTGGATGTCCCGAAAGAAAGAATAATGTTTAATAAATACAATGGAAATTTACATTGAGTGCTCAGATAAATCCAAAATTCTACTTTGGATAAAATCAGTTTTTAATGAACTTGAATTAAAATTGATAGAAGAAAATGATATGGAAATATATCATGGGCTATTCGAAGGGTGTTGGGTTCCGATAACCATTCAACCTATTCCAGGCCAAACTTCAAGCTTTGGCGTGTGGTTTAATTCGGAAATTACACCTTGGAGGACAAATATGGAATGTGCAAGAGCCGCTTATAAATATATTGGGTTGCCTGTTTTGTGTGACCCGTGCGAACAACATCTAGCACCATCTCAATTTTTACGCATTGACTCATCTGGAGACCACATTGTCGAAATCAATTAAACACATAACATCTAATTCCCAAAATTAAATATAAAGAGCACGGCTATGGAGCAGTAGCTTTAATACTTAATAGGATGACAAAGCACTGGTCTAATCAAGAATGTGGCACTTGGCCATTTGTCGTAGGCAACCTGGATAAGTTCTTAAACTTAGGACAGTCAGTTGCATCTAGGTTCTGGCTTATCTGCCAGCGCAGCATGAGTGCTAATCCGCGGAAAAATTTAATCATTGCTTTAACTTTTAGTCCGAATTCAACTTTTAGTGCAATTTTTTCGATGTAGTGCGTTAAAGATGAAGTTGAGGGTATTTTGAGCAGGGCCTCCAGAGCTGCAAACGGACATTTCAGTCGGGAGAAAGTGTGAACCACTCAATACACTTTTCAAGATTTCTAAAATTGTGTATAAATAGCATATAAGCTTGACTCTTGTTAGCGACTTGGTATTTGCCAATATCTTGGACAGGTCTTGAGAGAGCAAGGAAGGAGGGAGTTGGTAAAGTGGGTGTATTTTATACACCTTCTTTTTATGGCTCGTATTAACTTAACTTTCTCACAATAAAGCTAAATCTTATATTAATGTTAAGTCTTATTCGATAGTGATCTACAATGCAGGAAATGCTCTATTTTCAGGAGATCTGATGACATTTTGGACCCGAGCTTATCAAGATATTTTTTTTCGTAGCATGGATCTGGTTCGTCGCAGAAACACGATCAACCGCTTGCATTTTTTGCGAAAGTCACAGTATTGGACTCAAGATCAACTCAGAAGCTGGCAGTTAGACCGGCTAAATACTTTGTTATTACACGCAAAGAGTCAGTCTCCTTACTACAGGGAAGCGCTTGCTTCGGTAAAATTGCCCCTTAAATGTCTTAGCGAAATGCACCAACTGCCTGTTCTGAAAAAGCAACAGATACGGAATCATTACGAACAGATTAAGTGCCAAGGTGTTCCGGAATGGCGCTTTGTGCCAGCAAGAACGGGAGGCTCTACTGGAGAACCCACACGCTACTGCTGGGATAAGTTTGGCATGGATTGGAACCGAGCCAGCGTTTATCGTTCTCAAGAATGGAGTGGAACCTACCTAGGAGAACCCTCTGTACAAATGTCGGGGAGCCATTTTGATCAAACCCAAGCAAGCCAATTACTTAATCGCTTCATGTACTTTCTACAGCGTTATCATGTTATGTCGACTGCTTACCTCACAGAGGATGTGCTAGAAGAATATTATCAGTACTTGTGTAAGATTAAGCCGACCAACATTTGGGGGTATTCAGGAGGCGTACATACTTTCGCAGATTACATAGGTAATAAACATCCAGAGGCTGATCTCAGCTTTGTTAAAGCCATTATCACCAGCTCAGAAATGTTATTGCCGGCTTATAGAGACCGTATTAACCAAGTTTTTGGTGGAGAAAAAGTATTTGATCATTACGGCAGTCGAGAAATGTATATGGCATCGGAATGTCGGGAACACGATGGCTATCATATACACAGCGAGGTTGTTTTATTGGAAATTCTGGACCACGCAGGCAATCCATGTGAACCGGGCAAATTGGGCCGAGTCATTTTAACGGATCTTTCAAACCACGCATTTCCATTTATACGTTATGAAATTGGAGATATGGGCGTACTCTCTGAAGCTTCTTATTGTGCGTGTGGTGTCACGCTTCCTAAGTTAGAGAAAATTGAAGGGAGAATTCCTGACTTTATCATTATGGAAGATCGGGTATTAACATCGCCAAACTTAACAACCATCTTAAGCGAGTTACCTGGTATACGCGCATTTCAAGTTGTTCAGGAGAAGGTGAATGAAATGACTTTAAACGTTGTACCCGAAGAAAACTATAACGCTGATACAGAAGCGAAGATTATTCAAACGATTCAAAATATGGCAGGTGGTAAAGCCATCATTCAGGTGGAGCAAGTGGACGAAATTTTTGTACCTGAATCTGGAAAGCGCCGGTACATTAACTCTCAAGTTGCACAGCAGGTTTTTTAACGAGAAAAGAATTGAGCTATTAAAAGTCACTTCAAAAGCTTTTAAAGTTAAATTTCAATCGCTATCGACTTTAAATACGGGATGTATAAAACGAAATAGTCAGATGGTGAATTAGGCTGGTTTGAGACGAATGGCAACTCGGATGTCAAAGCTGTCGCACAACATTTATTCAATATAAAAATCACATTTTCGTTCGTTTGCATTTTCTACAATCCAATACCTTGTTCAATTTAACCTGTCTTTTGTTCAATAGACATTGTATTGTGATTGGAAGAAGACTACATTTTAACTGTTAAAAGCCCCTTTCACTGAACGGCTTGGTTCTTTTTAAAGGAGAGTAAAAATGAGCTGGCAAATCGTGATTCGAAGCATTCAGTTGGTGTTCTTTGTCGTACTTTCAGGTTGCGCTGTGACAGAGTCGGTTCAAAAAAGCTTTCAAGTACCTAGTGAGATATATCGTGTACCCGAAAAGCTGGAAGGAAGTACGCAAGATACAGGTGTTTTATTGATAGATGCGATAACCAAAAAAGCGCTTAATACGATGTCTTTGTCTGGAGTGGTTATTGCGAGTGCGCAGGAGCCAAATAAAGAAATACTAATTGGTTCGTTTAATAAAGTAGGGATTTTAAGTTTGCAAAGTGGGGTTGTTGTGATACCTAATCTTCAACCAGGAAAATATAAAATTACTAAAATAAAAACGCAAAATGCTAACGTTTGGGAAAAGCTGCTATTACCACCCACACAAGAGTTCGATATTGAAGTTGTAGCGGGTAAACCGATGTATTTTGGTCAAATTTTGGTGGAACATCCATTTGGATCAGCCGATCGAAAAATCAGTATTCAATACGATAAAAAGCGCGAAGCCGATTCTTGGAAAATGGTAATGGAGAAATACCGCGATTCGCCTTGGACACAAATAATTGCATCTCGAATGAAAGATTTGGAGTAAGGTGGTTTTGAGCATTCGAATGAACCAAAACTCATATTTTATATAGCCAGTGCAAAAGCACTGGCTAACTCTAACGAAAGACCGTTAATCGGCTTTACAATCTTTTCCTGTACAGACTCTACCTGTGCAACCGTGTGCGTCAATATAATCGAAAGCAGCTTTGGCTTGTACTAGTCCATATCCGTATTTCGCGTCTCGACCTGCATCGCCAAGATCCAGTGATGACATTCGCATTGCATGACGGATGTCATAATTAGAGCAAGCTGGATAATGCGACCAAACCAATGCCGCAACGCCGGAAGCATGAGGGGTTGCCATAGAGGTACCAGAAGCGATAGCAAAAGAATTGGACGGGTATGTGGAAACAACATCAACCCCAGGAGCGGATACTTCAACTTGCGTTGTGCGCTGACTGAAGCCGGCGTGCTGTTTGTCAAAGTCAATCGCGGCAACCGACATAACAGAATCATAGGACGCAGGGTATAAATGCGTGGCACTTCCACCGTTACCTGCTGCGGCAATAATTAGAACACCGTCTTTTCTGATTTTTTCAAAAGCTCGTTCTTCTGCTTTTGTGCTGACAACACCACCGAGACTCATGCTAACAACGTGTGAGCCCGCATTAGCACAATCTTGAACTGCGCCAACTAAATCGGAAGCGTAGCTAAAGCCACCTGCATCGTTGAAGACTCGTACGATATGAAGGTTTTGATCGTCGTTAGGTAAAACACCGATAACGCCGCCGTTTCCACCTTTCGCTGCAATAGTGCCTGCTACGTGTGTACCATGACCATGACCGTCTTGATACCAAGGCCCAGCGCCTTCGTCTTGGCCGTCGACATTTATTTCCGGAAGGTCAGGATGACCCAGTTGATATCCAGTATCGACGATACATACTTTTCGCGGAAAGTTAGGGTTCGGAGCTATCTCTTCTGCTTGTACGGCGGTGATCCCGTAAGGGTAAAAGTCATCGTTTTTCCAATCTCCCAGGCTTTGTGTGTCCAACGAAGATGGCTCGATACTCACTGCTTGAAAGTTTCTTTTTGCATCAATTTCTACACTTTTTAGTAAGCCACTTTCTTGTAATGCTTTCATTTGTTCAATATTCAACGAAGTTGATATTGCTTCGAACTCGTTAAGCTCCACATGTGTTTCTGCTTCAATATTCGAAAGTGCTTTTTTCAGTTGGGCAAATTGATTGTTTTTAGCATAAACGATAAAGCGATTGCCGAGTAAATCACTTCCTAGTTTCGGCGCATCGGCAAATGTTAATCCGCTTCCGATGAGTGATGTGGCCAATATTGCTGAGGTAATTGCTTTCATTTTCATAGGGTTTATCCTTTTATTTATTATTTAATTAACTGTCACTGTTGCACTCGTGATATTGAACGTTACCGTTGAGAGTTCCTGCGTTGTAATAACCACTGAATGGCCCTGAGTTGATTTGAATGACCGATAGGCCATTAAGAAAAGCTTTTTTTCCTTCGCCAAAGTCGGCTAAGCAGGCAATACCTTCGCCTTCGCCGGAAGCGGCAGGATTAGTGGAGCGATAAGTGAAATTGATTTCATTGTAACCCACGTCGCAGGCACAAAGGGGGGCGTCGAAGTCGATGTCATCGAAGGTACAATAGTATGCTTCGTTGATTTCTCCGTGCAGTTTTACGCCGCCTAAATCAGAAAAGTCGATCGCACTTTTATCATGAAAGTTGACTTGACCTTTTACGCTTTCTGAGTCGCACGAACTTCCGTTAAACGTAAAGATGGCTTTTTCACTACCACCCGCTGAGTGCATGCTCCCACCTCCCGTTACTTTAACGGGTTGACCACAACCGCCTATTACCAACGCACTGGCAATTCCTAGAGTTGTCATTATTCGATTTTTATTCATTGTTACTCCTTACAATTGTTTTATTTGGTTTTTTTGAGCGAGCTTTCGTAAAAATCTCCAGATTACATTCGCCCGGAAGAATTTTATAAAGACGTTGAACACCATCGTCAACTAGAAAAACAGACAGGTGTTTAACGGTTTGACACGAAAGCTGGATAAACTTATTCTCAAAGTTTATTTCGCGTTTTGAGGGCTTTAAATAAAGATTTATTAAAAGAATGTGACTTTAATTATCTCTAATGAAAATTTTTTATGCGCCTTTTAAGCGCAGAGGGTGAGTTTATAAAAAAAATATGAATTAACTTTGTATGAGATATTGTTGGTTTGAAAATATTACTCAGTAATGTTTGGTTCGCCGCAACAATGATTTGAGTCATATTGAGTCAATATTCATTCTTGTTAAGGTGGGGGCGTCATGCAAGCGTTTAGCAAAATGTATATAAGAATTATTTTGGCATTGATTTTTCTTTTGCCAAGTACTGTGGCAGTGCTTTTTTGGGGAACGTTCGGTATTTCTATTTTATTCGAAAGCCCAGGTGGGTTACTTTTAATAACGCTTTATGTACTGCTTCCTTCATATGGATTGTTTTCTGTCTGGTGGCTTGTTTTTAAATTCAATAAAGTTGTGTTCTCTCTCATTCCCGTTGCCATTTTGCTTGGAATTTTATGTGGCCATATCAGTTGGGTGTACTTTTTATTTTCAAGTACCGCGAAATATTTAGGAGGAGGTGATTCGATTGGAATATATTGGATATTGGGAACCGGTCCGGCAATCGCATCATGGCTTATTTTATGGGGGATATTTAAAAAAAGAAATTTAACGAATGAGTTATGAAAATGGGGACATTCTTTTAAAAACTGAGTCAAAAAAAAAGGCGCCTTTCGGCGCCGAGGTCAAAGTAAAGGCTATCCTTGCACTTCTCCGCCAATGACACGTGGAGGGTCTTCTACAACCGGTTTATCACTCCAGTTAATGGATACGGGGGTTATGTCGTCGTTGTTCGGTAATTCTAAATTTGCCGTACTGTCGAGAGATAAGTTATTGGCTGAACACTCGCTTTCATCAACACTTCGTAATCGTTGTTCAACATCAATACCTTTCACCATGTATTGGCCGTCACCCAGTAGTGTGCCATCAGCAAGTGAAAAGAGTGGGCTCCAACGGTTGTTGCCTTGTTGCTCGTGAGGAATGCCCCAAAGTTCGCCAGCTCCACCATAATGCAGCATGAATGATTGTCCGTCATAAGGTGATGGATTGGTTTCATCCGCATTTAAGTCGTTCGCAGTGCTGTGGGTGTAAACAAAGTTCAGTGGTTTATCAAACTCAACAATGTCATTACTGCCTGACTCACTAACGACGGTGGTTTGATTCCAGTGATTGTGGCCCGTTTCCCAAACGTATGAGACTTCGGCGTTCCAAACATCACGTCCGTCGTTCACTTGAGTACCCGATACGAGCATCGCGCCTGAGTGAATTCCCCAGTGGTGTGGGCTGTTTTCACCGACCTGAGCATCTGATGCTAAAGCAACGGAGTTACCTTCTGCATCTTCTAATGTGAGCGTTGAGAAGTTAAACGTATAAGTTGCAGTGGCTTGACCTTGCGACTCTTCTAAATAGGGTGAGTCGTTGTTGTAATTGATTTGATCGCTGGTGATATTGCTTTTTAAACACTGGTGATAACAATCTAACTGTAAACTGTCTGCACCATTGTCTAAATCAGCGAGGCTTCGTACATAGCTTTCTTGATAAACCGTTACTACCGAAGCATCGTGATAGGCATCGTAGTTAACGCCTCCGCCTAAGCTTTGAGACCAGAAGAACATGTGCTCATCAGCTAAGCGATAAGGTTCGATCGGTTCATAGTCGACCATGCCTGCACTGTTTTCAAATCGTTGTGCAATCGCATAGAAGCCTGCCTCTCCAACTTGGTCACCGCTGTTTAACTCAAAGTCGTGAGTGTACTCAACTCTCAGATCACCGTATTCCAAATAGCTGCCTTCAATGTCTTCGAGAGCAATGGTACTTTTGGAACGTTTGATCAGTTTGCCCGGAGCGTGAGTGACATCGTAAGTTGACTCGGTGTCGTCTTCAAAATTTTGACGAACGATTTGAGAAACTTGGCTCATATCGACGTCTTCAGGCAGCCACATTCCCCAGTAGCCGATATGGCCAAAATATCGTTCGCCGTTAACGTCTGCGTAAAATGGGAAGCCGCTGTTCAGCTCTACACGTGAACCGTCGTCACTTTGGTACAAGTTGTATCGCCAAACGTATTGGTCAAACTCGTCACGAGCGAAACACATTTGTGCATCGGCAGTTCCGTCGAGGTTTTCATCTTTACCTCGTAAGTAATAGGTTGGATCATAGGCAACGCTAAATTCTGCGCCGAAATCACCGTGTGGGCTGCTGTGGTGAAACGCGGTTTTCGCAACGCCACTGTCGGCACCCACTGAATCAACCAATATATTGGTTGATTCTGAGAAGGAGAATCCCATTTGATCGGAACCACCTTCGTTAAAGAATAAAATATTGGGGCGGCCATCAGCGTCTAGCGTGGCTTGAATGGTACCATGCATGGTTTCAATTTCATTGCCTTGCATGTCGTAAACGCCTTTCCAGTTCATAACAAACTGACCATAGGGGTTTTCTTCGTCACCCGCAGAATCTATGGTGACTTCTACTAAAATACGCTGCTGATCCATTGGTTCGTCACCGTGCTCACTTTCGGCAGGAACCCAAATTTTAACGATTTGCGGTGCGTCGTTTGACTCTCGCGTAGACTCTATCGTCCAGAGTTGGAATTCTTCACTGTTTCCTGAAGACTGACCGGTATCTTCATCGCTTTCCAAGTCGGTTTCGCAGCGTTCGGTATCAATTAAGGCGGTATAGGTTTCGTTGACAATTTGGTCGGCGCCGGTTTGGCTGACGTAGCACAGAATTTCGTTTACCATGGTTAGTGGTTCCATGGCTTCATCCCAAACATGGATGCGTTTTTCATCGTTGTCAAAATCGCCAGGTGCTTTGTTTGAAGCACGTTTTGATAAGTACCCAGACTCTTCATTAGCCAGTAGGATTGCAATTTCTTTTGGTAACTCAAGTGGAGATACTTTTCCGAGTGGGGGATCGTTAGCAACGACATCTTCTTCGGTAACGGAATCACTGCCACCGCTGCAGGCGGCTAACGCGAGTACAATAGGAGACAAACACCAAAGTTTGTTTTTCATGAGATAGACCTCTACTTAACTATTTATCGAAATAGGGTCCAAATAAAGAGCAGTGTCTGAACAGACGACTGAAGCACGTTTATTTGGCAACCCCGCTGTCATAGGCTTTTGGTGCCCTTAGACCGGTAGCTTTGCGTATCGGAGCTTTCGCTTCGACTTGCCTTTTTCAAATTGTTCAACGAAGTGAACAACGTGAGTGGGTAATACTAGGTGTTGAACAAAAAACAATCAAATATCGATAATTTCTAGAAAACTGTGATTGAGACCATTTTTTTCTTAAAGTGATGAAATCGGTCTCATTTTTAGAGAAATTGGCCGTTTTTAATTTAAATGGTATAAAACACAAATATTTTTATTTCAAATTGATCTGAAAATTATGGAAGTAGGCTTATTCACATTCGGTTTTTTATTGTTGTGTTTGGGAATCGGTATATTAACTTATGCGTTAAATTTTAGGCTTTTTGCACGTGAGACCACCGGAACGGTTGTTGGGTATGCGGTAGGGGGCTCTAAATTTAAAAAGCGTAAGCAAACGAATCGTTCTCTCTTTGCGCCAGTGGTTGAATTTGAGTTTGAAAAAACATACCGGTTTAAGTCACGCTTATCTCAAAATAAAAAACCGTATCAAGTTGGGGAGCGCGTACCCGTACTGTTCATGGAGGATGATCCGCTTAATGCCAAAATAAAAGGCAATGGTGTGATTTCTCTGGGTGTTATTCTTTGTCTCTTAGGAGGCATATGTTTATCGGTAGAGTTTTGGATTTGGGGCTTCAGTTGGATTGGGTTGGCCGTTTCACTGTGTTTTTTACTGATATCATTGACAAAAATTTATTTCGATGCAAAAACAAAGTGGGAAAAACAAAATATTCACGGTATAAGAGCAGCTATTCAGTTTCTAAAGGCAAAAGCTAAGGAAGAAAGAGCAGCACTGTATCAACAAGAGCAGGGTGGTGTGATAGGCTTTCAGTTTGACGAAGACTTGTTTGAATTGGATGAAAACAATAAACGTGATTATCGATGAACAGTTCTAAGCGCTTATTGGGTGTAAAAGCTCATTTTAAATTAGGGCTTGTACTGATTATTTTAATTGGAATGACTTGGTCTTTCTTTATCGAACCGGCATTGCTTACAACGAGTACTTATAAAATCAGTTTACAACGTCTGCCAAAACAGTGCCCTGAAATATCGATTGCGATACTATCCGATCTCCATGTTGGTTCTCCCTTTCAAGATATCACACGTCTCCGGAAAATAGTTCAGAAAACCAACGCAATGAAGCCTGACATGATTGTTTTGCCAGGAGACTTTATGACGACAGAAGTTCTTGGAGGCGAAACGATACCACCCGAAGAAATCGTTACCGAATTGGAACATTTGCACGCACCTTTAGGCGTATTTGCGGTGTTGGGAAATCACGACTGGTGGTATGACGGACCGCGCGTTATTGCGGCTTTTGAGCAGTCGAAGATTCATTTGCTAGAAGATAAGTCAGCTGTGATCCGCCAATCTGAATGTGAATTTTATCTGGTTGGTATCAGCGATTACTGGGAAGCGCCGCATAATGTTCGTAAAGCATTACGCGATGTTCCGAATAATAGTTTTATCGTCGCTTTTACACATAACCCAGATGTATTTCCAGAGCTTCCGCGGTCTGTAGACTTCACTATCGCCGGGCATACTCACGGAGGCCAAGTCAACATACCTTTCATTGGACGCCCCATTGTTCCTTCAGCTTACGGCGAACGCTATGCGTATGGACATATTGTTCAAGACAATAAACATTTACTGGTGAGTAGCGGTATTGGCACCAGTATTCTTCCGGTACGGTTTCGCGTTTGGCCAGAAATTACGTTGGTAACCATAACTCGATAGACCGCAATAAAAATGCGACTTGGTGAGATTTTTCGGTTTTTCGTCAATTTCGCTAAATGATTTAAACCTTTTGTTCTTGAACGCCGTCTAAACGCGTTAATTGAGTCAATTATTCGCTGGCATGATGATTGCCTTGTTGTGTCTGAAATAATGAATACAGGATAAAAACGATGAACTTCAAATACTCAAATTTTATAATGACGTTAATTCTTGGAACGCTTATCTCAGGTGTTCCAGTATTTGCATTCGATGTTGAAGAAAAGCGCACTCTCTCCAAAAATGCAGAGTCACTCAAACGATTTACGATCGATGCAGGTGCGGGTTTTCTGGTCGTGACTGGTGAAAAAGGCTTGAGAACCGTAGAAGTTGAGGCGGACCTGAAAGTCGATGATGATAACTTTAAACTGGTTTTGGATATTGACAACGATCAAGGCGAGTTAATCGCAGATGCTAACCCTAATAATGAAAGCAGCTGGTTCGGTAACAGTCCTTCTATTGATTTAACGGTGAGAGTACCTGCGAATGTTGAGCTATACGTTAAAGACGGTTCAGGCGCTATTAAAATCTCAAATATAAACAATCACACAAAAGTGAAAGATGGATCTGGCTCGCTTGAAATCAGACAAATTGGTGGTAATTTAAAAGTGAATGACGGATCGGGAAGTATCGAAATTAATGACGTATTAGGTATGCTTTCCATCGATGATGGTTCGGGCAGTATTGCTATAGAGAATGTTCAGGGGGCGATTAAAATCGACGACGGTTCTGGTGAAATCAGTGTCGAAAATGCAGGGGGTACTCTGGACATTGACGACGGTTCAGGAAGTATTTTAATTAAAAGCGTTAAAGGCCATGTAACGCTTGATGATGGCTCCGGTGGTATCGATTTAATCGATTTGGAAGACGGTGTAACCATTATAAATGAGGGGAGTGGTGGATTATCAATGGAAAATGTGAAAGGTAAAATTAATAAACGATAAAAAATAATTCGATTCCGTTTACTACTTTATTATCGTTTATAAAAGGGCAAATTTACTCGCCCTTTTTTAATACGTAATTATTCGATAAAGGTTGGTTCTTTAATCATTTTCTGATATATCTTGCAACCGCAGAAGTTTAAAAATACCAAAACAACAAGCTCCAATTAACGCCTTAAAAATCATGTAAGAACAATAAAAAATGGGGAATGGCATGGCATTTAAAAGCCCACAAGACGCACAGTCATACTGGCGAGCAAATCTCAAATTGATGGCAATATTGTTAACTGTTTGGTTTATTGTGTCTTACCTGTTCGGCATTTTATTGGTTGAGCAATTAAACGCCGTTCGATTTTTTGGATTTAAATTGGGATTTTGGTTCGCACAACAAGGAGCCATTTATACATTCGTGCTTTTAATTTTTGTGTATGTTCATAAAATGAACAAGCTCGATCGCAAATACAATGTTCATGAAGATTGAGGTGCGAATGCAATGGATATTCAGTCTCTAACTTTTATTTTCGTGGGCGTTACGTTTGCACTTTATATCGCCATTGCCATTGCCTCTCGCGCTGGTTCTACAAACGATTTTTATGTTGCAGGGGGGGGCGTACACCCAGTAGCAAACGGAATGGCGACCGGAGCTGACTGGATGTCGGCCGCGTCGTTTATCTCCATGGCCGGACTGATCTCTTTCATGGGATACGACGGTGGTGTTTATTTAATGGGGTGGACCGGCGGATACGTATTATTGGCGCTTTGCCTGGCACCCTATTTGCGAAAATTTGGTAAATACACAGTGCCTGACTTTATTGGTGACCGTTACTACTCACAAACCGCGCGAACGGTCGCCGTTATTTGTGCCATTTTCGTTTCGTTTACTTATGTAGCAGGGCAAATGCGTGGTGTCGGAGTTGTGTTTTCTCGTTTTCTGGAAGTCGAAGTGACCGTTGGCGTAATGATTGGTATGGCAATCGTTTTCTTTTATGCCGTACTGGGAGGCATGAAAGGGATCACTTATACGCAAGTCGCCCAATACTGTGTGTTGATTTTTGCTTATTTGGTACCTGCAATTTTTATTTCTCTTTTGATGACCGATAACCCCATCCCTCAACTCGGTTTTGGCGGACAAATAGCGGATGGTAGCGGTATGTATTTACTGGATAAACTGGATGGGCTATCTAACGAACTAGGCTTTGCTGCTTATACTGATGGTTCGAAAAGTACCGTGGATGTATTTTTCATTACTGCTGCATTGATGTTAGGAACCGCTGGACTACCGCACGTTATCGTCCGATTTTTTACCGTACCCAAAGTTCGAGACGCACGCAAGTCAGCCGGCTGGGCGTTGGTTTTTATCGCGTTGCTTTACACGACTGCACCGGCAGTTGCCGTTTTCGCGCGAGTGAATATGATCGACACCATTAATGGTAAAGACAATCAAGGAATAGCGTACGAGCAAGCCCCCAGTTGGATAAAAAACTGGGAGCAAACCGGTTTAATCAGTTGGCAGGACAAAAATGAAGATGGACGTATGTTTTATTCCGGAGACGAACGTAACGAAATGCAAATAGATCGTGACATCATGGTTTTAGCCAACCCTGAAATCGCAAAGTTACCTAACTGGGTCGTTGCCTTAGTAGCTGCAGGTGGTTTAGCCGCCGCGCTTTCGACTGCTGCTGGATTACTGCTTGTCATTTCCACATCCATTTCACACGATTTGTTAAAACGAAATTTAATGCCGAACATCAGTGATAAGCAAGAGCTGCTGTTTGCTCGAATCGCCGCTTCTCTTGCCGTTGTTGTCGCCGGACTGGCCGGTATTTATCCACCTGGTTTTGTTGCTCAGGTAGTGGCGTTCGCTTTTGGTCTGGCTGCCTCGAGTTTTTTCCCTGCAATCATAATGGGGATCTTCAATAAGCATATGAATAAAGAAGGTGCCATTGCCGGAATGATTGTGGGAATTACGTTTACGGCGGGTTATATACTGGTTTTTAAAGGCGTGTTTTTTGAGCCTCTCATTGATAATCGGCCTGAAAACTGGTTGTTTGGTATCTCACCAGAAGGTATAGGCGCACTGGGTATGTTACTAAATTTTGCGGTTGCTTTTTTGGTGAGTCAATTTACAAGTGAAGTACCGGAAGATGTTAAACATATTGTTGAAGATATACGTTTTCCAAAAGGCGCTACTGCGGGCGCTCATCAACATTAAGTGCTGTATTTCTATGCATGAAAGGTGCTCTGGAGTTCACCAAAACTCCAGACCTTCTATTGAGCATTTTACTAAAACGTTTGATTAAGTTTTATTGCGTATTTCAAATACTTTTTCAAGGCGGGCTAGACGAAAAACTTTGAGTGCCGGTTCACTGACTTCGGTAAGAGCAAAGTCTAGGTTTTTTTTGCGAGATGCTTGTAATGCCTCGACTAAACTGGCAACACCGGATGAGTCGATGTATTCAACAGCTGACATATCGACCAATAGATTTTGACCTTTATCGACAGACTCGAGTAACACTTTACGGGCGTCAGGCGAACGTTCAAGATCAACATCTCCGGTTAAAAACACTGTCGTTTCGTTGCCATTATGCGAGACTGAATAATTCATTCACGTTTCCTTTATTTACAGGAAGTAAAGTTCAGCGGTAAGTCATTTTACTTCAGTTAGATGCTATTGGTTTGACCGTTTTTTTCATCACCAGTTTATTACCAACACCTTTTGGTGGTGGGCATTCGTAATGGACAGAATCCATCAGTTTGCTCATTAACAGAGTTCCGAGTCCACCGGGCTGCAGTTTATTGCCTGGCTTAGGTTGACAACATTGGGGATCGACCGGTTCGGCAAAATCAATCAGCTCAATTGATAATACATTATTTGCCAAATATACCCCTAGATCAATAATTCCACGGTCATCAAAATGATAAGCGTGTCGAATAATGTTTTGACATGCCTCATCAACCGCTATCACAACGTCAGAGCGATAGTTTTCATCAAAGCCTTTGCTTTTCAACAAGTTACATAAGCTGCCCCGGATTACTTTGAGATATTTAGGCTGCGCTTTAAATTGTTGGTGGAGCAGTGTTGAGGAGTCATTCATGATAAATCTAGGGCTTATAAAGAAAAAATATAAGTTGAGTGAATTAAATGTGAGTCGACTATAAAAGATAAATCAGTTCCGTTACCAAGTAAAATGGATTAGGCCAGCTTCTGCGACAAACTCAAAAGGAAATACCGGGCAAAGTACCCGGCAGTTTCGATTGAAATTATTGTAAAGGAATACGAATGACAATGCCGCCCATAACTTCACCCAGTTTGAAATCGGCTTTGGGGCTGTCGATGTGTTTGTTATGACACTTTACACAAGCTTCTGAGACCGCAATGTCGGCATAAACCGCGGTAAAGTACTTTTTACCGCCAAGGGTTTCTTCATCGTAAAAATTTTTACCCATATTTTTTGCAACAAACTCTAGTCCTTTTCTTTCCGTTTCTGTTTTTGGATTGTTCTGCTTATTAATGGCCCATAATGAAAGCAAGGCGTAGCTGAACCCGGCGTTTTTTTCGTTGATGCGCTCTGAACCCATGCGAAGCATTTGAGCGGGTAATGGCAGTGCTTGCTCTTCTTTCCAATGTTCACTGGCATCCAAAATTTCTTCTTCATTTTGCAAACGATTCACAACATTTCGTGTATACACCGTTCGATCCGATTCGATGACGGCAAATATTGCATCAGCCATTTTTTGGGGGGAAATTGTCGAGGCCAGTATCCATATAGGTGCAGTAAATAGTAAGGACAATACGCCAAGTTTTACAAGTTTAGGTTTTATCATGTGAAGTTCCTCTAGTTTAAGGTTCATCGTTTCTGTCTACGTTTTTCTATTCTCTTTTTTATTAAATTAAAAGTTTCCAAATCAACGGCGTGTAACTGACTAAAGTTGCTTTTTATCAACGCATCATCAGCGAGGGCGCTTAACGAAAATTCCATTCCGTGGCACTGCATACAAACACCTTTTAACATTTTGCTATTCGGTCTGATATTGGCACTTTGATTGTGCTCGACAAACACGCGTTTGCCTTTTTTAACACGAGGCAGGTGACAACTGGCACAAGTTACACCAGTGCCTTCTTCTACGAGACCTTGTTGCTCTTGTTGCCATAAACGAAAATGCTTTGATATTTTATAATTTTTCGAGTGCTCATCTTGGTGGCAGTTTAAACAAGCATCGACAGCTGCAGTTTTAAGATCGGGAAGGTGTGGGTTATGGCAACTGCTGCAATTAAGTAGTTTGTGTTTTGAATGATCGATCTCTAGTCGTGCCTGCTCAGTGGATAACGGGGTTAAACCCAGTTTCGTTCGCATGCCATGATGACTTTGCTGAAAACTTTCGACTTGCCGTTCATGACAGTTGATACATCGATCATTTGGACGATCGCTATGTTTCGTTTCTGCATGGCAGCTGGAACAGTTGACGGCGGTTATGGCGTGCGTGCTAATCGCCCATTGCTCCAGTATTAAATTGTTGGCTAGCCAAGTCGGTGCATCGTGCTCGGTTTTTAATAAGGGCTTTACATCATCATTCTTTTTCAACCAACGTTGCAGCGCGGTGCGATTATTTAGCCGTGCTTTAGCCTTAACTTTGGGTTCGCCCATATGACGAATCAAAAAGTCTTCATACAACATCGAGTTGTCGTGATAATTGTGGCAACCGGAGCTAGCACAGGAATCAAACGCAAAGTCTTTGTGAGTAGGGCGCTCTTCAGCGATAGATTGGTGACAATGAAAACAAAAGTCTGCAGCGATGGTTACGCCCGATTTACGTGTGATTTCAGGTTTGTGTTCGGTATGACAGGTAACACAGTAACGAGAATCCAGTTGCTCCAATAAGGCAGCATTTCGTGGATCTTGAAACTTTTTTTTGGGGTGTGAATCACTAAAGCGGTCCAGTGCTTTTTGGTGGCAACTTTCGCAGGCTTGTTGAATAACGTCTTTGTCAGAAAAAGACTCGGTGTGACATGCGCTGCACTCCATTTCTATTTGATAATGTCCGTAACTGGTTTCACCTGCCAGAAAATAACTTTTATCGCCTTTAAACAAATTATGGCCGAGAAAAAAAGATAAAGCCAATGTGATGAATACACCATAATGCCAAAATTTTATTTTTATTTTTTTCATAGATTAAAAAAAGTAAACCGCGAAAATATGATAGCCTAAAAGGGCGGGCAATAACCATAATAGCGTATAGTGAACACGTGACCACCACTTACGGTGTTCGCGAAGTTTTAAATCAGTCCAATGATGGTTTTTAGACATGAATATACCAACCAGCGAGCCGGTAGTAGTGGCTGCAAGAAAGACCAGCATTAAAACCAAATTCAGATTGTTACCCAATCGAAATCCAGTATGCACAATCAATATGATTAGCGCGATCACACCGATAATCGAGTGAAACAGTCGCCAGTTATCGAGGTTTCCAATGCGGAAACTTTTTAATCGTTTGCGTGCCGAAAGGGCTCCGCCTAATACACACAGTGTCAATAATGTATAACCGCTGACTTGTTTCCAGAAATTGTCAAACCAAAGCATTTCAATTTTCCAGCTGGCTTGAACGCTGAAAGAAGCAGCGAGCGGCTCGCTAAAAATCAGCAGTAAAATGAGTAACAGTGCCGCAATAGAGCTGGCGTAAATAAGCTTGTGATGGCGCATTACCAAATTGGGCAATGGGCTGTCGAGCATTTGCCCAAGTAAGGGTTTACATGAACCGCAGGTTAAACCAGCACCGGTTTTATGGCATAACGATTCTAATGTTCGATTGCCTTCGTCCATTGCATTGGATAATTCGCCTCGAGTTATTCCTTGACACAGGCACACAATATAATCAGAAGGTTGCGAAAGTACATCCGATTGGGTTTCGTTACTCCAAAGAAACCCACGGGATTCAAAAGCCTTAAACAGTCGACTGCTAATTTTCTCTTGTTGCTGAATACTGTCGCGAATACGAATTTCTTCGTTCCATTCGCCAATAGCAATCATCCCCGTAATTCGATTTTGATCGATCAGTAATTTACGGAAAATGCCTTTTAAGCGATTGCTGTAGGTATAAACTTTTTCGGTAGGTTGATTAATGTTTCCGTAGATGGTTGTTTTATGATGATCGATTTTAAGCTGCAGGTTATTAATACTGCCTTGGTATTGATTGTCGTTTCCGAGGATGTGATCGATGCAGGTTTCGGCCTGCTCATATCCAGGTGCGACAATACCGTAAGTAGCTCCATTGTGCTCGGCACATTCACCGATGGCGTAAACATCGGTTTCACTGGTCTCCATAAAGTTGTTAACCAATACTCCGGATTTAACGTCGAGTCCGCTGTCGCGAGCTAATTTAACATTGGGACGGATCCCGGCACAAATAACCAACGTATCAACTTCAATCAAACGACCACTGGAAAGACAAACTCGTTCCACCTGATTGTGGCCAAACACTTCAGTAACTGGATCGCGATGAATAATATCGATGCCAGATGATAAAATACGTTCACGTAAAATACTGTTGGCGCATTGATCAAGCTGCCGTGACAGCAAACGGTCTCGCACTTCCAAAGTAACCCTATTGGAAGGTGTTTTCATTGCAAGCGCTGTTTCGAGCCCTAGTGCACCGCTTCCAACGACAAAAATTTGCTGACAGGTTTCACGACAGCGAATTAATTCGTTCGCATCATCAATGGATCGGAAAGTAAAAATATTTTTTTTGTTCAATCCTTTAATGGGAGGAACAAAAGCGCTTGATCCAGTCGCAATGATCAGTTTGCTGTAGGGTTGCTCGCGATTGTTATCATCTATAACAATACGCGATTGAAAGTCGATATGAATGATTCGTCGACCGATAAACTCATGCAGTCGTTCCGACTTATGCAGCGAAACGGGATTGGCTAATTGCTGCCGATCGACTTTTCCTGAAAGGTAAAGTGAAAGTTGGACTCGGTTGTAGGGGGCGTTTTTTTCATCACCATAAATGACAACGTGATGAAGCTCAGACTGCTTCAGGATCAGTTGTGCAGCTTTAACACCAACCGGTCCGTTACCAATAATGACAATTGGATTTTCGGCGACAGGTTGGTCGAGTGTCGTTGTTGCTTCGGGTTGTGCTGCAGTCATGGCACTCACCTAGCACACCGACTGATGCCATACACCGAATGCATTATGATTAACATTTGGATCCCTGAAATGACAACTGGTTTATTGTTTTTATGTTGAGCGAAATTTCAGTCGCGTTTTCCTGTATTTGCAAAACTCTTCCGAAAGTTTTCGAACAGAGCATTACTGCAAATTGGAATGTTTTATTCAGGTTGGTAAAGTAGGTAGAGTTCGTTTTCTTCCATACTGACTCGTCGAGTTAAAACTTCACCTATCTTTATATAATCGCGCTCGAACTCCTGTTCCATTTCTGTGGTAAACGCTTGATGCGAATACTTCTTACAAAACTGGATAACCGCGTTTGCAATTTCGTTCATGTCGGTACGAAAATCCTTAACGACTTGAAGCGTGTGAAGGTCGCTCGATAGTGACTGCTCCAAATAAACGTAAAATTTCACGTTTTCTTTTAACAGATGAGATTGAAAACCGGCTTTAAACTCAGCGATCATACTGGATAGCTTCTTATAGTCTCGCTTTTCGAAACCTTCTTTCCACATATGACCGTAAATTGTAACCAGCTTGGAATGATCCTTTTTAAGGGTCTCGATTAGAGTAGGATCGTATTTAATGGTTCGGGCTGATTGCGCTTTATTGTCGTTAACTGTATGCAACTTTGACCGAGTCTCTTCTTTTGGACGGCCCTTAAAAAAATCAGCAATGAAGGCAAACATAATAATAACCTCATTCAATTACACTCGATATCACATTGGCTTCAGTTCAACGCTTAAACGCCAAGCATTCATAGGATGCCTTTGGCACCCTGATCAATAAAAGCGTAATTGAAAATCTGCCAATAGGAACATAAAAATCAGAATAAAAATTCCAAAAGCGTGATCTTGGTCATTATATTATGTTTAATATTTCGGTAGGGCGATGAAAGTTATAGAAAACGAATATATATAATCTTAAAGAATAGATAATGATCTTTTTTATATCCAATTTCTTTATTCCTAATTGACCTATTCCAAAATGAGTACTTCGAAGTTCCTACAGAGTCTTTAATTTAGGTGACGCTTGGGGTTTTCAAGTGGCATTAATTATTGAGTAATCATCTCATTCAATGCGACTTTAACCGGTGTTTTACTGCTACACCTTTTGAAGCCGAATGAATTTCGAAAAAGGTACATACTGCGATTGGTATTGATTCGGTTCAATGCGAAGATTGAGATAATTTACTTTAGCTGGTTGAAATATAAACAAAAAATCTTTTCAAGCAGCTCTTTTCATCTGGCCTGAAATTAGGGATAATGCGCGCTCTTTCGTTATGGGTACCTGCTGGTTCCCCCGCAACGATAGGCTACGAACCCCGCCAGGCCCGGAAGGGAGCAACGGTAGTGGCTGACTCGTGTGCCGGGGTGTGGCTGGCAGGTCCCACCCGAAACTTTTCTAATAAGCGCTTTTATTCATTCCTTTCGTTCAAAAAATCGTCAAAAATCATTTTGTTAGAGTTCCTGCTGCGGCTTGATTATAATGCGGTGATTATCGATAATTTTTTGAAAAACGGTTATTCATGTCCTATACGGTACTCGCGCGAAAATGGCGTCCGCAGAATTTCTCCCAACTTGTGGGACAGGAGCACGTGCAACGTGCCATCGTAAACGCGATTGAGCAGAACCGATTACATCATGCTTACCTTTTTACCGGTACACGCGGTGTGGGCAAAACCACCATCGCCCGAATTTTCTCTAAGTGCCTCAATTGTGAAACTGGTATTACTGCTAATCCTTGTGGTGAGTGTGCTATTTGCCAGGAAATTGAGCAGGGGCATTTTGTCGATTTGCTGGAAATTGATGCAGCATCGCGAACTAAAGTAGAGGATACCCGAGAAATTCTCGATAATGTTCAATACCGGCCATCTCGTGGCCGATACAAAGTGTATCTTATTGACGAAGTCCACATGCTGTCGAACAGCAGTTTTAATGCGCTGTTAAAAACGCTTGAAGAGCCTCCTCCGCATGTGATCTTTCTGTTGGCCACTACCGACCCACAAAAGTTACCTGTGACTGTTCTATCACGCTGTTTGCAGTTTCATTTGAAGCGTATGAGTCCTCAACATATTGAAGGGCACCTCTCCAGTATTCTACAGCAGGAAAATATAGACTTTGAACCTCAGAGTTTATCGTTGTTATCGCGTGCCGCCGACGGTAGTATGCGCGACTCATTGAGCTTACTCGATCAGGCCATTGCTTTTGGTGGGGGGAAACTTAGCTATCAAGACGTTGCTGATATGTTAGGGACTGTCGATCAACAGTTTGTGTATGAATTTCTCGATGCATTTAGTCAACACAATGCCAACGCGTTGTTGGAAATCACCGAGCGCATGTCGGAATTGGCTCCAGATTATCAGGATGTTTTAGCAGAAATTATTTCAGCTTTGCATCATTTGGCCGTGGCGCAATTGGTTGGTGTAGAATCAATCCATGATGAAAAATTACTGCCTTTTGTAGAACGATTCAGTGCCAATGATATTCAATTGTTTTATCAACTGGCTCTCCATGCGCGAAAAGATCTGGCTTTGTCACCCGATCGAAGACAAGGTTTTGAAATGGCTCTGCTCCGAATGCTGACGTTTCGTCCCAAAACGGGGACAACATCGGGTAGTAAGCGAAAAACACTGGGTGCAGAAAATGCGTCAGCGCAAGGAGCCCGCAAGTTGCAACCGGCAACAAGCAATGCATCGTCACAAGTTTCAACTAACTTAAATGCAATGCCTTCTGCATCGGTAAATGAAAAAACTGAGTCTGTTACACCAGACAATGTTCCTACGCCACAAGTTACAGACGAAAAAAAAAATGATGCAGTAAAAACCGATTCTTCATCCGAAAGTTTAACCACCGACGTCAATAAAATCGCCAATAATCAACCAACAGGACAACCTTCGACGAACGTTCAAGTAGAGCCAGCGGTTAAGGAAAATAGTGTTGCAGAATCTCGCAGTCACACTGAAGAGTGGATGCATTTGAACGTAGCAAAAGTAGAACAACCTTCAACTTTTGAAGCTTCAGTTGAAGAAGCCGTTGAAACTAAAGAAGCTCAAAAGAAAAGTGAAAACTTAACTTTTGAATTGGAACAATTGACAGAGGCAAACCACTGGCACGATTTTATTCAGCAGCTCGATTTGTCAGGGTCTATTTTTCAGGTGATTAACAACAGTCAGGTAAAATCAGCCGGTGAAGCACAACTCACTATTCTTTTGTTACCTTCCGTTGAAAATTTTTGTACGCCCGTTGCTATTAAAAAAATTGAGCAAGCAATTAATGAGAAGTTAAAGATTCACTGCAAGCTATTCACCGAAACGGGCGACGATAACCTGCTGACCCCCAGGGTGATTAGCGAACAACGTCACCAACAACACCTTGAACAGGTGCTGGAACAGTTTAAGTCCAATGAAAAAGTTGCCGGGTTGCTGCAAACATTTTCCGGCAACATTGATATCAAAGACATTCAAATTCAAACACAGAGGTAAAACATGAAAGGTTTAGGCAATATGATGAAGCAGGCGCAACAACTGCAGGAAAAAATGCAGTCGATGCAGGAAGAAGTTGCCAATATGGAAATTATTGGAGAGTCTGGTGCCGGAATGGTAAAAGTGACGATGACCGGTAGACACGATGTGCGCCGAGTCGAAATTGACGATTCACTGATGAAAGACGACAAAGAAATTCTCGAAGATTTGATCGCCGCTGCGGTAAACGACGCTGTTCGTAAAGTAGAGTCGGAAACTCAGTCGAAGATGTCGTCGGTGACTGCTGGACTGCCCATTCCTCCTGGTTTTAAATTACCCTTCTAATGAAACAGACTTCATTACTGGAAAGCTTGATAGAAGCTTTGCGCTGTTTACCGGGGGTTGGGCGAAAAAGTGCTCAACGCATGGCGTACCATTTGCTCGAACGAGACCGGCCGGGTGGTGAACACTTGGCCACGCGACTCAACGATGCCATGCGTAATATCCATCATTGCCAGCAGTGTAAAAACTTTACGGAAAATGATCTTTGTGCCATTTGCGCCAACTCTAAACGCAACCATAAACTGGTGTGCATTGTGGAATCTCCTGCCGATGTTATTGCGATAGAAAACTCTTCGGTTTACAGCGGTGTTTATTTTGTTTTGATGGGGCATTTATCACCACTGGATGGCATTGGGCCGGAAGAATTAGGGTTGGAGGTTCTGGAAACGCGATTAGCGGCGGGTGGTGTTGAAGAGGTGATTATGGCGACCAGTTCAACAATAGAAGGCGAAGCAACGGCGCATTATATTCGTGATATGGTTGCGCAGTACCAGGTTGCTGTTACCCGTATTGCGCAAGGCGTACCTATGGGAGGGGAGTTGGAATATCTTGATGCAAACACATTAGCGCGCTCGATTGCGGAGCGTCGTACCTTGGTTTAGTGATATCGTGTGTTTTAAAACCAATTCTTTATAAAAATGCCTAAATTCGATGAATAAATAATTTAATAAAGCCCGAGAATAAGCCGGAAACAACGCCGACAACTGCTATAGTTATCAATGGACACACCAGGAACGGGAGTCGATCGTTGTTAACTTATAAAGGTTTTGTTGCTCAATTGGAGTATGAGCCAGAGTCCGATTGCATTGTTGGTGAAGTGATAAATGCAGAGGATGTATTAATTTTCGAAGGTAAAAATCTCGAACAGCTTAAGCAGCGTTTCGCCAGCGTCATTGATGAATATCTCGAACTTTCCCAGGCTCAAAAAATGTCTACAGTCAGCCCATTTGTCGGGCGTTTTACCATTTGTCTTGCCCCTGAAGATCAACAGAGGCTGTTTAAGGCCGCTGAAATGGAGTCGGTTGGTGTACAGCACTGGTTGAACCGAGAAGTTCAGTTTTTAATCAAGCGCATGCAAGGTTAATCGGGTTTTATTTTCACGTTATGTGTTGAAAAAACTCATTCCATCCCCATAAAAGCATCACTTCATGCATTGAACAATCAGGGCAACCGCCCAAAAACGAAACTTTACCCTCGTTACGGGTTTAACATCGGTGTTTAAAGCCGGTCAATGTTTTGTTTTTGACTGTCAATAAAGTGATTTCGGGAATCAATGACCTAAAAATCGCTTTTGGATTTAACCAAAAATAAAACATTATCCGAACTTTTAACCGATAGGTGCTTATCCCTAACAGAGGTTGATTGACCTAAGTTAAAACTTTAGAGGTATTTGGAAATGAGTGACTCTGCGACCATGGAAAAACACAGCTTTCAAACAGAAGTAAAGCAGCTATTGCATTTGATGGTGCATTCTTTATACAGCAATAAAGAAATATTTTTACGAGAGTTGATATCGAATGCAGCCGATGCGGTAGATAAGCTTCGATTTAAATCACTGGATAACAGTGAACTGATCGCCGATGATCCTGAATTTCGTATTCGAATAACAACCGATGAAGCCGCTGGTACACTAACAATTAGTGATAACGGCATTGGTATGAGCAAAGACGATTTAATCAATAATCTAGGGACCATTGCTAAATCCGGTACGGCCGAGTTTATTAAGCAGTTAAGCGGAGATCAGAAAAAAGACGCCAATTTGATTGGTCAATTTGGTGTTGGATTTTATTCAGGCTTCATCGTTGCCGATAAAATTACAGTCGTTTCAAGAGCTGCCGGAAGCGAGCAGGGTTTTCAGTGGGTTTCATCGGGTGAAGGTGAATTTGAAATTGCAGAAGCAGACAAAGCCAACCGTGGTACCGATGTGATTTTACATTTAAAAGAGGCTGAAAAGGAGTTTTTAAGCGACTGGCGGTTACGCTCGATAATTGGAAAGTATTCCGATCATATTTCCGTTTCGGTTGAAATGTTAAAACCTGCTGAGCCTGCAAAAGAAGGGGAAGAAGCAAAACCTTCAACCGAGTTTGAGGCGGTTAATAAAGCAACAGCATTATGGACGCGCAGTAAAAGTGATATTACTGACGAAGAATACAAAGAGTTTTACAAACATATTTCGCACGATTTTGCCGAACCATTAACCTGGGCACACAACAAAGTTGAAGGAAAGCAAGAATACACGAGCTTGTTGTACATCCCCAAAAATGCGCCATTCGATATGTGGAATCGTGATCGCAGTCGCGGTGTTAAGCTTTATGTGCAGCGCGTGTTTATTATGGATGATGCTGAGCAGTTTCTTCCTGTTTATCTGCGTTTTGTGCGTGGTGTTCTTGACTCAAATGATTTACCTCTGAATGTTTCTCGTGAAATTTTACAGGACAGCTCAGTCACTCAGTCATTGAAAAATGCTTGTGTTAAACGTGTCCTTTCCATGTTGGAAAAGTTGGCGAAAAATAATAAAGATGAATACCAATCTTTCTGGGAGCAATTTGGCAATGTGTTAAAGGAAGGGCTGGGCGAAGATTATTCCAATCGTGAATCCGTAGCTGGATTGTTGCGGTTTGCCTCAACACACAACGATGACAAGGTACAGAATGTCTCGCTTGATGAATACATTGAGCGTATGAAAGAAGGGCAAGATAAAATTTACTACATAACCGCTGAAAGTTTTGAAACAGCGAAATACAGCCCACATTTGGAAGTTTTCAGAAAGAAAGGCATTGAAGTATTGCTGTTATCCGATCGGATTGATGAGTGGGCCATATCGCACCTTCAAGAGTACAAAGAAAAGAAACTGATATCCGTTACCCAAGGTGATCTGGATCTGGGTGAACTGGAAGACGAAACTGAAAAACAACATCGCGAACAAGTCGAAAAAGAGAGCCAACCTTTGGTGGAGCGTTTCAAAGAAGTGCTGGGCGATAAGGTTAAAGAGGTTAAAGTGACTCATCGTCTCACCGATTCACCGGCTTGTGTGGTTGGTTCCGAAGGCGAAATGTCTGCCCAAATGGCGCGATTGATGGCTGCTGCAGGGCAAGCTGCACCTGAAGTTAAGCCCGTGTTTGAAATTAATCCGGAGCATGCTTTGGTAAAACAAGCGGCTGAAAAGTCGGGCGACGACTTCAAAGAATGGGCCTTGTTTTTATTTGACCAAGCTCTTTTGGCCGAAAGTGGATCACTCAATGATCCGGGAACTTTCACTCGTCGTTTGAATAAATTGTTGCTAGGTCAATAATTTATTTATTCTTCGTTGTCGTTTTTAAAAAAGCCGGAGGTTCAATACCTCTGGCTTTTTTGTTTTAAAGAATAGTATCAAGTTGAAAAATCGAATTATTTTCTTGAGTTAGGCAGTCGTGATAGGTATCTTTACGACTACTAATTGATGAACGAAATCCGTAACAGCTCGGATTGTAATTAAGGTCACCTCTAAAGACGCCTTTTAGAGGATCCCTAAAGACTCCCGGAGAAGAGTAGATGCGAATCATATTACTGGGTGCGCCTGGCGCAGGAAAAGGCACTCAAGCCCAATTCATCAAAGAAAAATACGGTATTCCGCAAATATCTACCGGAGACATGTTGAGAGCCGCCGTTAAAGCGGAAACTCCTCTGGGGGTGGAAGCGAAAAAAGTAATGGATGCGGGTAAGCTTGTTTCCGATGATATTATTATTGGTTTGGTGAAGGAGCGGATTGCTGAACCCGATTGCATCAATGGCTATTTACTCGACGGCTTTCCGCGAACGATTCCTCAGGCCGATGCAATGCGAGACAATGGAATCCATGTGGATTACGTTGTGGAAATTGACGTTGATGACAACGAAATCATCAAGCGTATGAGTGGTCGACGCGTACACCCAGACTCAGGACGAACCTACCATGTGATTTACAACCCACCAAAAGTTGAGGGTAAAGATGATCAAACTGGTGAAGACTTGATCCAGCGAGATGACGATCAGGAAGCGACAGTTCGCAAACGTCTTGATGTTTATCATGAACAAACTAAACCGTTAATTGAGTATTATACGGCTTATTCGAAAGAAGCCGTTGAAGATGCGCCTCAATACGTTAAGGTTGCGGGTTTGGGCAGCATGACCGATATTCGAGATAACATTTTCAAGGCGTTGGACTAAAGCTTGCTGTTTTTAGTTTTTATTCATGAGTAACAACAAGCCGCTGGGAGTCTTGCTGGTTAATCTAGGGACTCCAGATGCACCGACTCCATCTGCGGTTCGCCGTTATCTGGCGGAGTTTTTAAGTGATCGCCGAGTCGTGAGCCTGCCACGCTGGATTTGGTATCCCATTTTGCATGGCTTCATTTTACGTGTGCGTCCAGCACGCGTGGCCAAACTTTACCAATCCATTTGGACCGAGTCGGGCTCTCCTTTACTTTCCATTTCTCTAAATCAGGCGAAAAAGCTGCAACAAAAACTTGATGACCAAGCCATCAATGCTCGAGTGGTGTTGGCTATGACTTATGGAAACCCTTCTATATCCGCGGGACTTGAACAACTCAAAAATTGCGACAAAGTGATTGTATTGCCGCTTTATCCACAGTTTTGTTCGGCATCGACCGCTTCGGTTTACGATGGTGTGGCTAACAGTCAACGAGCATCGCTTAACTTACCCGAACTTCATCTGACAAAAGATTATCATGATCACCCTTTGTACATTGAAGCGCTCGCAGCCAGCGTGAAAACTCATTGGCAGAAGCATCCACCTGGTGATGTATTAGTCATGTCGTTTCATGGCATACCCAAACGACTGGTGGATAATGGTGATCCCTATGCTGAGCAGTGTTCAACGACGGCGCATTTGCTGGCCGAAGCGTTGCAATTGGAACCTGATCGCTGGCAACTGTGTTATCAGTCGAGGTTTGGACGTGAGCCCTGGTTACATCCTTATACAGATGTGACTTTGGAACAAATCGGTAAAACGGGTCGCTCGGTTGATGTGATATGCCCAGGGTTTGCGGCAGACTGCCTCGAAACTTTAGAAGAGATCCAACACGAAAACCAGTCGATATTTCGCCAATATTCGGATGCAGCTTACCACTATATTCCCTGTCTGAATGCTGAAGGCAAGCATATTGATATGTTAGCTGATATTGTGACATCGAAGATTTTTTAATTT
Organism: Pleionea sp. WD8-19; assembly: GCF_055326765.1. Taxonomy (NCBI): domain Bacteria; kingdom Pseudomonadati; phylum Pseudomonadota; class Gammaproteobacteria; order Oceanospirillales; family Pleioneaceae; genus Pleionea; species Pleionea sp. WD8-19. The sequence goes on along the minus strand of NZ_JBUZOU010000005.1, from coordinate 72,792 downwards.
ATACACACTAATGTCAACGAATAAAAAGTTCGGTTTGTGTCCTTTATGTCGGCGTGAAGTGCCTTTAACATTTCATCATTTAATTCCCCGTAAGGTTCACCGTCGTAACCGATTTAAAAAGCTTTACAGTAAAGATGAGCTTAATCAAGGCATTGATATTTGTCGCCAATGCCACCGTGGTCTACACAAATATTTTGATGAAATGACTTTGGCTAAACGATTGAACTCTCTGAGTGCTATTGTTAATGAACCGGCTTTACAAAAACATTTTTGCTGGGTTTCTAAGCAAAAAGTCCCTTTATTAAAAGTACAAAGTCAGGAATGAGCTTAAAAACATAGTCCTTCTTGCTGCATTTGCTTTTACAGCATCTCTTTTTGGCTGAACCATCTTTTTAAATATCCAGTTACCCTCTACCGAGCCGCTGCTTTAACCAGAGAAAGCGCCGGAGGATCTCTCTTAGATATGGGAGGGAAGTTTGTCATTGTGATGAGTCGTTTCAGCCTGTCTTAGAGGCTGGCCAAATGAAAGCATTGGGACCTCTAAAGTAGGGGGAGCTTTTAGAATGGTGAGTTGGTGAAATGCTTTTTATTCCTGTTGAAACGGGTTCGAAAATAGCGCCGATCCGAATTAAATTCCGAGAAAGGTTTTGAGGGCTTCAAAACCTTTAAAATCTTAAAACATAATGCCTGCAACTTCTTCAAAGTCAGAAACAAAGTGTACCTTCATTCCTTCGGTGATGTGTTTAGGCAATTCAATATAGTCACCTCGACAAGCTTCCGGTAATAAAACCGTTTTAATATTGGCACGACGAGCGGCAATGATTTTTTCGCGAATGCCACCAACAGCCAATACTTTTCCGGTTAATGTGAGCTCGCCCGTCATGGCAATGCCTTTTTTGGGGGCTTTCTTTTTTGCCAGCGAAAGCAATGCTGTTGCCATAGTGATCCCAGCAGATGGCCCATCTTTAGGTGTTGCACCTTCGGGCACATGCAAATGGAGCATTTGCTGATCAAAGGCGTCGGCTTTGGCGCCAAAATCAGTAAGGTGGGCGGCAATATAAGCGTAAGCAATTTCTGCCGATTCTTTCATTACATCGCCGAGTTTTCCGGTTAAACGAAAGCCACGGGTTTTACTATGAACAATTGCAGCTTCTATGTTTAAAGTGGAGCCTCCCAATGCAGTCCAAGCGAGTCCGGTAACGACACCCAAACTGTTGCCAGGCTTTTCCATTTGAAACCAAGGGGTGCCCAAGTAGTCGGGAATCGATTTTTGCGACACGTTGATTTTGTTTGCTTTACCGGTAACGATATTGACTACGCATTTGCGAGCAATTCGTCCCAACTGTTTGTCGAGGTTACGTACGCCGGCTTCGCGAGCATAGTCTTCAATAATTTTACGAAAACCTGTATCGCTGATTTTTACTTGTGACGCTTTCAAGCCACATTTTTCTAATTGGCGTGGCCACAAGTATTGTTTGGCAATGTCTATTTTTTCTTGAGTGATGTACCCGGACAGTCGAATGGTTTCCATACGATCGAGCAGCGGGCGTGGAATAGTGTCGAGTTGGTTCGCTGTACAAATAAAGAGTACTTTCGACAGGTCAAAGCGAACGTCTAGGTAGTGATCGAGAAAGTTCTGGTTTTGCTCTGGATCCAGCACTTCGAGCAGGGCACTGGCTGGGTCGCCTTGATAGGAGCTTCCTATTTTATCGATTTCATCTAGCATGATCACCGGATTGGACGAGCGAGTATCACGAATGGCTTGAATCAACTTACCCGGCATTGCACCGATGTAAGTACGTCGATGCCCTTTGATTTCTGCTTCATCACGCATACCACCCAAGGAAAAACGGAAAAACTTTCTTCCCAGCGCATTGGCAATGGAGCGACCGATCGAGGTTTTGCCGACCCCCGGTGGACCCACCAATAATAAAATCGAGCCGGCAATTTCACCGGTTAATGCGCCCACTGCAAGAAATTCAACAATACGATCTTTAACATCGCCAAGACCAGCGTGTTCTTTGTTGAGTTCACGTCTTGCTCGACGTAAATCCAGTTTGTCTTTGGTGGTAACCCCCCAGGGTAAATCGGTTACCACATCTAGATAATTACGAGTCACCGCATACTCAGGTGAGCCGGGCTCGAGAATAGACAGTTTTTCGATGTCGTCATCGATTTTCTTTTTAGCATCTTCAGGAATTTTAAGGGCTTTAATACGCTCGTTAAAACGGTCAATATCGGCGGTTTTATCGTCTTTTGCGATGCCCAATTCTTTTTGAATGGCTTTCAACTGTTCGCGTAAAAAGAATTTGCGTTGATGCTCACTGAGTTTGTCTTCAACCTGCCTTTGAATGCTGTTTTGCAGTTGCGCTACTTCCAATTCTTTTTTGATCATTACCAGCACTTTTTCCATGCGCTTACGTAAGTGCACTTGTTCCAGTACCTGTTGTAAGTCTTCGCGTGTGGCTGTGGTTAAACTGGCGGCAAAATCAGTGAGTGGCGATGGTTCATTCGGATTAAATCGGTTCAAGAAAAACTTCAACTCTTCCGAATAGAGCGGATTGAGTGGCACCAGCTCTTTCAAAGTATTGATTATGGCTACCGCATAAGCTTTCAACTCATCGATATCGGAATATTCGGGCTCTTGTGGGTATTCAACTTCGACTAAAAATGGTGGTTCTTGTGTCAGCCATCGCTTAATACGAAAACGTTGTATGCCTTCGGCTATGAATTGTATTTTTCCAGCAGAAAGTACTGGGTGATGAATGCGCACCAACGTTCCAATATTGTGAAACTCATCGGGAGATGATTCTTCTGGGTAGGGATTACGTACCAATACCAATCCGGCAATTTTTTCTTTCGTATCGGCAATGTATTCAATGGTTTCACGCCAGACTTCTTCATTCATTAATATCGGAAGTGTTTGTGGCGGAAAGAAAGGTCGCTCAGATAGAGGCAACAAACAAATCTCCGAAGGTAAAACATCTTCGGAGGGTGATAAATCTTTATTTTCGCTGGTGGACTCAATCGTAAATTCAATGTCGGGTTCACCGAAATCGCGGTCTGAAGCCATGAACGATTATTCCTTAATCAAATCAGGTAGATATTGAGAGACATTATAGCAGTGTGACAAGAGAATAAGGAGCTGGTTGGAAAATTGTCTTAAAAAATATTTTATGGGGTATTCTGAGTTTAAGAAGGTAAAACGGGAAGCAAAAGTTGATGCGTGAAGTATTTTGAGCGCTATGAAACATCTTTTGCGTACCGTACAAAAAAACGACTTTGTTTTAACCAAGTGAGAGCAATGACTTGCATTGCTGTGATTGGGGTATAAACGCGAAATGCGATTGTTGAGGAAAGCGGTAACGGGAAAGTTTTATGATAAGATACCTGGTTTTTCAAGCGGATTAAAATAATAGAGGGCTCCGAAATGGAAAGAGCCGCCTTGGGACGGTGTTAAAGCAGAAGCTTAGCCAACTCACTTTTTACGTTGCAAATTTCGTTGTGGTTTTTTGTTTGGATGATTGCGAAAAAAGCGCTCTCGAAGTTCTTGTCGACGATTGGCAGGCAGAGAGCGAAAACGCTGGAAAGCGCGTTTGACTTTTTCACGTCGGTCAGGTTCGAGTTGCTTATAGCGATGGAACATACGTCGTAATTGACGTTTCTCATTTGCAGGAAGCGCACGCCACTGTTTGAAGCGGTGTTTAACCGCTTGTTTTTGATCCTGGCTCATATTATTCCATTTATCCAAACCGCTTAAAACTTTCTGCTGTTGTTTAGAAGACAGTGTCTGCCATTTTTGTTTAAAGGGAGCGAGTTGCTTTTGCTGAGCTTCGGTTAATTGCTCAAATTTCACGTTTTCTTCAGCAAAAGAAGTGGTGGTGTTGAGCATCACAATGCAAATTGCAAATTGTCTGAGAAGTCTTAGAAAATCGTTAAACATTGTCTGTGCTCTCTGTAACTTTATTGCTCTCAGGTTTGCTCGAGTCGGGTGTTGATTCCAAATTACAGCCATTACCATTCAAAACGTTTGCCTCGTCTTGTGGTTGACCTGAGGCGGTGATTGATTCAGTTATTTCTTTAGCCGCTTCATCTTGCCGCTTACTGACATTACCTGATGGACACTCAAGGGTTGCTTTTACGCTCATAGGCTCCATCGTTTCCGGGTCTACAAAAGTGCCTTGTTCATCACTGAAGTCCGCTAAAAATTCCAACAACTCCAATGATAGCTCTGGTTCTTGTCTCTTTTCCTTGCTGTGAGCAAAGTCAACAAAAAACGGCGTCGTAAACAAAAGACTGGCCAGATAACCGCTTTTAACTTTCCAATTCGTCACTGGCGTCGCTCTCTAACCATTCGTAAAACTCCAACTGTTCAATCATTTCCAATTCTTCATCCATTGCCAGCAATTCAATATCTTGAAAAAAAGCCGAGTCATAGCCATTTTCAGTAACGTGTTGTGGTAAAAAAATAAGCATTGTGACTACCGCGACTGTGGCTGCGGCAGCAAAGGACGGGATCGCAATTTTAAGCCACTGATAACGAGGTTCTGCTTTTGGTGTTTGCTCAAGAGCCTTTTCTCGCGCACGCTGTAATTTCAGTTGAGTCGCATAATCCAACGAATCGTTACTTTGATCGAGCTGTTTTTTAACATTGTTTAACCAGAGGTCGTCTTGATGTTGCTTTGACATTAGTGAAACTCCTCGAGCTGCGATTTTAGCATGTGAACAGCACGTGAATAGTGTGTTTTTACCGACCCTTGTGTACAACCCATCGCAAAAGCGGTTTCTTCAACACTTAATCCTTCCCAGGCACGCAATAAAAAAGCCTGTTGTTGGCGTGGCGATAATTTTTTTAGTTCTTGAATCAATTTGTCGGTTGCCTGGGTTTGATGCAACGACTCTGCGGGCGTATGGCGGTTATCGGCTGCATTTTCAATAGGATCATAATAAACATCCAGCTGTTGTTTACCGGGCAACCAGGCCAACCAACGATTACGAACACCTTGTTTACGATACCAGTCGTTAATTTTACTGTTTAATATTCGATAAAACAGCGGTGTCCATTCGTTTTCAGGTCGTTTGCTGTATTTTTCTACCAGTTTCATCATGGCTTCTTGTACCAGTTCTAACGCATCGTCTGGGTTGCTCGTGGCAATATGTGCCATGCGATAAGCTTTGCGTTCCACGGTGGTTAAAAAATGATTCAGTTGCTGGCGATTTTCCAGAACTTTTCTCCCACTGTTTTCTTCGCTTTGTTTATAGTCTGGTTCTAATGCCAGTGTCAATGTGAGTCCTGTCATAGTTGAATGGATTTTAGTGAGTACATGAGTGAATTAACGTATATGGATTAAATTGGTTGACAACTTAAGTAAGCCTTTGATTTGCCGATATAAAAGTGAGGGAGTACTATAATATTCAAACAGCAGGTTAAAGTTTTGTGATGAGTCATGGCCATTAATCTGGTACCTTTCGATACGAATCGACCGATGACCGAAGTTAAGTCATCACGCTCTACGCGTATGGTCGAACAGTCGGGCAGTATCGAGTCGTTGCACGTTGAAAAAGGTGGCAAACCACTGCAACGGCAGCTCGAACAGCTTGAGCACAAGGCATCGAAACCCAATCGACGAAAACGTAAGGCCAGTAAGCAGGAGCAGGCACAAGATGATTTCGGGCTGTATACTAAAACGGATGATCATCATGTGGTGCGGGAGAACTTAGAACCACAATCGCACCAATTGGACATAGAAGTATAAAAAATCTCCACGTATGAGTATTTATGATTTTTCAGCATTAATGGCTCAAACTCGGTCATTAGCTGCACAGTATCGAGAAGCAACGGGGCAGTCGTTACCTGTAACGGTGGAGTTGGCGCGTTTTGATGCCATCACGCTTTTGGGGCTCAAAGAAAAGGAGTCGACTGAGTCCGAAGCTTTTCGTGATGAAGACGATGGGCAAAAGCACATCCAGATTAAAGGACGAGTGATTTTTCCGGGTGGAAAGTCACGCCAACGGGTTGGGCAGCTTAATCTTAAATCAGAGTGGGACTTTACCTTGTTGGTCATTTATAACCCGAGTTACGAGCCAGTTGCTATTTATCAATTATCTCGAGAGCAGGTTGAGCAACAGCTTGCACTGCAGCCAGTCAGTAAACGCGGATCCATGACGGTTGCTAAATTCAAAGCGCTCGGCGAGCTTTTATGGCAAGCTGAATCGACCTCTTCTGACGAATCTTTGTAATGAACTCTCACGCCAATTTTCTGTTGTCTCAACAGGGGCCATTTGCCGCCGCATTTAATCGTTATACTGAGCGACCTTCACAAATGCAAATGGCTGCATCCATTGAGCAATCCATGGAACAGCGTTCGAGCCTTTTGATAGAAGCGGGAACCGGTACTGGAAAGACGTTTGCGTATCTGGTTCCGGCGATTGAGTTTGATGGTAAAAGCATTATTTCTACCGGCACGCGAAATTTGCAGGATCAATTATTCTTGAAAGATTTACCCACCGTGTTTCGAGTATTAGGGAAAACCCGCAAAGTAGCCTTGCTAAAAGGGCGACAAAACTACCTCTGCTTATATCGGATGGAAGTCAACTTGCAAGGTGCGCGTTATGCCATGAAGGAAACTGCGGAGCAAATTTTAAAAATTCGTGACTGGAGTGAAAAAACGCGAGATGGTGATTTAAGTCAGGTCAATTTTTTGCAAGACGATGCCAGCGCAATACCTTTTGTAACCAGTACCGCAGAAAACTGTTTGGGTCGAGATTGTCCGGTGTATAACGATTGTTTCGTTGCTAAAGCGCGGCGACAAGCAATGGAAAGCGACATTATTGTGATTAATCATCATTTGTTGATGGCTGATCTGGTGTTAAAAGAAGATGGGTTTGGCGAGTTATTGCCACGTGCGGATGCGTACATTATCGATGAAGCGCATCAACTGCCCGATGTGGCTTCGGCTTTTTTTGGCGAAGCGTTTACCGCACGCCAACTCAGAGAGTTATCGAAAGATTGCGTGATCGCCTATCACTCCGATGCGCCCGATAGTAAAGATTTAAAAACGATTGCCGAACAACTTGATTTGCAAACCTCCGACTTACGCATTTTGTTGGGCGAAGAAGTGCAACGGCAATTTTGGCGAAACTACATTCGACAGTCGGAAATAGAAGCAGCGTTCGCACAACTCAACGAAACATTGCTCGCTTTGACGGAAATACTGCAAGAATTGCAGATTCGCAGTCGGGAGTTGGAAAACCTTTATGAGCGCTCGGAACTTTTAAACAGCCGCTGCGAAAAGTTCTTAATGAACGATGAAACCGAACAGGTACAGTGGATAGAAATTTATCGTAAGAGTTTCAGTTTAAATTCCACGCCACTCAATATTGCTGAATCCTTTCAAAAGGCTCGAGCTAATTACGACAATGCCAGCTGGGTCTTTACCTCGGCAACGCTGGCGGTGAATCAGAATTTTCAGCACTTTCAACAAAAGCTGGGATTGGATAAAGCGAAAACAGAAGTTTTTGCTTCACCTTTTGCCTATCAGGAGCAAGCGTTACTTTACTTACCGCGCCATTTAAAAAATCCTTCATCGCCTGAACATACACAAAACTTTATTGAGCAGGTTTTGCCATTGCTAAAAGCATCGCAGGGCCGAGCTTTTTTATTATTTACCAGCCATCGTGCGCTAAACCAGGCAGCTGAGTTGTTAGAGCGACACAGAGAATACCATTTATTCATTCAGGGGCAAGCGAGTAAGTCTTGGTTATTGGAAAAGTTTCGTGTTACGCCCAATAGTGTGTTACTCGGTACATTCAGTTTTTGGGAAGGTGTGGATGTGGCTGGAGATGCTTTATGCTTGGTGGCCATTGATAAACTGCCATTTTCATCGCCGGGAGACCCGGTCAATCAAGCTCGGATCCATGCATTAAAGCAGCAAGGGCAAGACGCTTTCGGTACTTTTCAGCTGCCGGATGCTATTATTGCGCTCAAGCAAGGAGCAGGGCGGTTGATCCGTGGCATCGAAGATAAAGGGGTGTTGATGATTGCCGATCCTCGCTTAGTTGCTCGTGAATACGGCAAAGCGTTTTTAACCGATTTGCCCAATATGTTACCCACGCGAAACTTACCATTGGTTACGGAGTTTTTAAGTCACTTATGACATTACTGGCACTCGATACATCAACAGAAGCGTTTTCTGTCGCGGTTACTCGGCAAGTTCCGGGCGAAATAATTAGAGAAGAAAATATATTCAGTCACTTTGAGATTGCACCGCGACAGCATGGTGAAAAATTACTCGGTACTATTGATTTGTTATTGCGTGAAGCTGGATCGACCATACATGACGTGCAGCAAGTTATTTACGGCCAAGGTCCGGGGGCATTTACCGGCGTACGCATTGCTATATCGGCAGCACAAGGTCTTGCCATGGGCGCAGGGTGTCAGGTTATAGGGGTTTCGAGTTTGGAAAATTTGGCGCTGCAGGCTTTTCAATTAACCTCTGCCGATATTGCTTTGGTGGCTATGGACGCGCGTATGGGAGAAGTCTACTTCGCTGGCTTTAAACGCAACCGGGATAGTCTGGCGGGGTGCTGTCCGCATGTGATACTTGAAGAGCAAGTCGTTGCTCCGGAGCAGTTATCTTCCGCTCAGCTTGATCAAAGTAGCCAGGTGGTCGCGATAGGTAGTGGCTGGTCGGTTTACCAGAAACAACTGACGGATGCTTTGGAGGTTGCGCCGGTTACGATTTTATCGGATCGCTTTCCCAACGCTAAGTCCGCATTGCTGTTGTCCACGTTAAAAGCCCATCAGCATCACCTTCATTCTCCAGAACAAGCCGTTCCTGTTTATCTACGAAATAATGTAGCGGAAAAATCTAAAAAGCCGGGGTTTTTGTAATTTTTATTTATAAATTGACGACTCATTAAAATCGTTGATGAAATACTTTGAGATATTTTTCGGTAACAAAAAGAGGTTGGTGAAAAAAACAACAATTAGCACTATAATAAAACATTGAAAGTCTTTATGGCAAAAGTGACAAGGTGACGTCAATGCCTGTTGAATTCAATACATCCAGTTCCCTCAATAATCCTCAGCAAGTTGCCGATAGTCGTTTACGGCAACAACAAGATCAGCAACGTACCGAACAGCGCAATAATCAACAAGCTCAGCAAAGTACTCAAGTTGAAGAGCAACAAAACGAACAGGAGCAACAGGTACGTCGAGCAGAAGCATTGCAACAGCTGGAGCAAGAAAATACCCAAGTTCGTCGGGACGATGATTCGGAACTGAGTTTTCAAGCGCGGCGAGCAGTGAATACGTTTAATGATCTCAATGATCAGCAGCAACGTCAGGACGTTTCTGAGCTGTTAGGTATAGATACGTTCGCTTAATGGCTTTTGTTTGCGTTTCTTTAATCGGTTAATTTCTGCGTCAACTTTTTATTCTTGGGCTCGTTTATTGTAACGGAATAAACTTATTTTCTAGCCGTCGATTGTAGTAGGTTGAGAAAAAAGGTATTTTTATTGTCATACTAACCATAGATTATTTGAAGCGAGTTTTGCGATGCGCACATTATTTCTGATAGCGGGTGTTTTGATTTTAGCGGGCTGTAATACTGTCCCTTACGCCATTAAAGGTGACTATCGTCCGCTAACGGTTGAGCAAGCAAGGAAAACGGATGGTTCGCCCACAGTACGTTGGGGCGGGGTTATTGCAAAAGTCGATAATCAGGAGAAGCAGTCGGTCATTGAAATTGTTGCGAAGCCTTTAGGATCTTCGGCTCGCCCGCATGATGTTGACTCAACCGGTGGTCGCTTCCTGGCAATCGTTCCAGAATTTATTGATCCTTTGGTTTATGAAAAAGGGCGAGAATTAACTGTTGTTGGTAATTTATCCGATATGGTGGAAGGGAAAGTTGGTGAAATGAAATACCTGTTTCCGGTGGTTCGTGTTACCGGGCATCACTTGTGGAAAAAACGACCGTTAGTAAAAGAAGTGCATTATTGGGGCGTGAGCTATTGGCCTGTTTTTCCTCATCATTACTATTACCACCCTCATTGGCATTACTATCCGAAAGGCAAGATGAAAGCAGGTCAAAAGGAAATAAGAAAACCTGATGTAGAGCCTCAAAAGGAAAAAGAAAAATAAATAAGAAAAGGCGCCACATTGACGCCTTTTTAATTTTTGCTAAACACAATGCGATCACATTTGAGATTGCACGTAATTTTGAAGTCCCATTTTTTTTATTAAACCTAATTGTTTTTCCAACCAGTAGGCATGATCCACTTCAGTGTCTTCCAACAATTGTTGCAGCACGGCTCGGCTTTGAAAATCTTGCTCTTTTTCACACAAAACGATCGCTTCTTTTAATGCCTTGTCGACGGTGTATTCGACTTCAAGATCATTTTCCAGCATTTCCGGGACGGTTTTGCCAATTTTAAGCGGATGACGCGTTATCATATCCGGTGAACCTTCGAGAAAAAGAATACGCTCAATCAAAGCAGAGGCGTGTCCTTTTTCGTCGTCAAACTCGTGATCGATACGCTCAAAAAGCTTATGCAGCCCCCAGTCGTCGTACATACGAGAATGTATAAAGTACTGATCCATCGCCGTAAGTTCCAGCGAAAGAAGCTGGTTTAAACTCTTGATGACTTTTTTGTTGCCTTTCATGATGAACTCCTGGTTTAAACCTGTGATTGAAGATAGTTATTCAGCCCAGTATTGGTTATCAGGTATTCTTGGGCTTCCAACCAGTCAACATGTTCTTCTTCGTACTCAAGAATGTCTTCCAGTAGATCTCGGCTCACAAAGTCTTGTTTCGATTCGCAAAGCGTAATAGCGTCTTTTAATAGCTTGATCTCTTCCAGTTGGAAAGTGAGGTCGCATTTCAGCATTTCTTCGGTATGTTCGCCAATATGAAGTTTGCCAAGTTTTTGCAAGTTAGGTAATCCTTCCAGAAACAAAATACGTTCGATCAAATCATCGGCCTGCTTCATATCTTTAATCGACTTTTTATAGCTGCGCTCATTGAGTTTATCGAGCCCCCAGTTACGATACATTCGTGCGTGAAGAAAAAACTGATTGATGGATGTGAGTTCCGATGTTAATACTTTATTGAGAATATCGATGACTTGTTTATCACCTTTCATTTCAGTTCTCGCTTATTGGTTTTGCAGAAGAGTTCTGCACATAGACGATAAAGTTCTAGAATAAATCACAATATTCTGAAAGTCAAAAATATCTTTTATATCAATAATTTACGAATGAAAATGTAATTCATTCTTATTGTTGTTTCGGCTCTTGTTGAGGTGCTTTTTCTTGTAACATATAGGCAAATGCAATAATTTTTGCGACCGCGAGATACAGTTGCTCAGGAATTTCATCGTCCAGTTCCAGTTGGCTTAACACTTCTACCAAGACGGGATCTTCATGAATAAATACATTGTGCTCCTCGGCAAGCCGAATGATCTCACTGGCAATTGTGCCGAGCCCTTTGGCGATAACTTTAGGCGCCGTTTTGCCATCGTATTTAAGCGCTGTAGCCTTATCGGGTTTTTGCTCGGTCATGGTCATATTCGCATGTCGACGAATCCCTCCTGGTCTTTCACATCAATCAATTCTTCCGCCGTACCAAGTTCGGTTTTTAGCTTTCTGATGTTGATGCCAATGGACTCTAGGCTGTCTTCGAGTTCAGGAAGTTGTTGCAGTAACAACTCTTGAGTGGATAACTTTTCAGCAATGAATCGGACATTGAATTGCTCTTTTTTCAATTCTACAATCGCATGAAATGCGCCAAGCGTTTCAAAGTCAAACCTTATGGTGACCCGCCATGCTTTTCGTTTCGCGTTCGTATTTTTATTTTGTTGTTCAAATTGAATTTGAACGCTCGAAAACTGTTTGTTGATTAATAAAGGCAATTCAAATGTCCATTGAGGTGGTTGACTGGAATCATTGCCTAAGTTTTGAAACTGTGTGAGTCGGGTACGCGACATGCCTGCTTCGACATCTTGTAAAAGTTGTTTTATTACCTGTTGCTGCCCCGCTGAAAATTGACTTTGATGGTTCAAAGGTAGCAATTTATTTTTTAAAAGAGGCATCCACCTTTGGAATAATTCGTGAGTAAAGTTACTCGTTGATACTTGTCCAGACGCTAGTTGAGCGGATGACGGAGTAGAAGAAGCGGTAGCAGCCAGAAGTAAGTGTTGAAGCGCGGAAAACAGTGATTTAATGTCGCCGCCAGCATTCAATTGAGCGAGTTGTTGAGGTGTAGTTGATTGACCACTTATTGGTAATTGAAAAAGCTGGTTTACCAGTTGCTTTTCCCTAAATATACCGGAGTTTTGAATTAATTGCTTTAATGTTTGTGGTGTAACTTTAGAACCACTTGGGATCGATTCGATTAATGTTTTAAGCGGTTTGATCGCATCATCCGGAAGAGGCATTTTTTCCAGTTGAGGTAACCTCTTCTGAATGGAATTTAATACTGTTTGGATAGGGCGTTGTAATTGCTTATCGTTATTAAATTGCTGGCTCAATTGTTGCCATAACTTGGTGTTTTTAGGCGATTCATTTTTTTCGCTTACGTTATTAATGACGTAGTTAAGAATTGACTTGCTACTTGCGGTATTTGCTTGTAACGCTATGGAAGGAGAGGTTGTTGGTTGTAAAGCTTTCGCTTGTGGTGTTAATTTGCTGTTTTTAAACATACTTTGTAATAAAGTTGAGTTATCGAGTGCTTTGATAATTTGCGCCACTTTAACGGGTGGTATTATTGTTTGTGTATTTGGCTTTAATAGAGATTCATCGACTTTTGGACTTTGAGTTAAGTGGTTTTTGATTCCATGTATCGACTCATTCGAGGGTTTACGGTTGTTATCAATATTCAGGTTTGAATCACGAATCAATTCGTTTGGCACTCGAGATACGGTTTGTGTCAGCTCCGGTTTAATCGGATGGGCCGTACCCGCGGACGAATGTGGGCTGAGCTTACCTGTGACCGTTTCATTAGGGCTTATCGGCTTCGTTACAGTGAGCGACTTTTCTTGTTGCAATGATGCCATTAATTTTGCGGCTTCACCTTGAACCAGTTTAAAACGAATGATGGGGTGGCTTTGTTGAACCCATTGGAGTAATAAGGGTAAAAGGGCTTTTATGGTGGAAGCTTCATGCTTAGCAGCAACTTGAGTAAGAAAACTCTGTTGTATTACCTCAAAAGAAACACGATTTTGCTTAAATTCAATTTTTAACGGAATTAAAAGTGACTCGTTCAACCGATTGAGCAGTTTAACCAGAGGTTGAGCGTCGACTTTTAATTCAAGTTGAGGCTTTGGAGTCGTACTGTTTTCGCTAAGTGGGATCTGAAGTTTAGGGGAGGGTTTTTCTTCACCTTCATTCTTGTTGAGTAGAACATGGGACGTTTGGCCGTCCAACGCCTTAAAAATCATTTGCAAATGACGTACATTCGCATCCGCTAGGGGAATCCTATTTAGTATTTGCGTTAAAGAGTCGGTCATCAGATTTTGTCAATCATAGTAATGCTCCCTTCTTTGTATTAGTATAGCGCGCAATTGGCATAGGCCATTGCTGCAGGTTAGGGGATGTACTCGGAGTTTACATTAAACAGTAACAATCTGGCTTTAATGCGAGGAGAGCGATTGCTATTTAAGCAATGCAGCTTCAGTGTTTGCAATGGCTCTGTGTTGCAGATCCGAGGTGTAAATGGTGCCGGAAAAACCAGTTTATTGAGAGTATTGTGCGGAATCATTGAAGCTGACGCAGGCGATCTCAGCTGGAACGGTGAAAACCTAGAGCATCAACGTAATGACTTTTATTCAAACCTGTTATACCTGGGCCACCAACTGGGTGTAAAACAACGCATGACTGTACTTGAAAACTTAACGTTTTACAGTCAGCTACGGCAAACGCCAGCGCAAATGTCATTTCTTGAAGCCATTCATCAAGTGGGTTTAGCCGGGTACGAGAAGGAGTATGCGGCTTACCTGTCCCAAGGACAAAAGCGAAGGGTCGGTCTCGCGCGATTGTTGATTGAGCGCGCCAGTTTATGGGTTTTGGATGAACCTTTCGTTGCGCTCGATACTTCCGGACAAAGCTGGTTGAGCCATGTTATCGAAACACATACAGAACGTGGTGGCGCAGTGATATTCACCTCCCACCAACGGGTTAACTTGAACAAAGAACCCTCAGTTCTTGACTTGGGGGCAGCCTAAATGTTTCAAGTACTGTTGTTCCGTGAGCTCCGGCTAATCAACCGTAAAAAATCGGAAGTGCTCAATCCATTATTTTTCTTTCTACTGGTTACGAGTCTGTTTCCTTTTGGCGTTTCTCCCGAGCCTCAACTTTTGCTACAAATTGCACCAGGAGTGATTTGGGTATGTGCCTTGTTATCCATTTTGTTATCGCTCGATGCGTTATATCGAGAAGACTTCGATGATGGTTCATTGGTACAAATGTTAATGACAGGTGTATCCCCCGTTGCAATAATAAGCGCCAAAGCATTAGCAAACTGGTTATTTACAGCGGTACCTTTGATTCTTTTATCGCCACTGATTGGTGTTTTATTAAATCTCGATTCCGAAGCTTTTCCAGCAATGATCTTTTCATTGTTATTGGGAACACCCAGCATGTGTTTTATCGCCGCAATTGGGATGTGTTTAACTATTGGGTTACGAAGAGGTGGTATACTGCTTGCCTTGTTAGTATTGCCGCTTTATATCCCCATTTTAATATTTGGTGCTATGGCGGTTAATGCGGCCACTCAAGGGCATGAATATACCGGACAGTTGGCGCTGTTGGCTGCCGCCTTGGCATTAACGGTGTCGTTGGCGCCTTGGGCTGCTGGTGCGGCATTAAAAATTTCGATTAGCGAGTAACAGTAATTTATGGCTTGGACCTGGTTTTTTCGATTAGGCTCACCCCGTTGGTTTTATCAAACGGCTGGCCGCTGGCAACCTTGGATCTGGACCCTGACTTTTCTTGGGCTAGGGACCGGTTGCGTCTGGGGTCTCTTTATTGCTCCGCCTGATTACTATCAAGGGGATCTGCAACGCATTATGTACATCCATGTGCCGGCCGCTTATTTGTCGATGTTTACTTATGTGGTGATGGCTGTTTCCGGCGCAATCGGGCTGATTTGGCGCATGAAAATGGCTTTTATGGTGTCTATTAGTTGTTCGCCGATTGGCGCTGGCTTTACGTTTCTCGCTCTGGTAACTGGCTCTTTGTGGGGCAAGCCGACCTGGGGGACTTATTGGGTCTTTGATGCTCGACTGACATCAGAATTGATATTGCTGTTCCTTTATTTTGGTCACATGGCGCTTTTTAGTGCGATTGATGACATTAAAAAGGCCGATAAAGCTGCGGCTATTCTGGCAATAGTGGGTGTGGTGAATATTCCAATAATTCACTTTTCGGTAGAGTGGTGGAACAGTCTGCATCAAGCGGCATCTCTGAGCAAGTTTGAAAAGCCGTCCATCGATGATTCGATGCTTTGGCCGTTGCTGATTATGATCGTATCGTTCAAGTTGTTCTTTATTTCATTGATTTTACCCTGGCTCAGAAACCAGATACTGTGGCGAGAGCGAGATGCTGGTTGGGTTAAGGAGATTATAGAGTCATGATATTAGCGGCTGTCAGCGATCCTACTCGCTGGTTTTTTATCTGGAGCTCTTATGGAGCGTTTGCCTTTGTGTTTTTATTGTTGATTTTGGTGCCCATTATTTGGCGTAAAAAGCTCGATGTTAAACTGAAGCACTATTACCGTCGGCAAAAACTGTTGAATTCAAAAGATTAGGTAGTCTAACTGGTTATGAAACCCCATCGTAAAAAACGACTTTTCGCTATTTTGGCCACTGTTACAGGTGTTGCTATTGCGCTCTCTTTGGTATTGGTTGCCTTAGAAGAAAATATAAACCTGTTTTATAAACCGTCAGATATTGTAGCTGGCAAAGCGCCGCAAGGAAAAACCATCAAGGTAGGTGGCTTAGTGGTGCCCGGTACTGTCGCTCGAGGAGAAAATCCTTTAGACGTGCATTTTGTGATTCGTGACAACCAGCATCAGATGACGGTTCATTTCAATGATGTGTTACCAGATTTATTTAAGGAAGGTCAGGGCATTGTTGCCACCGGGCAATTAACGACCGCCGGAGACTTTAAAGCCAGCTCAGTATTGGCTAAGCACGACGAAAACTATATGCCGCCGGAAGTTGCCAGAGCTTTGGAAGAGTCTGGTCATCCGATTAAAAATAAAGACTTTGATAATTAAAACCAGGTAGGCGACGAATGATTGTTGAATTAGCGCACTTTTGCCTAATCCTGGCGTTGGTAATTGCTGGTTTTGGTACCGTTTTACCGCTTTGGGGCAGTTTTTATCAGAACAGCAGTCTCATTCGATTTGCGAGAAGCAGTGCATTTTTGCAATTTATTTTGGTGTTTCTTTCTTTTGCGGGCTTGGTTTATGCCTTTGTCACTGATGACTTTACCGTGAGTTACGTTGCATCGCACTCTTACAGCCAATTACCGTTGATATACAAGATCTGTGCGGCGTGGGGAGCACACGAAGGGTCCATGTTGCTTTGGATTTTGATGATTTGCGGTTGGTCAGCCGCAGTTGCCATTTTCAGTAAGCAATTACCTGACGAAGCGGTTGCCCGCGTGCTAGCAGTCATGTCCTTTATTGCGGTCGGTTTTCTTTCTTTTTCCTTATTTACTTCCAATCCTTTTGAGCGCATCTTGCCATTTTTTCCTATTGATGGACGCGACTTAAATCCCTTATTACAAGACGTGGGTTTTATTATTCATCCGCCGTTTTTGTATATGGGCTATGTAGGCTTTTCTGTTGCTTTTGCCTTCGCAATAGCGGCTTTGATTGGTGGAGAGCTAGACTCGGCTTGGGCGCGTTGGTCACGCCCGTGGACGGTTTCGGCTTGGATGTTTCTTACTGTTGGAATTGCGTTGGGAAGTTGGTGGGCTTACTACGAGCTGGGTTGGGGAGGCTGGTGGTTTTGGGATCCCGTCGAAAACGCGTCTTTTATGCCCTGGTTATCGGGCACTGCGTTGATTCATTCTTTGGCAGTCAGTGAAAAGCGTGGTGTGTTTAAAACCTGGACGGTGTTTTTAGCGTTAATCACTTTTTGTCTGAGTTTATTAGGGACATTTATTGTGCGTTCCGGGGTGATCACTTCGGTGCACTCTTTTGCTCAAGATCCGGTCCGTGGGCTATATATTTTAATTTTTATCAGTGTGGTGGTGACGGTTTCATTGTTGCTATTTGTTTTTCGTGGTGGTGCGGTTAAGTCAACCGGGCGATATCAGTTGCTGTCGAAAGAAGTCGCATTACTAGGAAATAACATTTTATTAATATCGGCTTTAACGATTGTTTTATTCGGAACTTTGTTTCCGTTAATTATGGAAGCCTTTGATCGTTCGGTCAGTGTCGGTGCACCTTATTTTAATGCCATGTTTTCGCCAGTAATGTTAATACTATTGAGTTTGCTTGGTATTGGTCATTGGATGCAATGGAAGCGTCAACCCATCGATCGATTATTAAAAGGAACACGTAACTTATTGTTGCTAAGCGCTGTATTGATGCTAGTCACTGCTTATTGGTTGAATGCTTTTTCTCAAGTTTATGTTTGGTTTGGTGTGTTTATCGCGTTTTGGATCCTGTCATCCATCATTCATGATGTGCTCAATAAAATACGCCATGCCAGTCATCGCTGGCAGGCCTTAAAAAGGCTCAAGGCGGGTTATTGGGGAATGCATCTTGCTCACAGTGGTTTAGCGGTTTGTTTGGTGGGTATTTTAATGGTGTCGTTTGGCAGTGAAGAAAAGTTAATCAAACTGGCGCCTGGTGAAAGCTACCAAATGGAAGGATATCAATTTACCTTTAATCGAATCTCCGAGGTAAAAGGACCAAATTACATGGCCACACGCGGTGATTTCAGTGTCGATGAAGCGGGTAACCAATTCGAGCTTTACTCCGAAAAGCGACGTTATACCGCGTCTGGTCAGGTGATGACTGAAGCTGGGATTGATCCCGGTTTTACCCGAGACGTTTATCTGTCGTTGGGCGAGCCGTTAAACGAACAAGATTGGTCCGTGCGTATTTATATTAAGTCCTTTGTACGCTGGATTTGGCTGGGTGCTATTTTAATGGCGCTTGGTGGTCTATTGGCAATCAGTGACGGTCGATATCGCATAGCGCTTAAAACTAGGGAGAGCGTGTGATGTCGGAAAACTCCGGAAATACACTCAAGAAAATTGCCGTACCTCTGTTTATTGTTGTGGCTTTGTTAGGCGGGTTGTTTTACTCGGCGCTTTTTAGCGAAAAAAAGCTGGTACCTTCCATGCGTTCCGATAAACCCTTACCTGAGTTTTCTGCCCGAATTTTATTTCAAGACAACGAAATGAAATCGAGTGAATTACGCGGTGAATATTATTTGTTAAATTTTTGGGGATCCTGGTGCCCAACTTGTTATGTTGAGCATCCTTACTTGATGCAACTCAAACAACAAGGTGTAAAAATTGTCGGTGTGAATTACAAAGATACTGAAGCCGATGCTGCCGGTTTTTTACGCTCTCAGGGAAACCCTTATGCGTTTTCATTCTTTGATCCCAAAGGTTATATCGCCATAGAAATGGGCATCACCGCAGCACCGGAAACCTTCCTGATTTCACCTTCCGGAAAAGTTCTGTTTCATCGAATTGGTGAAATGACGCCCGATGTATTTAATAAGGCGATGCGTCCTTTAATGGAGGAGGCGAACTGATGCGTTGGTTAATTAGTTTATTTTTTATTTTGAGTCTTAACGGATATGCTGCGGATACATTGTTAGAGTTTGCTAACAGCGAGCAGGAAGCGCGTTATTTCCAAATGATCAACGAATTGCGTTGTCCGAAATGTTTGAACCAATCAATTGCTGACTCCAATGCTGGTATCTCAGAAGATTTGCGTAACATTGTTTACGAAAAAATTCGAGATGGACACTCTGATCAAGAGATAAAAGCGTTTTTAAAGCAACGCTACGGTGACTTTATACTTTATAAACCGGAAACAGGCGGTGCGAATTTACTGCTGTGGTTCGGCCCAGTGGGTGTTATGACGCTTATTTTGGCTCTTTTGTTTTATCGCTACTTTAAAAAAGCGCAAACCAATCAATCTGTTGAAATCAGCGAGCAGGAATTACAAGAAGTGCAGCAATTACTGGATGACTCAACAAATGGAGAGAAACGCTAATGTTATGGGGGCTGTTTCTACTGATAGCACTAGTCGCGATGTTGATACTGGTGATGCCATTAAAACGAAATCATCGCACGTCGGTGAAGCGATTAGAGTTGAACAAAAAAGTGTACCAGGATCGCGTAGCTGAACTGAAGCAGGAGCTTGAAGAAGGGCGGCTCACCAACGAAGAGTTTCAAGCGCTGGATCGGGAGCTGAAAAAGTCTCTACTGGAAGATGCGCATTTATCGCATATACAGTTATTAGAATCTCCTGTTCAACAAAAAGTGTATTGGGCGAGTGCTGCGCTTATACCTTTATTAGCGTTAACCATTTATTTATCGCTGTCTGATTGGCAGGCATTTTTTCACTGGCAAGATCTTAAACAGAAAAATGACGCTTACCAACTCGATAACAGTAAAGATACAAAGTGGCTGGAAGAATTAACCAATCAAGAGTTGATACTGCTATTAAGAACACGATTGCACGACAATCCGCACGATAGCCGTGGCTGGTTTATTTTAGGACAGACGTTGGCGCAGTTGGGCGTTGTACAACAAGCAATTGATGCATTAACACGAGCTGTACAAATCGCACCTGAGGATATTGAAATGAAACTCAGCAGTGCTCATGTGCTCATGAGTATTGGGCAAGCAAAAGCGGTGCAAATGGCTGAACAATTGGTTCAGTCGGTTCTTAAGCAACAACCTGAACACGAAGGGGCTGTTGCCGTTAACGGGTTTATTCAGTTTCAGAACGAAAACTATCAGGCGGCTATTGATACTTGGGAGCAGCTTATCACTCGTCGGGAAAGTCGTGGTCAAGGAGAAGGTAAAGGAATCGACTTATTGAAGCATCAAGTAAAGCAGGCCAAGTTGTTGATGCAGGAAAAACAGCACCTTACCCAGGCCGCTTTCAGTTTAGTCACTGAAGTTAAATTAGCCGATGAGTTGAAAGGTAAACTCAATCCGAATACTCGGGTATTTGTGGTGGTGAAAGGTGATGATGGCATGCCTGCCCCAGTGGCGGTGAAACCCTTAAAAGTGGCTGACTTACCAATTTCCCTTAACCTAACAGACGCCGATGCAATGATGCCTGGGCGAGTGATGAGTGGTATGTCTAAGCTGTTTATTTCAGCGCGAATTTCATTGTCTGGTACTGCAAAAGCGCAATCCGGTGACTGGACTTCTGAATTGGTAGAGTGGGACTCGGATCAATCTTCAGAAGTCAAGTTGTTGATAACGCATCAAATTCCTTGAGTCCTAGACAAACTTTTATACCAGCCCTCTGTTTTGTGAGCAAATCGACAAATTAGACTTGCTAAACAGCTGATTTTACTGCATCTTTATTTTCTTGCAGCGGTCTTCTTGTTCAAGAAAGTGCACCTTTGGCTGAATTTCCAAAAAAACGATAAACCAATGTAACAAAAGGAAATTCAGGTCGTCCTTTGAAGTAATCCAAGTGCAATATTTATGGGTTGTTTAATCGTTAATCTACGGAGAACTATCGTTATGAATAAAGATATGAAAAAACTGGCGACATTGGTGGGTGCTTCTTTAGCAGCATCTTTAACAGTGACCTCTGCGAATGCGAAAGCTGACCCGTTCGCATTGGAAGATATGTCCGGTGGTTACCAGATAGCTCAATTTTTGGGCGATAAAGGCAAAGAAGGTAAGTGTGGCGAAGGCAAATGCGGCGAAGATAAAAAAGGCAAGAAAGGTAAAGAAGGTAAGTGCGGCGAAGGCAAATGCGGCGAAGATAAAAAAGGCAAGGAAGGCAAGTGCGGTGAAGGTAAGTGTGGTGAAGATAAAAAAGGTAAGGAAGGTAAGTGTGGCGAAGGCAAATGCGGCGAAGATAAAAAAGGAAAAGAAGGTAAATGTGGCGAAGGTAAGTGCGGTGAAGATAAAAAAGGAAAAGAAGGTAAATGTGGCGAAGGTAAGTGCGGCGGCTAATTGACCGTGACAATCTTTCAACAAAACATTTCTGGCTCTGGTTTAGGTTTGCGTCGTGATTTGATGCAAGACCTGGCCAAGAGCCAGCAACCTCTCATTGACTTTATGGAAGTGGCTCCGGAAAACTGGATTAACATTGGTGGGCGACTTGGAAAGCGTTTTCGCTATTTTACTGAGCGATTTCCTTTTGTTTTTCATGGCTTATCTTTGTCTATAGGTGGTCCTGAACCTATTGATATTGAATTGGTAAAAAACATCAAGCAATTGATGGATACACACAACGTTGAAATTTATACCGAACATTTAACCTATTGCAGCGATGGCGGCCATCTTTATGATCTGATGCCTATACCATTTACGGAAGAGGCTGTGAATTATGTTGCAGAGCGTATTCTGCAAGTCCAGGATGTTTTGCAACGCCCAATAGCTATGGAAAATGCTTCTTATTATGCAGCACCTCAGCAAGAAATGACTGAGCTGGAATTTATTAATGCTGTTTTGAAAAAAGCGGATTGCCAGTTATTGCTTGATGTGAACAATATTTATGTCAATTCCATTAACCACCACTATGATGCTGAGTCTTTTCTCAAATCATTACCTGGTGAACGTGTGGTTTATGGTCACATCGCCGGTCACTATGATGAAGCCGACGATCTGAAAGTGGATACTCACGGCGCTGATGTTAAACCGGATGTCTGGCAGTTGTTGGAAGTTGCTTATCAGGCGTTTGGCGTTTTTCCGACGTTGCTTGAGCGTGATTTTAACTTTCCTCCACTTGACGAGTTACTAAGTGAAGTGAAGTCCATTCGAGATATTCAAAACAAATTTCAATTAACCGAACATCGTGAACATGGCTGAATCATTATCTTTCCAACAAACACAGCTCCAGTTTGCGATGCATTTGCGTGATCCTGAACATCAGTCCGCGCCGGAAAATATCGAAGATCGACGAATGGCAATTTATCGCGATCTTATTTTCAATAATGTAGCAGGGTTTATTGAGTCGGGGTTTCCTGTTTTACACTCGATTATCCAGCCTCAAGAATGGCAACAAATGGTACGTGACTTTCTTGTCCAGCACAAAGCAAAGTCGCCTTATTTTGCTGATGTATCGCACGAATTTTATCGTTACCTAGAAGAGCAGCAACCGGCAATCACTCAAAAATACCCTTTTATGTTGGAGCTGGCTCATTATGAATGGGTAGAGCTGGCGTTAATGATTGATCCTTTTGATCCGTCTGAGGTATCGATTAAAAGTTCAGTTGACTTAATGCATGAGCGTCCGATCCTTTCGCCGGTAGCCTGGCCATTGGCCTATCAGTTTGATGTGCATCACATCAGTAAAGATTACCAACCTCAACAACCACCGGAAACAGCTTCCTTTATTGTTGTTTATCGTAATAAAGCGGACAACGTCGAGTTCACTGAAGTCAATGCTGCGACCTTTGCTTTGTTACAGCTTATGCAGGCGCACCCGAAAAAAGCCGGTCAACAATTACTCGAGCTTTTAGCCCAGCAAATTCCTCAGATCCCACAACAGACATTGATTGATAACGGATTAAATATTCTTTTGAAATTAATGAAGCGCGACATAATTTTGGGTGTTGCTGCTTAAGTAAGGATAAAGTTCATTCAGTTTTTGTTCAGTTAGACCCGATGTAAAATCCTCATTATAATAACGTCCAAATGAATAAAGGTAACTTGAGTATATGAAGCCATTCGCTTTTCTGATTGTAATATTGGTATTGTCTGGTTGCGCCACCAGTGGCAATAAGGTCGATCCCTATGAGTCGTTTAATCGCAAAGTTTATTCTTTTAACCGTTCGCTTGATAAAGCGATTTTGCAACCTGTAGCTAAAGGATATCAGGCAATCACTCCCGATCCGGTAGAAACCGGATTCGATAACTTTTTTTCTAACCTTGGTGATGTTGGCAATATGTTCAACAACTTACTGCAGTTTAAACTGTTGGACGCAACCAGCGATTTAGGGCGATTTGTAATCAACTCTACTCTGGGGCTTGTCGGCTTTTTTGATCCCGCGACGGCAATGGGTTTGGAAAAGCATGATGAAGACTTTGGGCAAACATTAGCGACATGGGGCGTGGGTGATGGACCCTATTTAATGTTGCCATTTTTAGGACCATCGACATTACGAGATACTGCTACTTTACCAGCCGACAATTATCTGGATCCACTGAGTACTATTAGCCACGATCCAACTCAGTATTCCTATAAAGCAACGCGATTATTAATTGATAGAGCGAGTTTGTTGGACTTAGAGGCACAACTGGAAGCTGCTTTGGATGAATATTCCTTTATTCGAGATGCTTATTTGCAAAATCGGAAATACAAAATATACGATGGTGATCTTCCTTTAGAAGATGACTTTGGTTGTGATCCGGAATATGAAGACTGTTAGTCCTTGATTCTGAACTCTACTGACTACCTACAGGCTGCTAATTAATACACCTACTAGTAACACCAGAGGCAATGTGGTCATCGGATCAAATTGAATCTTAAACAAACGGCGAGATGGATACGACTTGTGCATGAAAAAGCTCCAAACAACAGGAGCTTAATCATAGTATGAAGTCTATACAACTTCTGAGAAGAGTTTCTCAATTTTTGAAAATGCTAACTAGTTCACATTTTCTATGGCGCCGGCAATTTCATAACTATCATCCCCTTGTAAGTCAGCTCGAATCACAATCATATCCGCTTGCAGTGGCGGTAATTTAGATTGTACTGAGCTGACTTTTACAGTCAGTTTTTGACCGACTTCAAACTTTTGCTCGCAAATAAAAGCAACCCCTCCTGCACTCAGGTTTTTACTGTCACCGCTGAAACGCTCCCCGGTATCCGGAACAGTAATTTCCACTTTGGCATCCACAAACATGCGAATAAAATCTCGCTTTTCTTCGTATTCTCTTTCTATAGACGACATAATGAGAACCTCTTTAAGCCCTAATCGTTAATCTGCCCCTAAGATCCTGTATCCCCCTAGAGCGTGCTTATCTTCCATTGATCGTCACGGTTGTGCCCAAATTTAGATAATTAAGGCGAGAAAATGCGGTTTGGTCGTTCCCAATATCCGACGAACAATGGCTGGCGTCGAGCAATGGAAGATAAACTCGCTCTAGCTCACAAGCTCGTAGTGCGCTGGAGATAGTCAGATCCTAACTCAGCATAGTAGGGAATAAACACAAGCAGGTCAATCTTCAATCGAAGCGGGTTGGCAATGTGGTAATTATCACCTTGATTGATAATTTCTATATGCTATACAAGTGTAAGGATACTTCTCTTCAATTCTAACTCGTGGTTATTACAACTTTTGGATACTCGCTCATTTACTGAGGAGCAACACTGGATCACCGGTAAGCTCCCTAAAATTCTAGTCATCGATGATGATCCCCTGGTTCGTCAAAGCGTTGTTATGTATCTTGAGGATTGTGGCTATGATGTGTTGGAAGCCGAACATGGAAAACAGGGGTTGTCTATTTTTAGAGATAGTCAACCGGATTTGATCTTGTGTGATCTGCGTATGCCAGAAATGGATGGTATGCAATTGCTGGAAATCGTAACGAAAGAATCTCCAGATACCCCGGTAATTATGATATCTGGAGCAGGGATGATTCATGATGTAGTTGAGGCTTTACGACTGGGTGCGCTGGATTATTTGGTAAAGCCTATTTCGGATTTGGATGTACTGGGCCACGCCGTTACTCAGGCTCTCAATAAGAAACAGTTGGAATACGAAAACCAGCTGTTTCGAACTGAACTGGAAAAAGCCAACAAAGAGTTGCAGGAGCACCTGAAGACTCTTCAGGATGATCAAGAAGCGGGCCGACGCGCACAGTTACAGCTGTTGCCACCACCAGTTGGTGGGTTTAAAGGATATCAGTTTGAGCACACGGTGATACCTTCACTTAATATCAGTGGTGATTTCCTGGATTACTTTGAAATTGATGAGCGTTATTTGGGATTTTATATTGCTGATGTTTCCGGACATGGATCGGCGTCAGCGTTTATAACGATCATGCTCAAGAGTTTGTTTAACCAACCCATTCGAAATTATCGAGTCAGTCGAGATTCAACGATTTTGCACCCTGAAAAGGTGTTGGATTACTTGAATCAAGAAATTATCACCGCCAACATCAATAAACACGTGACTTTGTTTTTTGGTGTCGTTGATACGCAAACAAATACACTGACCTACAGCATTGGTGGACACTTTCCGAGACCAGTGATTGTAATGAACGATAAACGTTGGATACTTGAGGAAAGAGGATTACCGGTTGGGATGTTCGAATGGGCTATGTTTGAACAACACCAATTAAAGCTGAACGATACTTTTTCAATGTTTTTATTTTCTGATGGTGTTCTAGAGTGTATCGCAGAGCAGGGCATTGCGAAAGAAGAGACACTTTTGGCATTGGAACTGGATGCTCAAACGCACGTTCAGGCATTGGTGTCGCAATTAAACATTCGAGAGTTGGATAAACTCCCCGATGATGTATCGATTTTTATTATAAGAAAATATGAACGCTGAAGTCGCATACGCACAGCTAGAAAACGCCCACATTTTCCGACTGTCTGGAGACGTTCGGTATGGCGATGTGATGGCACTACAGCAATTTGTAGAACAAATACAAGTGGAAAGTCCCTGCATCATCGATTTAACATTTTGTTCTCATCTTGATAGCACTGCTTTAGGCGTTTTGGCTCTGGTGGCTAAAAAATGCAAGGATGTCGAGATAGAACAACCAATAATTTACGTTACCAATCCAGTCGTGCAAGAGGCTTTATACGGTGTTTGCTTCGACATGGTTTTCGATATTCGTAGCGAAGATGCAAAACTAGATGTCAGCCAATTAACGCAGTTAAAAAATGAGCCAGAAGCTGTTGAAGAGCTCGAAAAAACGGTATCTCAAGCACACCAACTGCTGTCTGAGATCAGTGAGTCAAATAAAGAGCTGTTTAAAGATGTGAATCAGATTTTAAGAGCACAAGGCGAGCGAAAAGTAAAATAGGTAATACAAGTAATTCGACTCAGGCTCACCACTTTTTCTTTGGTTGAAACAAGTCATCAGTATCTCCTAAATCGAGCGATTCTTCACTGTCTTCATTGGTTTCAAGATTGGCGGGGCGATCTTTTTGCATATTGATGTCTTGTTGCAATTTTTCTAACTCACTCAAAGTAGATTGTGTTTCGGGATCGGCTATGTTTTGTTTTAGTAACATCTTTTTAGCATTATCGATATACTGCAAGGCTTGTGTGTAATTTTTTTCAGCTACACGCTTTTTGGCGACAGAAATAAAGGTATGCGTTTGTAATTTTAAATATATCTTTTTTAGTTGTGACAAGCCTTTGCTCGCGGCATTAATATCAATACCCGGTGTGCGACCAATTTTATGTACATAGCGCATCAAACTTTTAAAGCGGCCCATGAGTACGACCAACTCTTGTGGATCACCGGGAATTTGTAATCTTTCTTTGTCTGAAGGTGCATCTGGCGATTGCAGCTTTTCGTTAATCATTTCCAGCGACTGTTTCAGGTCGGTTTGACTGGGATCGACGGAAAGTGCCTTGGCAAGGTTTTGCCCTATATATTGCAAAATAACCTGGCGAACTTGCACGCCTATAGGAAAGTCGAAAAATCGGTCGTAAAGCTCTTGTCCTTCGCGAGCGCGGTAACGGAATTTTGAAATTTGCTGACGTTTTTCTGCTTTAAGCTGTTCTCGATATTGTACATAGGCACTGGCAGCAACGGCGACTACCAGTAATATGACGATTAAGACTATAATTGTTGAAGTACTCATATTCTATTCGATCGCCCAACCTGCTTTATTAATTATGATGTCTATCGACATGAATGTAACACATTTACTGATTGTATCATCTAAAAAGGCCTTCTAATGGCTCGTCAAGGAAGCGTTAGTCGAAATATTCCCCCGCTTAACTCGCCTCCATTTAGCAATAAAATGCTGCCGGCAGTGTCGTTTTGTTTGTGCAATTGAGCAATCTGTCCAGCGAAATACAAACCTAGACCCGTGCTTCCGGTACTGTAGTCGAATGATTTAATAAAGTTTTTCTGTTGTTGTAACATGTTTTCCGGATAACCGTCACCATCATCGGCGATTTCGATAACCAGGCCTTCGTTATAGTAAGCTGAAACTTTTATGCAATTTTTGGTGTAACGAATGGCGTTGCCTAATACATTGTTAAAGACACTCGCGATTAGATCAAAGTCGAAATATCCGCCTAAACCGTCTTCAATTTCGGATTCTATTACTATGTTTTTGGCGTGCAAAAGTGGTTCATATTGCGCCACTTGTTCAGAAATAAAGTCCTCTACATCGTAATAGTTAATATTGAGAGGAAGTTGCTGGTTTTCTAATTTATAAATGCAAAGTAATTGTACTAATGCTGAGTTCAATCGGCTCGACTCGTATTGCAGAACCGTATGTTGTTTCTTGTCTTCATCGTTTTTGGCAGGATAGCGTTTTTCCAATGTGTTGATTGCACCGATGAGCATGCTTAAGGAGTTTTTCATATCATGCACAGCAGATGCGAGTATGGTTGAAAAGTCCAGTTGTTCATCGGGGTTTACCATATCAGAAATTCTCTTGCTGTATCATGCGAGTTAATCTAAGTAACTCACTGAATCTTTGAAATCGTTTATCTTCAGGTGAAATGGTGTTTATGGAGTTAAGGTAGTCCATGCACTTGTCTACAATGGAGTCATCGGCATTACCCGCTTGATGTACTTTAAGTAATACTTGAACCGTATTTAATATAATGGAAATATTTTTAGGCGACGCTTCAACCGCTTTGACAAAACTATCAATGGCTTTATCGTATTCTTTACCTTCAAAGTATTTAATGCCTTGCGAGTTAAATTTTTGAGCTTCTTTTCCTTTCTCTAGAATACTTTTGTCTTTCAGGTGAGGCAGTGCTTTTTCCAAAAACGATGCGTCGTCAAAGTTGTGTTGTACTACATCTTTGACGATTTCTTCAGCAATATTTTCTTCACCCAGGTTCTGCAAGCCCTGCGCGACTTCCAAGCCTGCATTAGCTGGTAACATAGTATCAATGGACTGGTAAATTTGTTTGGCTGAAGCGACGCATTTTTCGGCTTCTTCCTTTTTTCCTTGGCTTTGAAAAAAGTTGCCTTCAGCAACGGTTCCGCGTAATTTGCAAATTTTATTGTCTTTATATTCTTTGTAAAAATCTTTCAAATAGCTTTCCGCTTCGGAAATTAGATTTTTAGTTTTACTTAGTTCATCTGACGCAATCTTCTTCGAAACACTATTAGTGAAATTGATGTAACTGTCAGGTGATTTGAATATTGAATTATTGCCTAATCGAATAGATTGTTTAAATGCATGAATGGAAATATCAAAGTCACCGTTTTCTACTGCGACTTCACCAAGTTTATTTTGACGCTTAATAACTCTTGGTGATTTTTTGATTGCTTCTTGTAAAGTGTGTTGAGCCTCTCCAAAGTTATCTGATTTTATTTGGCAGTCGGCAAGTAAATCATAAGCTTCGAGAACCATAGGAAACTTTTTAATCGTTTCTTTGAGTATGCTTTCGGCATTGATAAAGTCACGGCGAGCAATTTGTGCATGAGCTAATCCAATCATTGCCCACGGAATGGCTCTTGTGGCTAAAATTTCATCGTATATGGCAATGGCTTCATTGTATTGTCGTTTTGCCATTAAACATTCAGCCTTAATTTTTTGAATCGCCATTTTGTATTTCGGATAAGCCTCGGAAATACTATCGCATTGTTCAAGTGCTTGTTTAATTTTGCCTTTATCTAAAGCGGATAAAATGGGCTTGAGTGCTTCTTTTTTTGCAACGATTTTGTTCAGTCGAGACTTTAATAGCGCATTATTAAACGGCTTGGTTAAATAGGCATCCGGTTGATTTTCGATCGCACCCATGACCATGTCCGTTGTATTTTCAGCCGTCGTCATGATAAAAACCGCATCGGATCGAATGCGTTTATGAAAGTTGAGTTCTTCCAAAACCTGCATTCCGTTTTTGCCGCTGCCAAGGTTATAATCCGATAAGATAATATCGTATTCCTTTTCCATGCAGGCGCGAATCGCTGATTCGCCAGTATTCACTAAATCAACATTGTCGATACCAATTTCTCCAAGCATGGCTTTTAGTGAGCGTGCAAACTCAGCGAAGTCTTCAATAATCAAAGCTGATTTTCGTTCGTAATCAATCATTTTTCTTGCTACAACTCCCACGAGTAGTTGCTCCGATTGAAGATTCCTTGGTCAATGAGTCAATTCGAAAGTTATTGGGGCCTGATAATGACTTTACCAATACAGTTTTCTACCACTCATTTTTAAAACTCTCCACCTAGGAAGCGGTTACTCGTCATGTTTTTCTGGATAAAATGTAATGTAGGTAGTATTGTCAAAAGTATAGATGTTAATTTCAAAATAGTAATACTTTTCAATGAATTAAGCGGGGCGTTCTAAGTTGGCAGTTTCACTAGGTGACAAATTGGTTATTGCGATTTCCTCAACCGCATTATTTGACTTAAGAGAGAGCCATCGTATATTTGTGGAGCAAGGCGTGCAGGCCTATTCCGAATACCAGATTGAGCATGAAGACCAACCGCTAAACCCAGGCGCTGCTTTTGGTTTGGTGAAAAAATTGCTCGATCTCAACCATACCGGATCCAGTAACAACCCTCGGGTTGAGGTTGTTTTGATCTCTCGAAACAGTGCAGATACCGGGCTTAGGATCTTTAACTCTATCGAAGCACATAAGCTGAACATTGTTCGTGCGGCGTTTACCGGTGGCCGCAATCCGTACCAATACGTGTCTGCATTTAATGCGCATTTGTTTTTATCCACGAATCCAGAAGATGTGAAAAGTGCGCTGGAATGCGGTTATGCTGCTGCGACCATTATTTCGCAAGATTCAACTTCCTATAGCGAAAACCTTAAAAACAAAGAGCTTAAAATTGCGTTTGATGGCGATGCGGTAATTTTTTCCGATGAAGCTGAAGTTATTTATAAAAAACAAGGGCTTGAGGCTTTTGCAGCAAGTGAAAAGCAGGCTGCCAAAAGCCCTCTTAAAGGCGGTCCGTTTAAGAATTTTCTAGCTGCGCTCCATAAGATTCAAAAAGACTTTCCACAAGAAAGTTGTCCTATTCGCACCGCATTGGTAACCGCGCGCTCTGCTCCGGCTCACGAGCGCGTAGTCAGAACCTTGCGCAGTTGGGATATTCGGATTGATGAAGCCTTGTTTTTAGGTGGACTACGAAAAGCGGAGTTTTTAAAAGCCTACGATGCTGACGTCTTTTTTGATGATCAGCAGGATCATTGTCAATCGGCTAGGGAGTTAGTGGCGACGGGCCATGTTCCACATGGTGTTGCGAATGAAGCATAAGATATTTATATGTACTAATCGTCTATAAGTATGTTTTATATAGCAAATCATTCTTTTTATAGATGTGGAATACCTTAATAAAGGAAGCTCATAAAAACCAGGGTTTGTTACTAAACCAGGAGCGCCTTAAGACTTTTTCAACCTCTGAATTGGCTTTCGCAAGTCGATATTAAAGTCGCTCATAGCACGTGATTATCAAAGCGCCATCCTTACTGGTGAAATTTGTATTTGCGTCTACGCTTAATAAACAAGCGGAATAAAAAAGTCTGACTATCCTTGATCGGGAGTTAAAAAGCATGAAGCTCCAGCAATTGAAATACATTTACGAGGTGGCTCGTCACGACCTCAATGTGTCTGCAACCGCGGAGAGTCTTTACACTTCACAACCAGGAATCAGCAAGCAGATCAGGCTGTTGGAGGATGAGCTTGGAGTACAGGTTTTTACCCGAAGTGGCAAGCATCTGACCAATGTTACCCCAGCCGGTGTGCGGATCTTGGAAGTGACCACAGAAATATTGCAGTTAACCAGAAAAATCCAGGATATTGCTTCGGATTTTGTATGTGAAGACAAAGGTATTTTTCGAATCGCGACCACTCACACGTTTTCTCGGTATTTGCTTCCCGGAATAATTGAGTCATTTATTAAAAAATACCCTGATGTGAGATTGCATTTGCACCAAGGAATTAATGCTCATGTGGATCACATGCTTGACCATGGAGACATTGACCTTGTTATTTTTGGCGAACGAGATGACTGGTTTAGTGATAAAGTACAGGTGCCCTGTTTTCTTTGGCATCAGTGCATTATTGTGCCGCGTGATCACCCCTTGACCCACGACAGCAATATCACGTTAGAGCGACTAGCTTCGTTCCCGCTCCTAGCAAAACTTTCACCGGATACTAAGGTCTCGGAAGTGGAGAGGGTGTTTAAAGACGCAGGGTTGGAAGCTGACTTTGTCATTACGGCAACCGATTCGGAAATTCTTAAATCTTATGTTCGTATGGGGATGGGAGTCGGGTTGATTGCACGAATGGCCTATAACCCCGATAAAGACAGCGACCTAAAGCTGATAAATGCTGATCATCTTTTTTCACCATTACGCGCCAAAATAGTATTCCATAAAAACTTTTTCTTTCGTAAGTATGTGACTGACTTTGTGCAAATGTTAGCCCCGCATATGAATGACGAAATGTTGAAAAAAGTTGCACGATGTCGGTCGTCTAATGAAATGCACAACCTGGTCAGTGATGACATACTACCGGAGCGCTAATACGCTTCGTATTACGTTTTAATACCTATCAAGCTAACACTGACATAAAGGTGTTGCTTGCGTTTTAATGATGGTCTTGTCGGATTATTCATTAGCTTTTTATGCAACGAGTTCTTTTACGCATTGTTTTTAGTTTACTATTCCTTTCTATTTTTGTTACCGAAACAACTTGGGCTAATTCAAAGTCTGCAGTGACTGAAAAGCCAGACTGTGTCATTTTATTGCATGGGCTAGCGAGAAGCGCCTGGTCTATGTGGTTTATTGAGCGATTTCTGGAAAAAAAACGGCTATTACGTTGTTAATCA
Source organism: Pleionea sp. WD8-19 (assembly GCF_055326765.1). NCBI lineage: Bacteria > Pseudomonadati > Pseudomonadota > Gammaproteobacteria > Oceanospirillales > Pleioneaceae > Pleionea > Pleionea sp. WD8-19. Next base: position 40,610 of record NZ_JBUZOU010000005.1, on the reverse strand, counting down.
GGATTATGCGTCTACTTCAAAGTCAATAAAAGAGTTGGCAGCTGACACGTTACCTTCGGCTTTGGAGCAGTGTCGTCAATTATCCGATGGTAAAATTAATATTGTGACTCATTCTATGGGGGGGATTCTGGTTCGAAGTTATTTGCAAGAACGGGAAATCGAAAAACTACAACGCGTCGTTATGCTGGCGCCGCCCAATCAAGGCAGTGAAGTTGTTGACCATTTTCTAGCAAATCAAATGCTCGCTGAAAACCTATTTCAATCGTTTCATGAACTGTCTGCAGATGACAGCTCCTACGTGAACCAATTAAAACCTGTTGCTGCAGAAATTGGTGTTATTGCCGGTAATCGATCCATCAACCCAAGGTTTTCAGAGTGGTTACCAGGAGATGATGATGGCAAAGTTTCGCTACAAAGCAGTTGCCTGAAAGAGATGAAAAGCTTACTGGTGATCCCTACCAATCATACGTTGATTAATTTTGATCGCCGAGTGCATCAGCAAATCTTAAACTTTTTGCGAAACGGAGACTTTGATATTGCTGAAAATGAAAGCTCACAGGTCATGATTGATACCTGTGAGCAGTTATTTACGATATCGGCTCAAAATGACGCCAGTTAACATTCAATAATATTGACCGCCAAACCGCCACGTGCGGTTTCTTTGTATTTGGTTTTCATATCGGCGCCGGTTTCACGCATGGTTTTTATTACTTTATCTAACGAAACCTTGTGACTGCCATCGCCACGCAGTGCTAATCGAGAGGCATTAATCGCTTTAATGGCGCCCATGGCATTACGCTCAATACAAGGAACCTGAACCAAACCGCCTACCGGGTCACAGGTTAAGCCAAGGTTATGCTCCATTCCAATTTCGGCGGCATTTTCAACTTGTTCAGGCGTACCGCCGAGCACTTCCGTTAATGCACCTGCTGCCATCGAACAGGCCACACCCACTTCACCCTGACAACCGACTTCGGCACCGGAAATAGAGGCGTTTTCTTTGTATAAAATAGCAATAGCCGCGGCGGTTAATAAAAAGCGAACAATGGCGTCTTCTTCTGGTTGGCCTTTGCAATAGTGTTGAACATAATAAAAAAGTACGGCAGGAATGATGCCGGCTGCACCATTGGTGGGTGCTGTTACAACACGACCACCGGCGGCGTTTTCTTCGTTGACCGCTAATGCGTAAAGGTTTACCCAGTCCATTACCGATAATTCATCCGTTTGGTTTTGGCTTGCTTTGAGTTTGCGGAACAGAGAAGGCGCACGACGCTTCACTTTTAATCCACCGGGTAAAATGCCTTCGCGCTGACAACCGCGATCAACGCAGGCACGCATGGTATTCCAGATGTGTAAAAGTTGATCACGAATTTCTTGTTCACTGCGCCAAGCTTTTTCATTGGCTAACATTAAGCTGGAAATGGAAAGTCCATGCTCATTAACTAACCGTAATAATTCGGTCGCGGTTTTAAAGGGGTATTTAAGAGCGGTAGTGTCTTCAACAAAAGGATCGTCGGCAGATACGTCGTCATTTACCACGAAGCCACCGCCAACGGAATAATAAACGCCTGACTTAATGAGGTTTCCTTCAGTATCAAAAGCACTGAATCGCATGCCATTGGCGTGTTTGGGAAGTACTTCTCGACGGTGGAAGATCAAATCCGTTTTTTCATTATAGGGAATGGTGTGCTCACCATTAAGTCGCATGGCTTTTTCATTGCGAATGGCCTCCATACGATCGGGCACAATATCGGGATCGAGCTGTGAAGCACGATTTCCTTCAAGCCCCATTAATACAGCTACATCGCTGCCATGACCTTTTCCAGTTTGGCCGAGGGAGCCAAAAAGTTCACTTTTGATGCGAGCGACTTTTTCTAATTGCTGTTGCTTTTTTAACCCTGTTATAAAACGTCGTGCAGCACGCATAGGACCCACAGTGTGAGAACTGGAGGGGCCAATGCCAATAGTAAAAATTTCAAACGTACTGATAGACAATGTGTTCACCTTGACTTTGTGTCGATCAAACAGACAGTCAATTCGACCATAATTTGACCAGAAAATATTTTATTTTGAATACTATTTTAAAGGAGGAATGAAATATCGGACCAGTAATAAAAAGATCTATTTTCAGTGGTCGAATGTGTCCGCTATTTTGCGAATGTGTTTCGACAGCTCTACGAGAACTCGGGCCGTTGCGCCCCATATCTTAAACTCCTGATATTGAAAGCAATAGTAGTAGCGTTTTTGTCCTTGAAAGTAGGCACTCTGCAGTTTTTGATTGTTCGGGTTGCAAATAAAGCCAAGCGGTACTTCAAAGGCTTCATCCACTTCTTGAGGGTCCAGTTTGAGTTGATAGTCACTTTGAATGATGCCCACATAGGGTGTCATGCGGTAGCCGGTTATGGTTTCATGAGGCGGTAATTCGCCGATTACCTGCACCTGAGACGGTGTAATGCCAACTTCTTCATAGGTTTCACGCAAGGCAGTATCGAGCAGGTTGTTGTCGTGGTCCTCATGTCGGCCCCCGGGAAAGCTGATTTGACCAGCGTGATTTTTTAAGTGTTGGGCACGACGTGTTAGCAGTACATGAAAGCCAGAACCCTTACTCAACTTGCGCTCGATTAATGGCACCAGCACCCCGGCAGGAGTGAGCAGATCTTCTTTGTACTCCAACGCAATATCGGCAGTTTGCGGTTGTTCAATGGGCTGTTCAAACAGGGATAACAATCGATTCGCAGATAAAATCATAACTCAGCCATAGGGGTTAATATCTTGCTTAATTTGGCGAAGGTTTCCTGGTATTCGAGCTCGCAATCTGAATCATCAACCAAGCCTCCACCAGCCCAGGTATAAATACTATTATGGTCCGTAATCAGTGTTCGGATCAAAATACTACTGTCCATATTGCCATTAAAGCTGAAATAAGCAACAGAGCCACAATAAAAATGTCGGCGATCCGGCTCCAACTGTTCGATAATTTCCATGGCTCGTATTTTTGGTGCTCCAGTGATCGAGCCACCAGGAAATGCCGCTTTAAATACGTCCAATGTGGTCGTATTGGCGTCAATTGTCGATTGAACCGTTGAGATAAGGTGGTGTACGGAAGGAAACGAATAACAGCCAAATAATTCAGTAACCTCTACGCTTCCGGCAACAGCGGTTCGCCCCAAGTCATTACGTAATAAGTCGACAATCATCAGATTTTCGGCACGATCTTTTTCACTGTTTTGCAATTCTGTTTTAAACACGGCGTCTTGAGTGGCATCTTCACTTCGAGGACGCGTGCCTTTAATCGGTTGTGTGATTACTTTATGGTTATTTATCGAAATAAATCGCTCTGGTGAGACCGACAGTAAATTGCCATCGACAAAATTAAAGTAAGCCGAAAATGGGGCTTGATTAATGGTCGATAGATATTGATAAGCGAACCAATCATCGCCTAAAAAGTTGGAAGAAAACTTTTGAGCTAAATTGATCTGATAGCAATCGCCAGCGCGAATATATTCCTTTACATGATTGAACTTTTCTCGATAACTTTCCGCACTCATGTTCGACTGCCAACCGCTCTGAAGCTTAAATGTTTTGCGTTGTTTTGGAGTAATCTGTTTCTGGAAAAGCTTTATTAACTGAGTGAATTTGTTTGTATCGTTTCCGAAAGAGTATAAACGTACGGTTTGCTTTTTATGATCGATTATTAAAGGGTAAAGATACAGTCCGGCTACAAGGTCAGGTAGTTTAGAATTACGTTTTGCTAATTGCGGTAACTCTTCAAGCTGTCTTCCTAAGTCGTAAGCGAATGCTCCGGCAAGACCACCGGTAAAAGGTAAATCTTTGTCGGCATTCGGATTGGCTCCTGACTTTAACCAACCGTTTAACTCTTCGAAGCAATTGTCGATAAGCGTTTCTGATTTATCGTTATTGTTTAAAACGAAATGCCGATCATTTTTGCTGACTAATACTTGCTCAGGTTCAATTAAAATAATGTCGTAACGGCCATTGTGATTCTGACTGTTGCCACTGTCCAAAAACAGAGCGTAGGGCTTGTTAACCACTTTATCGAAAAATAATTTGCCTGAATTATGACCAAGGTAGTCAAACTCAAAAAACTGCATACGAAGAATTCTCTACTTTTCTTGTGCGACTCAATGCCCGGTAGCTGACCCGGACAAGTTGAATCGGCTATAATACCAAAGTTTCTTACCTGATTATTGAACCCTTTTTATTATTATTGTAAGGTTGTGCGGTGCAATATGTTAAAAGCTCCTGTTCAAGGTTTAAGGGGCTCATATTGGATCAGCCGCACACAGCACCCCCTGTTAATCGGAGGAATTCCATGGCGGTCATTAAAAAAGCCGACTTTATCGACAGCGTTGAAAGCGCATTGCAATTTATTTCCTATTATCATCCTAAGGATTTTGTAGACGCAATGCACGAAGCCTATCTCAAAGAGCAAAACCCTGGCGCGAGAGACGCTATCGCCCAAATACTTATTAATTCTCGTATGTCAGCCGAGGGCCATCGTCCCGTTTGCCAGGACACAGGTATTGTTACTGTTTTCGTTAAAATAGGAATGCAGGTGCAGTGGGATTCCGATTTGACGGTACAACAAATGGTCGATGAAGGTGTGCGCCGCGCCTATGCTAATCCCGATAATCCATTACGCGCTTCGGTGGTTGAAAATCCTGTTGGCCCTAGAAAAAACACTCGTGATAACACACCCGCTGTGGTTCATATTGATATGGTTCCAGGCGAGAAAGTGACGGTTGATGTTGCCGCAAAAGGCGGTGGTTCGGAAAACAAATCAAAATTTGTCATGCTCAATCCAAACGACTCGATTTTGGACTGGGTTCTGGAAACGGTGCCGAAAATGGGAGCGGGCTGGTGTCCACCCGGTATGCTTGGAATTGGGATTGGTGGAACAGCTGAAAAAGCCATGGTAATGGCAAAAGAATCATTAATGGACCCTATCAATATTCAGGAACTGCAAGAGCGCGGCCCACAATCGCCGGTTGAAGAGTTGCGCCTTAAAATATTTGAAGAAGTAAACAAGTTAGGGATCGGAGCGCAGGGATTAGGCGGGTTAACCACGGTGCTCGATATCAAAATCAAAGATTGTCCAACACACGCCGCATCTTTGCCCGTTGCGATGATTCCCAATTGTGCAGCAACTCGCCATGCTCATTTTACCTTGGATGGCAGTGGTCCGGCAGAGCTGGAGCAGCCGTCGGTAGACGACTGGCCAGAAGTCACCTGGGAAGTTGGTGAAAGTGTACGAAAAGTAAATCTGGACGGTATCACACCCGAAGAAGTTGCCAGCTGGAAACCTGGAGAAACCTTGCTGATTTCTGGAAAAATTCTTACCGGCCGAGACGCTGCCCATAAGCGCATACAGGATATTTTTGCCAAAGGCGAATCGCTACCCGAAGGCGTCGATTTTAACGGCAAGTTTATCTATTACGTTGGTCCAGTCGATGCTGTGCGTGACGAGGTGGTTGGTCCCGCCGGCCCAACTACGTCTACACGCATGGATAAATACACCGAAATGATGCTCGATAAAACTGGTTTAATGGGTATGATTGGTAAAGCCGAACGTGGCGATATTGCCATTGATGCTATTAAAAAGCATAAAGCCGTTTATTTAATGGCTGTAGGTGGTGCCGCTTATTTGGTATCGAAAGCGATCAAAAAATCGAGGGTTGTCGCATTCGAAGATTTGGGAATGGAAGCCATCTACGAGTTTGAAGTACAAGATATGCCCGTGACGGTAGCAGTAGATGCTGCTGGAGAGTCCGTACATAAAACCGGGCCTGCAACCTGGAAAGTGAAAATTGAAGAAATGGCAGCCAGTTAACGCTGCCATTTGTTTTTTGGTTTGAACATGATTAGACGGTGTCAGGACTAAGAGTTCATGGTTTAAAAAATGAAAAGTAACCTTTTCTGAGATTGTTAAAGAAACCAGATTTAGAACAGCACATAAAGAGAAAAACTATGACAAAAATACAAAGCGCAGGCGCAAAATTTCGCGCAGCTGTGGCAAATAACAAGCCACTGCAAGTGGTTGGGACCATCAATGCCTATACTGCACATATGGCGAAACGTGTTGGCCATCAGGCGATCTATTTGTCTGGTGGTGGTGTGGCCGCTAATTCATTGGGTATGCCTGATCTTGGGATCAGTTCTTTAGAAGATGTGCTTATTGATGTGCGGCGCATTACCGATGTGTGTGATTTGCCATTGTTGGTGGATGCGGATACCGGTTGGGGTGGCGCATTTAATATTGCTCGTACCGTTAAATCTTTAACCAAAGCGGGGGCAGCGGCTTGTCATATTGAAGACCAAGTTGCGGCAAAGCGATGTGGTCACCGACCTGGAAAAGAAATTGTTTCTAAAAATGAAATGATCGATCGTATTAAAGCCGCGGTTGATGCAAAAACGGATGATCAATTTGTGATCATGGCACGAACCGACGCCTTAGCAGTAGAAGGTATGGATGCTGCGATTGAGCGAGCGTTAGCCTGTGTTGAAGCCGGTGCGGATATGATCTTCCCGGAAGCGATCAATACTTTAGAACAGTACAAAGTTTTTAAAGAAGCGGTGAAAGTGCCTATTTTGGCGAACATTACCGAATTTGGTAAAACACCGTTGTTTTCAACCCCGGAATTGGGTGAAGTAGGCGTGGACATTGTGCTTTATTGTTGTGGCGCTTATCGCGCTATGAACAAAGGTGCATTGCAAGTTTACGAAGCGTTGAAAAATGAAGGTCATCAACGCAATGTAATTGACATTATGCAAACCCGCGAAGAGTTGTACGACTTCCTCAATTACCACAGCTACGAGCAAAAGCTCGATTCACTGTTCGCACAGAATAAGGAGAAATAATATGGCAGAGCAGGTTCTTCCTAAAGCAAAAAAATCGGTGGCGCTTTCGGGTGTCGCTGCAGGTAATACAGCACTTTGTACTGTTGGCCGAACCGGTAACGATTTGGCGTATCGCGGTTATGACATCCTCGACTTTGCCGAAAAAGCGGAATTCGAAGAAATCGCTTTTTTGTTGATCCATGGCAAACTACCAACCAAAGCGGAGTTGGCAAATTATAAACGAAAGTTGAAATCGCTGCGTGGTTTACCTTTAGCGGTTCAAGATGCTTTAGAATGCATTCCAGCTGCTGCGCATCCTATGGATGTTCTGCGTACGGGTTGTTCTGTTCTGGGAACGGTTTTACCTGAAAAAGACGATCACAACGAAGCCGATGCGAAAGACATTGCTGATCGTTTAATGGCGTCTTTTGGTTCAATGCTGCTTTACTGGTATCACTTCAGTCACAACGGTAAACGCATCGATGTGGAAACCGATGACGACTCCATTGGCGCACACTTTTTACATTTATTGCACGGCGAAGAGCCCAGCGAGTCCTGGGAAAAAGCCATGCATATTTCATTAATTTTGTATGCTGAGCATGAGTTTAATGCATCAACGTTTACCAGCCGTGTCATAGCTGGAACCAATTCCGATATGTACTCATCCGTTTGTGGTGCTATTGGTGCGTTACGTGGTCCTAAGCACGGTGGTGCCAACGAAGTGGCGTTAGAAATACAAAAGCGCTATGCGAATCCGGACGAAGCTGAAAAAGACATTAAAGAACGTATTTCTCGCAAAGAAATTGTGATTGGTTTTGGTCATCCGGTTTATACGGTTTCTGATCCTCGAAACGAAGTGATCAAAAAAGTGGCTAAGCAATTGTCGGAAGAGCAGGGTGACATGAACCTGTATAACATTGCTGAGCGACTGGAAACGGTGATGTGGGAAGAAAAGAAAATGTTCCCGAATCTTGATTGGTTTTCAGCTGTGTCGTATCACCAAATGGGTATTCCTACTTCAATGTTCACACCTATTTTCGTTATGTCGCGTATTACTGGATGGGCCGCACATATTATGGAGCAGCGAGTGGACGGAAAAATCATTCGTCCAAGTGCGAACTATGTTGGTCCAGAAGATTTAGAGTGGGTAGATATCGAAAATCGTTAAAAGCAGTTACGAGTTTCGAGTCGCGAACTAAAACCAAGAAGTTTCACTTGACAGTGCAGAGTGAAACTTCATAATTCTCGCAACTCGCAACTCGCAACTCGCAACTCGCAACTCGCAACTCGCAACTCGCAACTCGCAACTCGCAACTCGCAACTCGCAACTCGCAACTCGCAACTCGCAACTCGCAACTCGCAACTCGCAACTTTCTTTCATTCAATCCCAATTTTGAGATAACCTCTGGACAATTCTCGCATCTCGGTCCATTTTAAAAGCTCATAAAAATACCGAGAACAACTATGAGCGCAAATGTTGATATAAATACCCGCCCCGATCCGGATCCGGTTTTAACGGATATTGCTGACTATGTAACCGACTATGTTATTGATAGTGACGAAGCCATTGATACAGCGCGCTATTGCTTAATGGATACCATCGGCTGTGGTTTGTTGGCGTTGCGGTATCCGGAATGCACTAAGCACCTTGGGCCAGTTGTACCGGGAACTTTGGTTCCCAATGGCGCTCGTGTTCCTGGCACACAGTTTGAGCTAGATCCTATTAAAGCGGCTTTTGATATTGGGTGTATTGTTCGTTGGTTGGATTTTAACGATACCTGGCTTGCCGCCGAGTGGGGACATCCATCGGATAATTTAGGGGCCATTCTTGCTGTTGCCGATTTTATTTCGCGCCAAAATATTGCAAACAGTTACGAATCTTTAACCATGGGCGATGTGTTAAAAGCCATGGTGAAAGCTCACGAAATTCAAGGTGTGTTGGCGCTTGAAAACAGCTTTAATCGTGTTGGCATCGATCACGTCGTCTTGGTAAAAGTTGCTTCAGCAGCAGTAGTAACTCACATGTTGGGTGGTGGCCGTGACGAAATTATCGATGCGGTTTCGCAAGCTTGGGTAGATGGACAAGCGCTTCGAACTTATCGACATGCCCCAAATGCCGGTTCACGAAAATCCTGGGCGGCGGGTGATGCAACCAGCCGTGCGGTTCGTTTGGCGCTGATTACCATGACCGGTGAAATGGGTTACCCTGGCGCCCTCACTGCTAAAGGGTGGGGCTTTTACGACGTGCTGTTTAAAGGTAACGAGTTTCAGTTTCAGCGGCCTTACGGCAGTTACGTGATGGAAAATATATTGTTTAAGCTTTCGTTTCCTGCGGAATTTCATGCGCAAACCGCAGTGGAATGTGCGGTTCGGTTACACTCTTTGGTTAAGGAACGCATTAATGATATTGAGCGCATTGAAATAGCAACAACGGAATCTGCCATTCGCATTATTAGTAAAACAGGACCTCTTTATAATCCCGCTGATCGCGATCACTGTTTACAATATATGGTTGCTGTCGGTTTACTGTACGGTGATCTAAAAGCGGATTATTACGAAGATGAATTTGCCAGCGATCAACGCATAGACGCTTTGCGAGAAAAAATGGTGGTTGCTGAAGATAAAAAATATTCTAATGAATACCATGATCCAGACAAACGCAGTATAGCGAATGCCATTCAAGTCTTTTTTAACGATGGTTCAAGTACCGATATTATTGAAGTGGAATATCCTATTGGTCATCGTAATCGCCGCGAAGAAGGCATTCCTGTTTTAGTCGATAAATTTAAACGCAATGTGTTTACGCGTTTTCCTCGGAAACATGGTCAACAAATCATTGACCTTTTCATGGATCCGGAAGAGTTGGAGGCAACTCCTGTTAATGAGTTTATGGACTTGTTGGTTATTTAAAGAATAGGCGCTAACCCATCTTTTAAGTATTTAAAAGTTGGGTTGCGTACTGCTTTACCCATCCTACAAATAGAGTTTGTACTTTAAGGAATATTTCATGAGATATACAGGCGATCTAATTTTAACGGAAATACCTAAAAAAATAAAAACGATGAATGGAAGTATATCGAATCACACCGCGAATACTATTAAGAAGATAAGTCAGGAGTGTATGAAAGGTTCATAAAACTACTGAAATACTCACTCAAAAATACCTATGTTTGCGCAGTTATAAAGACAATGATTCGGCAATAGGCGATAGCTTCTGGGCTGAAGGACCGATGACGGATAATTTCGCGAGACTAACAGGGTAGCTCGCGATAAGGTGGCTAAAGTCTAAACTTTATACATTGACGAAAGACAGCATTTAATCTTGCATTAAATCGCTAATTATCAACCACTTCCCTTTTTCCTTTATGACACGGACCACTTCTTTTACGTTTTTTTGGTTTTCGTAATCTGCTATAAAATGGAAGGCGACATATTCAGCTTTTGGAAAGCTATATATTTTACCGTGAGGCACAGACTTAATCAGTTTTCGTTTCTCAATTGATCCCAGCTTTACGCGTCGTTCGGTCAGAGATTGTATAATTTCTGTTAAAGGAACCGCTGAAATCATTTCCTCAGAAACATATTGATTTGAACTAGCTCCATTATTGGAATCCCAAAGTTCTTGCCAAGAAACTACGGTTTGATAAGCCGTAGTGTGGTCGTCGACCTGAGCGTTTGCTTTAACGATAGTAGTGAAAGCAATACTTAAGTACACGAATAAAAATAAACTTTTCATAACGTCTCCGATTCTAAATTGAGTGATTGCAATATTGCGGGGTAAATATTCAGTTAAAAGAATGGTTTTAGTCATGATGAAAATGTTCGGAAAGCATTCTGATGCTCGTTATTTAAGCAGGTTTTAGGTATTATTCGTACCAACACGTTCAATTATATGAAAATAATGACAAAGCAGTTTCAAGTTGGTCAAAGAATCATCTGTCCAGAAAGTAATCAAATACATTATAAAAACGAAATTACAAGTCTTGAGCCGAAAGCAATGGCAGTATTGGTGGTTTTGCTCGAATGCAGAGGGCAAGTTGTTAGTAGAGATAAGCTGATAGAGCTAGCCTGGAAAGGTGCGATAATAAGTGATTCGTCGGTAAATCGGGTGATTGCGCAACTTAGAAAGGTTTTTCAAGATACCGCTAGGTCGCCCAAATATATCGAAACGATAAATAAGCGAGGATATCGCTTCAAAGAATCGGTTGAAGAAGAAAGCTTCCTGTTAAACCAAAATAGCTCTCTAGATAATCACAAAATGATTGCATTAGTTGGATTATTCTTAGCTCTTTTAGCAATTGCTTTGTATTTTTTTCTAAAAATTGAGTCTGAATACACATTTTCAGAAACTGCTAAATTAACTAATGAAGTTGGTACTGAATACGAGCCTTCAATTTCTAGAGATGGCCGATATATGGTTTATTCGCACAAAAACGAAGAAGGAGAGTATGCAGGCTTACATTTAACATCACTTGAGTCAAAAAATACCTGGCAGTATCCGTCTGTAAATACTTCAAAGTTTCTATCCCCAACGTTTAGCGCAAATTCTGAACAAATCACTTATATAAGTGCGGACAAAGATTACTGTAGTATCAAGCAGATTCAAATAGATGATTTGATGCTTAATCAGTTCAAACCAAAAGAACTTGTTAACTGTAATCCCAAATTTCCACCCTCAATGATTCGGTGGGGGAAAGATGGGAATATCCTCTACCTAGCCGAAAAGTAACGCGCAGAGTCCCCATTTCAACTAAATCAAATTGATTTTCGTTCAGGTTCGAAAGAGCAACTCTCTTTTCCTGCTAATAGTAGTTGGGGAGACAGAGTGTTTGATTTTAGCTATCTTTCCAATCAATTAGCGTTTATTCGGTGGAGTCCTTATAAGCAGCAGGTATTTGTACTCGATGCAGTCAGCAAAGATCTAAAAGAATTTCATATTTCTGAATGGGGTGTTAAGTCACTTAGTTGGTCTTTGGAAACATCCAAGCTATTACTTGTTTGGAAGAACAAATTGGCCTCATTGGACACTAAGTCTGGAGACTTAAATACTGTTTTGAACGGTGAGCACTTTAAAAACGCAACGTTTATACCGAGTGATAACAGCATCGCGGTGGTAAAATCCGCCAAATTTTCGAGTATTTGGGTACATGACAATACACACAAGAGTTTGCTCAAGTTATCAGAGTCCGACGCAAAGGATAGTTTTCCAATATTCCTGGATGGCGAAGGTAAGTTCGGATTTATTTCTGATCGAAGTGGTAAACAGCAAATTTGGGTTTCTAATTTGGACGGTAGTAATCAAAAGCCTTTATCTTCTTTTAAAGAATCGTTCAATTTTACGTCTTTGGATTGGTCGAAAAGCGAACGGAAACTCATCGTTTGGGAGAGTACTAGTAACCAAATATGGTCTGTAGCATATGAAACCGGCCATACCGAATTGATATTTGAGTCCAGTCAATCAATTACTTTTCCTCGATTTAGTACAGAGGAAAAATTAATAACATTTGGTAGTTATAAGAGCGGCGATTGGGATATTTGGGCCGTTGATAGTAACGGAAATAACTTACAGCGACTGACGTTTTCCGGTGGCTATTATGGTCAGTTGGATGATGCCTCACAGGCACTTTTTTATACTAAGTATCATGACAAAGGAGTGTGGCGGAAGCAGTTGTTGTTAAATACTAAAAAGCTAATAATTTCAGAAGAAGAGCGTGATGATTATTCATGGTGGCAGTTACATAAAAATGGAATTTACATCGAAAGATTATCGATGGATTCTCCTGGGGTGTACCAATATCTTAGAAACGGTGAAATGGTTGAATTACTTTTTCCATACGATAAAAAGAATGCGAGTTTGTTTGATGTTTCTGAAGATGCAACTTCTGTGATTTATGGCGAGTATCGAGAAGCGAAGGGAAGTATTTGGAAATATCAGAAGTAAAATAAGTATTGCAATTGAATTGCGTATCCGATTTGGAGGGCTTTACACCATTTTAATTACCTCATAGTTGCAGCTAAACATTGGAAATTAAAGTATTAGTTCAATCTAAAGTAGTGTGGGTAGTTGCTAGCTCATCATTTTAATGAATTAAAGAGATGGGTTACGCAATGCTCCACCCATCCTACACATAATTGTGCAATTAAGAACTAAAATAGAAGCACAAATAGCTCACAACCAACGTCGCATAAACCAACCAATAAACTCAAAAATATAACGCAAGCGCTGTCGGTTCTTCCAAAGTTCGTATTCAACCTCATCAGAGTGAGTCAGGTCATCTTCGAACAATGAGGTGAGTTTTTTAGCCAGTGATGGCAGTGACGAAAACAAAGTAAGCTCGTAATTAAGAAAGAAGCTACGATAGTCAAAATTAGCGGAACCAATCATAATTTTTTCATTGTCGACCACAATGGTTTTCGAATGAAGCATACGCGGCTGATATTCAAAAATGCGAACCCCGCCGGCTAACAGTTCCGTATAAGCTGCTTGCGCTGCCCAACTGGTGAGCTTGAAATCTGATTTAAAAGGTACCAGCAAGCGAACGTCGACACCTCGTTTAGCTGCTGCGATCAATAAGCGTTGTAATCGTAAGTCGGGAACGTAGTAGGGTGTGGTAATAAATGCGGATGTTTTAGCCGATAGCAGCATTTGATGAATGCGACGTTTAAATACACGGCGTAATCGTCTGTTATTATTTGAAATAATATCAAATCTATCTTCTAATACGTTGCAGTTTTTGTGAGTGCGAGCCGACCAAAAACTGTCAAAGCTGAGTTGAAGCTTTGACACAATGCCGTCAGTCAATTGTATGTGTGTATCACGCCAACGCGCTTCTCCAAAGTATTCCAATGAATTTTCGCGATGAATATTAAATCCGCCTAAAAAAGCGGTGGCTTCATCAACTATTAAGAGCTTTCGATGATTGCGCCGGTTGTACCTGAGTGGTCGTCGCCATTGCCAATGATGAAAGAATTTGAGTTTAACGCCATTCTTTTTCAGGTGTTTTTTTAATTGTCGACTAAACGTTAAATTTGAGCCAGCAGCGTCGATATGTAAACGAACCAACACACCTTGCTGTGCTTTTCGGACTAGCGCATCAGCAAACATCCAGCCGACTTCATCGGCCGCGAAAATATAACTTTCCATAGAAATGGAAGACGTTGCGTTTTTAATCGCATCGAGCATGGCGCGATACAAAGTATCGCCTTCGTCGTAAACAACAAATGATTCATCGGTATGTTGATCATTAGTTGTCATGGGACTCGTTTTTTGTTTGCTCTAAAACATCGATAGTTAATACTTGAATGGTTTCTTGCGTTACATGCCACTGAATATTCAAATCATAAAGTTTGAAACCGTAGATGCGTTCATCCGCTTGAAATCGCTTATAAGCCGGTCGTGGATCTTGCGATAATATTTGAGTTAAAATCTTTTCAAGTTTTGGGTACTGTTTATCCAGTTGTATCAGCTGGTGTTGTGCTTGTCTTGAAAACTCAACGGACTTGGATACATCTGGCACTTTTTGTGCGTAACCTGCGTGAGCGTCGGATATGGCGTCGGCGTAAGGTAAATAAGGTTTAATATCTACAATAGGTGTTTGATCAAGAATATCCACACCCGATAAAATTAATCTCGGGTTGGGTTGTTGAAAATCAACCGATTCCAGTTTGCAAACCGACATGCCAATAGGATTTGGGCGAAAGGTTGAGCGCGAAGCGAACACTCCCAGTTTTTCGTTGCCACCCAGGCGTGGAGGTCGAACTAAAGGCGACCATGACTTGTCCGCGGTTTGATGAAACTGAAATAATATCCACAGGTGTGAAAACTGCTCAATGCCCTTTAAACTTTCCTTTTGATTGAAAGGTGGAATAAGCTCCAACTCTGCTTTTATTTCTGTGACCAGTCCGGGCTGACGAGGGATCGCAAATTTTTCTTTGTAGGGTGAGTGAAGAATACCTATAGTTTCAAACAGAATAGTCATAAAGTGAATGGTACATTTTCAATGTCTAAAATGATTGCAGATAGATATTTATTCGTCCAGTTTATTTGCACACGAATAATGGAGTACAGATGGTACGATGAATCGAGTTTTATGTTTTGGCGACAGCATTACTTTAGGAGAGTCGGATCCTTACGGAGGTTGGGCCGATCGGTTAAAACAATTTATGATGCAAACACGGACATCAATTGAACAGAAAGTCAGTGTTTATAACCTTGGTGTTGGCAGTGAGACAACCGATGGACTAAAGCGTCGTTTTCAATTTGAAATTGAAGGGCGTTATTTTCGGCAGGCAAATACCCTGGTTTTACTGCAGTACGGCATTAATGATTTGGTGATCCACAAAGATAAAAACCGAGTGCCATTGGGTATTTTTGGTTCGCACATTCAACATTGTTTATCGATTTGTCAGCAAATGAATGCGGTACCCTTATTGCTGAATATTTTACCTATAGCAAATGCCGATGATGGTGAGATTAATGTTTATCAGCAATTGCGTTTTAGTCGAGATATTGCGCTTTATAATTGTGAGTTGGAGAATTTGGCTTGTAAAAACGAAGTCGCAATGATTGATCTGATTGGAGAGTTTGATGTTGATGCTATGTTAGCAACCGATGGATTGCATCCAAATGAAGCGGGACACGAGTTCATTTACAAAAAGGTTCGGCATAAATTAGATACTTTATTATTAAGTCGTTAAAGACGACATTGCGCTCGTTAATATTGCATTACAGCATAAAACGCTTTGGAAAAGCGTTTTAAATCAATAGGCTGTCGAAACCGCTTGTGTTCACGCACAGTGGATTTTGCCCTTCGAATTTGCTGCTGAATTAACATATAATACGGCGCACTATAAAACGAACTGGTCTGAGTATCACACAATAACTCAGAACCTTATAATCACAACAAATCTAATCATTACTGGAAGGCACACTATGTCAGGTGGAGTTTTATCGAATTGGGACGATCTTCTGTTATTGGATGATCAGTTAACCGAAGAAGAACGCATGATCCGCGATTCGGCGCATCAATACGCGCAAGAGAAATTATTACCCCGCGTAATGGAAGCCAATCGCCATGAGCATTTCGATGTGGAAATTATGCGAGAGTTAGGCGAGCTAGGCTTGTTAGGCTCTACCATAGATGGCTACGGTTGTGCCGGAACCAGTTACGTTGCCTACGGTTTGGTTGCTCGCGAAGTGGAGCGAGTCGATTCTGGCTACCGCTCTGCGTGCAGCGTGCAATCGTCGCTGGTTATGTATCCTATCCATAAGTTTGGTACTGAAGCGCAACGCGAAAAGTATTTACCTAAGTTAGCGACCGGAGAATACATAGGCTGTTTCGGTTTAACCGAGCCGGATGCGGGCTCCGATCCGGCCAGCATGAAATCACGTGCGAAGAAAGTAGATGGTGGTTATGTTTTAACCGGTACTAAAATGTGGATCACTAATTCGCCAGTCGCCGATGTGTTTGTGGTTTGGGCTAAAACCGAAGACGATTTAATTCGCGGTTTTGTGCTTGAAAAAGGTATGAAAGGACTCAGTGCTCCAAAAATCGAAGGCAAGTTTTCTTTGCGAGCGTCTATCACTGGCGAAATCGTAATGGATGAAGTGTTCGTACCGGAAGAAAACATGTTCCCAGAGGTGACCGGATTAAAAGGCCCATTCAGTTGTTTGAATATGGCTCGTTATGGGATTTCTTGGGGAGCTATGGGCGCTGCTGAGGCTTGTTGGCATGCGGCACGTCAATACACTTTGGATCGTAAACAATTCGGTAAACCATTAGCTTCGACTCAGTTGGTGCAAAAAAAGCTGGCGGATATGCAAACCGAAATCACTTTAGGGCTGCAGGCTTCACTGCGAGTCGGGCGCTTGATCGATGAAAAACGTTTTGTACCGCAAATGATTTCATTGGTAAAACGCAATGCATGTGGCAAAGCACTCGAAATCGCGCGAACGGCGCGAGATATGCACGGTGGCAATGGCATCAATGACGAATTTCATGTGATCCGCCATATGATGAACCTGGAAGCCGTGAATACATACGAAGGGACGCACGATATTCACGCGTTAATTCTAGGGCGTGCGCAAACAGGGTTGGCCGCGTTTTAAAAGAGTTTCATCTCTCCCGGAGTTTCTTACCCCGGGAGTTCTCTTTTCTTTACTTTCTCTTTTTGGCGCAATCCAATTGTTTGCTGCGCTTTTTAAACTATCTGCTATGCTTTGATCAATATACTGATTGATTATAAAAACGGAGATTTATGATTGATTTGTCCATTGTGATCTTAGCTGCTGGGCCTTCGAGTCGGCTGGGCGTTTCTAAGCAGATGATAAATTTTCATGGAATGACCTTAATCGCTCATGCCTGTAATAAGGCGTGCCAGTTATCGGATAATGTCTCGGTGGTAACCGGCGCCAATCACCATCGAATCGATGCCGAGCTAACTCACTTTAAAGTTAACAATTTGTATAATGCCAATTGGGAAGAGGGGATTAATAGCTCCGTGGGCTTGGCTATCAAACACGAGTTTAACAGTGGCAAAGTATTGCTAATGTACTGTGATCAGCCACTTATTCCTGTTGAGCACTACAAAAGAATGATTGAGAAAGCAGAAAAAGAAAGCAATTGCATCATTGCTACGGAATGTGAGGATCGCTTTACCATACCTGCGATATTCCCACGTCGATTTTTTTATGAATTGACCGCGTTAAAATCAGAACAAGAGCTCGACGAGTTGATTAATCAACACCTGGCCGATTTACGCTCTGTTCCTTGTAAGGAAGCCGCCTTCAGTGTGGATACCGCAGCGGATATGGCGGTGTTGCGAGAAAATTAATGATGATGACGACCAATTGGTGCTTTTTGGTGCAGTCCTGAACGATTTTTCATCAAAAAACTGAATATTTAGAATAAGTTAAGCACCTGGAAGCAATTTATTCTCCCTCCCAGATCCGGTATAATTATGCACCCAAATTTCATCAAGTTGACGTGAAAATCTATGGTTCACGTCTAAACTGGTTTAGAAGTCATCTACATCTTTATCGACAAATGTAGTTAAAAATGAGGAACAGCACGTGTTAGAAGCCTATCGTAAGCATGTTGAAGAGCGCGCCGCTCAAGGTATTCCGCCCAAGCCTCTCAGCGCTGAGCAAGTCAATGAGTTAGTCGAGTTGCTGAAAAATCCACCGGCCGGAGAAGAAGCGTTTCTGGTTGAGCTGCTTACAAATCGTGTACCTCCAGGCGTTGATGAAGCCGCCTATGTTAAAGCCGGCTTCTTATCGGCCATTGCGAAAGGAGAGGCAACTTCTCCTTTAGTTGATAAAAAGTTAGCGGTAAAGCTATTGGGAACCATGCTTGGTGGTTACAACATCGCTACTTTAGTCGAGTTGTTGGATGATAAAGATTTGGCTCCATTAGCAGGTGAAGAGCTAAAGCATACTTTGTTGATGTTCGACGCCTTCCACGACGTTGCCGATAAAGCCAAAGCCGGCAACGATGTTGCACAAGCTGTGATTCAATCCTGGGCCGATGCCGAATGGTTTAAAAGTAAGCCCGCACTGGCTGATAAAATCACATTGACTGTTTTTAAAGTACCTGGCGAAACCAATACTGACGATTTATCTCCTGCACAAGACGCCTGGTCACGTCCCGATATTCCTCTCCATTCGTTAGCAATGTTAAAAAATCCACGTGATGGAATCGACGGCAACCCATTAGAAATTATTGAAGACTTGAAAAAGAAGGGGCATCCCGTTGCTTATGTGGGTGATGTTGTCGGCACAGGATCTTCACGTAAATCGGCCACTAACTCTGTGCTTTGGTGTACCGGTGACGATATCCCTTATGTACCGAACAAGCGAGCGGGTGGTTTTTGTTTAGGTGGTAAAATTGCGCCTATCTTTTTTAATACGATGGAAGATGCTGGTGCGCTGCCTTTCGAAGTTGACGTTACCGATATGAATATGGGTGATGTCATTGATGTTTACCCTTACGAAGGTCGAGTTGAAAAAGACGGAAAAGAAATTGCAACGTTCAGTTTAAAAACGGATGTGCTGTTGGATGAAGTTCAAGCGGGTGGTCGTATACCAATGATCATTGGCCGTGGCTTAACCGCGAAAGCACGTGAGTTTTTAAGTTTACCGGAAGCTGACTTTTTCCGTAAACCGGGCGATGTTGTTGATTCCGGTAAAGGCTTCACGTTGGCTCAAAAAATGGTGGGTAAAGCGTGTGGTGTTGAAGGCGTTCGTCCTGGTCAATACTGCGAACCCAAAATGACCACGGTTGGTTCGCAAGACACTACGGGTCCAATGACGCGCGACGAGTTGAAAGATTTAGCTTGCTTAGGCTTTTCTGCCGATTTGGTTATGCAATCCTTCTGTCATACAGCGGCTTATCCCAAACCGGTTGATGTGGATACACAGCACACACTTCCTGACTTTATTCGTAACCGTGGCGGTGTTTCCTTGCGTCCTGGCGACGGCATCATTCACAGCTGGCTAAACCGAATGTTATTGCCTGATACCGTAGGTACAGGTGGTGATTCGCATACGCGATTCCCAATGGGTATATCGTTTCCAGCGGGCTCCGGTTTGGTGGCTTTTGCTGCTGCGACAGGCGTTATGCCATTGGATATGCCAGAGTCGGTTTTGGTTCGCTTTAAAGGTGAAATGCAACCTGGTATTACATTGCGTGACCTCGTGCATGCGATTCCTTATTATGCCATTAAGGAAGGGCTACTCACCGTAGAAAAAGCTGGCAAGAAAAATATTTTTTCTGGTCGCATTTTGGAAATTGAAGGCTTGGAAGATCTGACCGTTGAGCAAGCATTTGAATTGTCGGATGCGTCGGCTGAACGTTCTGCCGCGGGTTGTACCATTAAACTTTCTGAAGACTCTGTTTCTGAATATTTACAGTCGAACATTGTTTTACTTAAGTGGATGATTGCTAACGGCTATGGCGATGAGCGAACCATCAGTCGACGTATTGAGAAGATGGAAGAGTGGTTAGCGAATCCATCACTAATGCAAGCGGATGCCGATGCTGAATACGAAGCCGTGATCGAAATTGATCTTGCGAATTTAAAAGAGCCTGTTTTATGTGCGCCGAATGATCCGGATGACGCTCGTTTATTGAGTGAAGTGGCGGGCGACAAAATTGACGAAGTCTTTATCGGTTCCTGTATGACCAACATCGGGCATTTCCGAGCGGCCGGTAAATTACTCGACAAAATAGAGCCGGGTACGTTGCAAACTCGTTTGTGGTTGGCTCCTCCCACCAAAATGGATGAGCACCAGTTAATGGAAGAAGGCTATTACAACATTTATGGTCGCTCTGGTGCGCGAATGGAAATGCCCGGATGTTCATTGTGTATGGGGAACCAGGCGCGTGTCGCTCCTAACTCTACGGTGGTTTCTACGTCA
Organism: Pleionea sp. WD8-19; assembly: GCF_055326765.1. Classification (NCBI taxonomy): domain Bacteria; kingdom Pseudomonadati; phylum Pseudomonadota; class Gammaproteobacteria; order Oceanospirillales; family Pleioneaceae; genus Pleionea; species Pleionea sp. WD8-19. The sequence continues at coordinate 20,335 of NZ_JBUZOU010000005.1, read as the reverse complement.
ACGAGAAACTTCCCAAATCGATTAGGACAGGGCGCAAATGTTTATTTGGCGTCAGCCGAATTGGCTTCTGTTGCAGCGGTTATGGGTAAATTACCGTCAGTTGAAGAGTACATGGTCTATGCGAAAGACATCGACAGCATGGCGAATGATATTTATAAGTACATGAATTTCCATCAAATGGAAGAGTACAAAGCTAAAGCGAATACGGTAACGATTCCTGTGGTGAACCAGGTAACGGTAGACGCTTAGTTTTAGTTATTGCCATTCGCATAAAAAACCCGCCGAAGCGGGTTTTTTATTGGTGTATCGAAACGTATTTAATATGAAAACCATGATGGATAATCGGAAAATCGCAGGGAATCCATCCGTGCCATTTACATTTTTTGATAGTCTTCCATAATTTTCCTTTTGTTGTAACGTATATTTGCCGCTCATTTTTCGTTGAAATTATCTAGCGCTCTTCTCATAATGATGTTCAGTGTATCGAACGCCTATTCAACTATGTCGAAGCAAACACCAAATAAAGCGCCACACTTTTCAGCTGAAACTCATTGGCAGAACGTTTATCAGAACAAAGAAGAGCAACAACTCAGTTGGCATCAGGAAGTTCCAAAAGAATCATTAGCTTTTATAGAAAAAGTGATTGCTGAGTTTGAGTCTCCCAGTGTGATTGATGTAGGTGGTGGCACTTCACGACTCATGTTTCACTTACAGCAAAAGCATTCACAGTTGGATCGCTGTGCCGTTATCGATATTTCCAAACAGGCATTAATCAATAATAAAAAGAACATGGGGGATTTAGGGAGTAAAGTGGATTGGTGGGATGGTGATATCACGCAGTTTAAACCCCCACGTCAATTTCATATTTGGCATGATCGCGCGGTGCTACACTTTTTAACTGAAAGCTCGCAGCAATTAGCGTATCAAAAGTGTATTGCTGATACATTATATTCTGGTGGTTACGCCGTTATTTCTACGTTTGCTGTGGGTGGTCCTGAAAAGTGTAGCGGTTTGCCGATCCAGCAATTTGATCCTGAACGCATTATGATATTACTAGGCAAACAATTTGAGTTAATTGAAGAACAAAAATATGTTCATATTACGCCATGGCATTCGGAGCAGTTGTTTCATTCGTTTTTGATTCAGAAGAGTAAAGAGAGTTAGTACTTAACCGCATTATTTAGCTGCGGAATCGCTAAATATTTACAGTCGGCTAAGTACAACAAGCTTACTTTTTAAAAAGCAAGCTTGTTGTACAGGCTTATTTAAACAGTGTCATTAATAGCACTCACGAGGTGGGCGAAAGCTGTTCGTATAGCGAGTTTGAGTTTGCTCAGATGAACGCACATCGTAGCACTCAGGAGGTGGTGGAGGTAAAATGATATCCGGTTTATCAGTCGACATTTCGTTACATTTTAAATCAGCGGAAACGTAACTAGCAATTCCCCAGCCTGCGTTGTCGGGCCAAGACGGTATGACCACTCTTTCGGCTCTACCTGTTAAGGCAGTATAGGGGCGATAATTTTCGACTGCAAATCCAGATGGGATGACAGTACCATCATCATAATGAAGCATATCGGTATTAAATGAATATTTGTAAGGGCTATAGATATAGGGAACTTCGGGGTTTGGGCTCAGTATTACAAATTCGTAATCAAAGTCGTTTCCAAACCATTGGCCATTAGAAGAGTTCGCGTAAATTCTGTGGAACTCATGAATGGTTTCTTTATCGACACATTCAAATGTACTTGATATGTACATTGCATTTGTGCCGTTATACCAATTGATAGTGGTACGAAATTCACTTGCCGTTTTTTCTACCTGGCTATAGTGGTTCGTATGCTCGGTTGCGTTAGCTGCTGTGTGCATGGAAAGCGCACTAATTATTGCGCCCGCTACTAAAGATAATTTTTTTTTCATTAGATTTCCTATTTTAAAATTTTAAACTGATCATATATCAATCGAGTTTAAACTTAATGTATCTCGAATAAAGATTGATATAGTCGAAGTTGATTATACGTATAGTCCGTTCAAGTACAACGCTTTTAATGGGGCAATCTCAAATAAGAGATATGCTGGTGCAAAACTTGAACAATAATTGCACGCATGAAAAAACGCCAATACGTAAAACAAAACAAGTTGATGGCGTTATTTCTTTATTGGTTTGTTGTTAATGCATTAGGCTTCTTTTTTACTGGAACTTTAATTGTGTCGCGAGCCATGTCAACAATAGGTAGTTCTTGGTATTTATCTTTTAGAGCCCAGCGAGCATATCGGTTATTAAACTTTCGATATTTTAAGATAGAGTTAATCGTTAATGGGCTTTTAGCCCAAGGTGGAATATCAAAACTAAAATAAACGACATCTGATTGGCCAGCAGGAACAACTTTTTTATACGTTTCGCCAATTCGATTAAATAAGTCATGCTTCCAAACTAACTCTCCTTTTTTATCGACTGGCAAAGAACGGTAAAAGTAAGCATCAGGTTCAACACTGTGGTCTGGTTCTAAGTGCCCACTTTCGTATATTGTCGAACCTGTAGCATCTTGTACTAGAAAATAAATCCAGGCTTCGTTTATGTCTAATGTGCCGCCTGGAAAGTTATGTCCAACACCTAGATTTGATACGACTACTTTAATTGAAACTTCTTCGTTTAAATATACCAATGCTGGGCGCTCAACATTGTTTCTGATGGCTTCGTCAATTTGCTGTCCTGATTGAGTCGCATCTTTTTTGTATGGTGGCTCAATGGTTAACCTCATTTTTCCATTTTGCAAAAATTCAATCGTTTGCTGTAGTTGTTCTATATCATTATTGATTTTGGGTATTGCGGTATTCGCACCTAGAAATCGATGCGAACGAATCATTCCATTTTCATCTGCAGAAGGATCATTTCCTGCAACCAAAGGCATATGACAATCCTGACAGCGAGTTACTTTGCTATTTGCAAAAATTTGATCATGTTGCTGAGAATAGGGGCTATTTAGCCAAGCGGAATATTCATCTTGCATTTTAACCCATCCCCAGTTATTCATATCTTTATCCATAAACTGAACATGGCATGTTGCGCACATTTTTGGTTTTTTCAAAATATCACGTGCCATGTCATTTTTATGTTGTTTGGGATTAACTTTTACCAACAAATTGTGTATCGATCTGAGAAAAATGTTATCGCTTCTCTCAAACAAGTACTTTTCGTGGGGTGAAAATTCGTAACTGCCTACACCTTTTAAATGAGTTTCTGAAGAAATATTATGGCAACTTAAGCAACCGACACCTTCATTAAAAGCTACTGTATTTTCAATGCCTCCGTGAGTTCCTCCTTTTGATAGCTGCCCAGTTAAGAGTGCAACGGGTGCATGACATCCTTCACAGTACCTTGCAGCTTCTATTCCTTTATTTTGAGACAGAAGCGAAATGTTTGTTACGTAAGTCGGATCAGATGCCGCTTGTTTATGTATCGAGCTTTTCCATTGCTCTGCAATTTCTTCATGGCAATCGGCACATTGTGAAGATCCTGCTATTTCGTTGTCGGTAACAAATGTTCCAGTAGAGGTTTCTGTTTGGCTTGGCCTGAAAGGATGCTCGCCGTACGGATAGTTATAGTTTGATACTTTAGGTAAAGTTGGGATGTTTGAACTCTTAAAGTTGGACGCAATAGTGCTGACAATAATAGTTACAACAAAGGTGGATGCAATAAGAGCTGTTAGTTTAATGGTATTGTATGTAAAGGATGGAAATAAGCGCTCTAGTTTATCTTTAGTCGAATAAGCTTCATGACTCGAAAGTTTAGTCTTTGCTTTGAAAAGATGGAGAATGATGTGAATCACAATTAAAATCAAAGCACAATAGCTACTGTAATGATGAATGTCGGAAATCCAGCTTAGTGTTTCGGTCACTCCGAAAAAGGAAATCCATATGCCAGATAATAATGTCAGAGTGATAGAGAAAACGAGTATTAAGCCCGAAATTATAATTGACTTCTTTCTTTGTCCTAATGTACGTAAAAAGTGGGCTGAGATAAATTTAATTGTATAATACGAGAATATTAATCCGCATAAAATATGGGCTAGCGTGGTTACTTGTCTCAAGATTGATAGTGATGTTGTAGAGTAAAGTATTAGTCCACTTATAAATAATATAAAAAATAATGAGTAATAAATAGAACTCGAGCGTTTTTCTTTTTCTAATAAACTTTTTTGAACGTTAGGTTTCATGATGCATTATAAATATTTTAGTATGTTTATTTGATTGTTGATCGATAGATTTTTTACTATTTTCCAGTATAAATCGGAGGAGTTTGATAAGTTGTTTAAAGAGCCGATTAAAAATTCCACATGAGACTTTTTTATGCTGTGTAGTGAAAGTATCTCGATAGCCTTCATTTGGGCATCACCTGACTCTGTGTTGGCTAACATAAAAACGAGCTCCAGTCCAAGCTTTGAGTCTCGCCTAATTAACTCTAACAGTATTTCGTTTTTTATCGCCGGAGAAGTATGGTTTTCTTTGATGTGGTTGAGTACTCGAAGTTTGGATTCTTGTGTGTTGATATTAAGTAGCGCTTTTAATGCGAAGGATGATGCATTAATGTCTTCGCTGTTAAGTAACTTGCTGAACATATCTTGCGTTAGGTGATTTTCTAATTCGTAAAGGTTTGGCCAGCAATCTAAGTAAGCGAATGAATTGTCCCAGTTGTTAATAGTAATCATATTTGGGTTGGTTATAGTGAGCTTTTTGTCTGTGCATGCTTCTAGTATGGAAATATCTATTTTTTCAAAGTTTATTTTACGACTAAGTGTTATAGGCAGTTTATGTATTAACTTTTTCAAACTTTGATTGCTAACAAATAACTGAGCCTCTTCATAAGTAAAAATGTGCTGGTTTTTAATTAGGTGTTTTAAAACTTCTATTTGAAAATCTATAGGGGTATTAAAAAATCCCAGTTGTTTTAAGTTGATCTTACTTTTAGGAGTAGATATTGCTAAAAGTATTTGTGCGATGTGGGATGCTGAAGTGTTATTATGATGTTTTAGTTTGCTTAAAATGGGTTTCAGCTCTTTATGATTCAATTGGAAAAGTAAGCTAAGCGCATCAGTTAGCAAAATGTCATTATCGATTGATTTGTTAAGTATCTTATGGATTAAAGCTGAGTAATGCTTTTGCAAGTAGTCAGCGTTTAGCTCTGTCAGAAGCTTGGGGGTTCTAACAATGTGCAAACCAATTTGAATCGACTTTTTAATGGTATCATCAAAGTCGAACCTTAATGTTTTACGAAGTATCGAGTGCGTTTCTTGGTAACCTAATCTATTTAAGGATGCTAATGAAACCGAAATCAGTTCTGGAGAAGATGTGACTGAATTTACAATGTTCAGTAAATGAGGTATCGACTCGGACTCTTTAATTTGTCCAATTGCCCATATTGCTTCATATCTTACTGCGGAAGATTGAGTTTCATCCAATGCTAATTTAATCATTGGCTTTAACGCTCGATAGCTTTCAGACTCACCAAGCGCTTTTATCAGGCAAATGCTAACGATTTCAGAATCTTTGCTAGCGTTGAGGATTTTTAGTAATTCCGGGACGGCTAGGTACTTCGATTTAATGACCGCTTCTTCTTCTCTAAAAAAGTGTTCGAAAATTTCACCTACACGGCATTTTAGTTCTTCATCTAGTGACTGGAAAAGAGCCAATAACCAAGGGATCGTAAGGTCGGACTCCATTTTCCACAGTGCATCAAGTGCAACGTTCTTTAAAGTTTTGCTGGCTTCATTAATTCCAAGTTTTGCAAGTTTATGTGCATAAAGAGGGTTTAATAATGGTGTGACTTTCAGTATTTCTACTTTTTGTTCAGTAGAGCTCGTTAGATATTTCTGATAAATAGACTCAAAAATTAAGCTTTGAAGTTCTGAATCATTAGATTCCTTAGCGCGAGCTATTAATTCCTCGAGAAATGTGTGTTCAATATAGTGAAGTGTCAAAGACTTGTTTCTTTTACTTCGCGTTCGATTAAATGATACCACCTTTCCATCTTTAAACAGTTTTACACGTTGGTTTGACCCGATTGATTCATACGCTACTTTTTTTCCATTGGGCCAAAGAACATTAATATCCACATTATGCACCGATTGTGGTACTGCAATGTGAATGACATTAGAGTTTTGCGAAAGGTATCCAGTTTCCGCGTTTAAAACTAGCGAGTGATAAAAACTTCCAGATGAAAATACAATTTCTGAACCAATGGCAGGATTTTTTGTGGAGTCTAATACAACCTGTATCCAATTAGTATGGAGCTTAGAGTGATTAATAAAAAGCTGGACTGGGCCATTATTTTGCGTGGTGACTATGTCTAACTTCCCATCTCTATTAAAATCGCCACTGGCAAAGCCTCGTGTGCTCGTTAAATTAAACGCCTTATTGTCAACTGATTTAAAATAACCATTATCGTTCAGCCAGACTAAGTCTTTTTGTAATGAGGTATGAAATTTAGAGTCTTCGTCGACGCTTCCTAAACCGGTAGCGAAATAAATATCTTTATACCCATCATTATTAAAATCTTTGAGTAAAGAGCCCCATTTATTTGAATAAAACTTACTCGAATTGAACAACCCGGTTTCCCAAGCGGCATCAATAAAGTTTAATTTATTAAAATCATTGTTATTTTTATTTCTTATTAACTTTGGAGGTAAGCCTTGTGTCGTTGAGACCAATAGCTCACTCTTACCGTTATTGTCAACGTCGGCTATTGCGATATGGTTCGAACCAACGGTGCTGCTTAGCAGTATGGATTCTGAAATATCAATGAATTTTCCTGTCTTATTTAGATCATTAAGAAAAAATCGGCTTACTGTGCCTTTAGTATTCGCAACTATTAAATCAGGAAAAGAGTCTAAGTTAAGGTCGCCCCAGTGCACTGATTTACTTCGGCCGGATTTATCATCCACACCATATTGAGAAGCAACCTCTTCAAAATTTAAATTTCCTTTGTTCTTAAAAAGGTAATTCGGTTGGCTATCAAATAACTCTGGGCTAAATTTGGGATCGGTATCACCGGTAAAGCCACTATGAAGTTCAAATGTTTTTTTGTGCTTTTCGTAATCGATGAAATTGGCAACATAGATATCCAGCAAACCGTCTTTATTAAAATCGGCAACCGACATTGACATTGACCAGACTTTTGGATTTTGAATGAACCCCGAAGTTGAGGTTACATCGACAAATTTCTCATTGCCTGAGTTTGACAATAATTGAATTTTACCTATATATGATACGACTAAATCTTCATCACCATCATTATCGAAATCTGCTGTAGCACAACCCATAGGCCATTTATGCGTTTTAATGTTGGCAAACTCAGTAATATCTTCGAATCTTGAGCCGTTTATATTTATCCATAATGAGTTTCCTTGTTTACGATGTGACCACCAAGATGGCCGCCCAAAATATCGATGGTTTCCACTTCCCCCTATGATAAATATATCTTCCCAACCATCGTTATTAAAATCGAATACACAAACGCCTCCGCTTAAGGCATCAGTAATACCAGAAATGAATGGAGTCCCTTGCTCATGGACAGTAAATAAATTCCAGTCTAAAGACTGTTCTTCGAACTCGATATTAGTTGGGTTAAGCGCGGTTTCGGTGGTTGTGAATGTTGTATTCTTAATCTCAAACTTATTATTGGGTAAATGAAAGCAAAGTAGGAATAAAGTGACAAAAACAGCTGGAATCGACCATTTCATAAAAATATGTTTAATAAATTGATAGTATCTATTTTGATTACGATAAACGGAAAGTACAACATTCTGAAAAATATAAGAATACTACTTTATCGATCAAAGTAATTCCATAACGTAAATGAGTCAAGACTACCATTATTTGTTTAATTAATAAGCGTATTGTATCTAATAATGGATATTAATGTAACAATTCATTATAATCTCAAGCCAATAATATAATAGCTCGAAAAATATTGGTTGATATTACATAGCCAACTTATTGAAAATATGGGAATTATTAGGAGTTGAGTAGTGCAATTCATTTTCAGGGGATGTGCGAAATTCGCAAATAAAGTTTTATTATTTTTGTCGTTAATCTGTGTTACTAAGCCATTGTTAGCTGGTGAATATACCATTTGGGGTGCGGAGAGTTTCAGTAGAAGCAGTGGCAAACCCATAACGGAAACACGCACTTTCAACTTAAGTGGACTTCCCGACAGCGCGTTATTGAAAATTTATAACGGAGGGATGGAAGACAGCGATGTAACTGGTGAAAAAGTGAGCTCTTCCACGGTTGTTTTCAACGGGCAAACGGTAGCAAGTTCATCCAACTTCAATAAAAAAGTTTCTTATTTGGAAGTTCCCGTTGCATTAGCTTCAAATAATACGGTAAATGTGACATTGAAAGGTAAGCCTGGTGGGTTGGTCACTTTACTTATCGTTGGTTATGAAGATTCAGCGCCTTCAATCACTTCAATAACTCATCCTGAAGCGAATAGTTTTGGTTGGAATAACTCATCCGTACAAGTGTCCTTTCAATGTGCGGACTCGCAAAGTGGAGTCGCATTTTGTAGCAGCCCAAGTACGCTCACAAATGAAGGACTTAATCAAACCGTTATTGGAACGGCTAAGGATAGAGCAGGTAACGAAGCTACAATTACAACTTCCGTTAATATAGATTTAACGGCTCCTAGTTTGTCTTATAACACTTCAATTAACGCTAATTCATTGGGATGGTTTAATGCTCCAGTGACATTGAACTTTTTATGTTCAGATGAGTTGAGCGGTATTGACAATTGTTTACCTTCTCAAGTTTTGGTTGATGAAGGTCAGAATCAGGTGATCAATAAGTCAGTCAGTGACAAAGCTGGAAATACGAAAACGCTCTCTCAAGCGTTTAGCTTGGATTTTACACCACCAACGATTACTAAAAGTATTACACCGTCAGCCAATACGTTGGGCTGGCACAATCAAGATATCTCCGTTAGCTTCGCGTGTAATGACGACTTGAGTGGCGTAAAAAGTTGCCCGTCGGCTCAAGTTATCACTCAGGAAGGAACAAGCAATTTGTCGGTGGAAGCTATTGATAATGCCGATCATTCGACTGCATTGAATATGAATGTTCAATTGGATAAAACAGCGCCAAGTATAGCGGTTAATTATTCCACTGCGGCGAACAGTAAGGGCTGGATTACCGAGGCAGTAACGGCAAGCTTTCAATGTCATGATGCTTTAAGCGGTGTTGCAGAGTGTACGGCTCCAATAACCATTAACCATGCTGGCCGCGATGTTGAAGTTCGTGCTACTGCATCAGATAAAGCTGATAATGTTCAAACTTTTCTCGATAAAATTAATATCGATTTAGCCATTCCATCACTACAAATTACGGCGCCCACAGACAATTCAACGCTAAACCAGCTAACTGCATCGTTAAGTTTTACTGCAAATGACGATGTTGGTATAGATTTCAGCCAAACAAAAACTCTCATCAATGGCAATCAAGTAGACTTTCATTGTAATGGAACAGGCAGTGTACGCAATTGCGAAATTAACCAGGGCTTGGTCAAAGGGCAAAACTCAGTAAAGGTAACCATCGAAGATTTTGCAGGAAGGACAAGCACGCATTCCATTACATTATTTACGGATCTTGATGGTGACTCTGTTTTGGACCACCTTGATCAGTGTGATTCAACGCCAGCCGATGAAACAGCTAATGCACAAGGGTGTTCACCCTCGCAATTGGATGACGACAATGACGGAGTGAATAACGCGTTGGATCAGTGTCCAAATACAAATGCTGGTGAATCCGTTAACGCGCAAGGTTGTTCGGCAACTCAATTGGATAGTGACAACGATGGTATTAATGATGCGTTAGATCAATGTCCTAACACCCCACCGGGCGAAGCAGTGAATGAGCAAGGCTGTCCATTAGCACCGCAAGACACTGATAATGATGGCGTGGTTGATACTGACGATCAGTGTCCTAACACTGTACCTGGCACGCCTGTCGCTGAAGATGGTTGCGATCCGACGCAAAGAGACACCGACGGAGATGGTGTGATCGATACTGAAGATGCTTTTCCACACGATGGTACTGAATGGAGCGATCTAGATGGTGACGGTCTGGGCGATAATTCAGACGCTGACCGCGATGGTGATGGCGTACCTAACGATCAAGACGCCTTTCCAGAAGACAACACCGAGTCGAGTGATCTTGATCAGGACGGTATTGGTGACAATGTCGATACCGATCGTGATGGTGACGGCTTTGATAATGAGTCGGATGCGTTCCCAGATGATCCTAATCGTCATAAATTACCCAGTATTACTATAGAAACTCCTAAAACATTGACCACAGTTGGTGTGAGTCCAGTGCTGGTTTCGGGGACGGTTGATCCATCTGCTGTCGCTCTTACTCTCAACGGTGTCGACATTCCATTGAATGGTGAAAGTTACAGTGGTTTTGTGACCTTGGAAGAAGGGCACAATACTGTTGTTGCTCGAATGGTTGATACCACAGGCGTTGTATCTACGGCTTCTATTTCCATTTCGCTCGACTTAACCCCGCCATATTTAACGGTAGAGTCACATACCGATGGACAAACGGTTTACGAACCAACCGTGACCATAACTGGGCTGGTTAATGACATAGTTCGCGGTACCATTGAAGAAAACCAAGCGGTTGTTCTTGTAAATGGCGTTTCGGCAGAAATTAAAAATAGAAGTTATATGGCTCGTGATATTGAGCTAGAAGAGGGTGAAAATACCATAGAGATTATTGGTCGAGACCAAGCAGGGAATCAATCTCAGGAAAGCATCAATCTTTATTTTGAACCGAATGTAGGTGGCACGGTTACCATTCTTAGTGGCCAAGATCAAAAAGGTATTATCAATCAAACACTCGAACATCCATTAGTGGTTGAAGTACTTGATGCAGATGGTCAGCCTTTGGCAAATAAACCGGTGGTTTATCGTGTGGTTCAAGGCTCTGGAATTCTAATGCCGGAAGATGATTTGAAAGGTCAAGGATTTGTTGCAATAACCGATGAAAATGGACAGGCGAGTGTGACATACCAGTTAGGGCAACGTGCCGGTGTAGGTAATCATAAAGTTCGCGTGCGTGTAGTTGGTTTTAAAGACGATGCTTTATTTTTGGCCAGTGCATCACCTAACTTAGGTAACAAACTGAGCGTTAATTCGGGCAATAATCAACGCGGCGGTATCCACGAGCCTTTGCCAGCACCGTTTGTCGTTGCGGTAACTGATGCAGGGAGTAATGTTATTGCCAACTCACGTGTTCAGTTTGAAATGCTTGAAGGCGGCGGTCATTTCCAAAACGATATGCAAAGCATCACGGTGACCACTGATAGTGATGGTCGCGCTTCCGCGCATTATACGCTTGGTGGAGTTACCGGGCTTGATAAGCAGCGGGTCAAAGCCACTCTTATCGACGCTCCTGAAGGACAAACCTTAACGGCAACTTTCACCGCTTCGGGTTTTGTATTAGGAAACCCCGGTGAAACCTCTATTAGTGGTACCGTTTTGGACAATCAAGATAAACCATTACCGGGCGTAACCGTGTTGGTTGAAGGTACCAACCGTACGGCGGTTTCTAATGAAGAAGGCCTGTTTAAAATTGAAAACGTACCCGTTGGTCCGGTGCATTTAATTGTTGATGGGTCGACTACCACGGCAGAAGGAGAATACCCCAGCTTAAGTTATAACCTGGTAACGGTATCTGGAGTGGATAATCCTTTGCCTGCTCCCGTATATATGGTGAAGTTGAACACCGATAGCATGGTGTACGCCGGTGAAGAAGATGTAGAGCTGACTTTAAAAGAAGTGCCTGGCTTTAAATTAGAAGTACCAGCCGGCTCCGTCACTTTTCCAGATGGCTCTAAAGAAGGTTATCTTTCGGTTACTGTGGTGAATAGTGCGAAAGTTCCTATGGCTCCGCCAAATGGCATGCAACCTCAATTTATCGTCACCATTCAGCCGACTGGAGCGATGTTCGATCCTCCAGCTCGCTTAACTTTACCGAATGTGGATGCACACCCTGCAGGTGCGCAAGTGGAAATGTTTTCTTATGATCACGACTTGGAAGAGTTTGTCGCGATTGGTCTAGGAACCGTAAGTCAAGATGGTTTAACCATTCAATCGAACCCAGGTGTAGGTGTCGTTAAAGCTGGATGGCACTGTGGTGCACAACCGGGTGGCGACGGATGTTGTTCTGGACCGGGTGAGTGTGATGATTATTGTGCGGTTCCGAGTTCGGACTGTGATGCAGGGTGCGAAATTGATGAAGATAAACCATTGCAACCTGAAAATCAGGTCGTTGGGAACTGTGCTTTAGAAACATGTGGCGGCAGTGAGTCGCCTTATCATGATCCCGAAGAGGATCAGCCAAATGACTGTCAAGATCACGTTTGTTTTCCTGTTCCTGGTTACGTATACGATAACTCCGAAACGCCTGAAGAGGATTGCATGGAGTGTAACAATGGTAAGCAGCCTGTTACTGACCATGTTGAGAGACGAGAACAATTACCAGATGATTGTAAAGTTTTGTTCTGCGATGGCAATCACGAAGATGCGCCTGAAGAGCCGATGCCGGAATCCTCACAAGTTGTTGGTGACTGTAAGCAACTTAAATGCGATGGTTCGGAAGAACCTTTTAATGACCCGGAGCCGGATTTTGATTTTAATGATTGTAAAATGGCAGTTTGTAACGGTACCGAGAATGAATACGTATTAGCCAGTTGGCAAACACCAGAAAGTGACGAGCCAGGAAACTGTGCAAGTTATGAATGCACGGGTTTTGAGCCGCCTACAGCTGAACTTGTGTTTGACTCTTACGATCTTCCTGAAGATGTTCCGTTTGATTGTCGAAAACCAACTTGTCGCGGGATAGATAGTCCTGACAATAGTTATTATGCAGCCGAAGATTACGACTCTAGCTTCGAGCAAAAAGAAGCATGTAAAACTACTAAATATGAATGTAAGTTTATTGATTTATACAAAGGTGAGCAGGTAGAAAAAGAGGAAAACCTTCCTGTTGGAGCAGTACCTCAGGAGGGGCCGGATAAAGATAATCAATGTAAAGAGTGTGATGGAATGGGGGGGGTTAGAGACATTGACTTATCTCAATATAACGAAGAAAAGGTTTCTTTATCGATAGAAATTCCACAAAGCTTACCTGAAAAAATTGAATCACTAGTAAGTGCTATACCCGGAGTTAATGCTCAATTGTCGGTAGAGGTTAATCCAGTAGAGGCGACTCTCAAAGCTTGTTGTAATAAGGACTTAGGTATAATAGAGCCTTCATTAAGAACCGGTGCTTGGACGGCAAGTTCGTCAGTTGCGGGTAAAATAGCAATTGATGTACAACTTATTCCACCACCTCCTGCACAGACTTTTAAAAGAGAAATATGGTTTGAGTCTTGGGCCGGCGACTTTTATGCAGATGTGGAATTTTTCGCCGGAATCGGAGTGTTCGGAGAGCTTTCTGTTAATGGTAGCGTGAGAGCATCTGTCAATAATTGTCAAAATGAAGATTATTGTTTAGTCGCAAGTTTAACACCTTCTTTAAAATTGGGTGCCAAAGGTGGAATTTCTGCAAACTCATGCTTTTTAATTGATTCTTTTTGGGATATGGAAGGATGCGCTACTGTGGCAGGAATTTTAGAAGCATCGGGTTCAGTTGGTGGTTCGGTAAGTTACAACTGTCAAAGTGGTTTAGAGGGCTCTGGTGCTTGCTTTAACGGTATAGATCTAGTTGGAAAACTAGAGTTTACTGGCAAGGATATTGATGGTGATACGATGTTTGGATTTAAGTACGAGTATAAATTTGTTGATGGTGCGTTCAGAAAGTGTTTATAGGTATTCGTTATGACTAGAAAAACTGTTTTATTTGTCACTCTAGGGCTTTTAATTTCTTTAATCGCTTTCGGTACACTTTTTTTAACTGAATCGATTAGAGTACCTTTGCCATTAATAAAAGATAAGAAGTATTATAACTCTGGGGTATACCTTACTTTTAAACGTCAAAAAAATAGCGAAGCTGCTGCAGCGAAAATAGTTGATGAGTTTGTCAATTTAGCTAAATCTGAAAAGTCAAAAGAAGCTTTCAAATTGTTAAATGTCGAGCAGTCGAATATGACATTTGAAATCATTGAAAAGTCATTTATAGCTTTATTCAAAAATGCAGTGTCAACTAAAGTTGTAAGCTCCTTAGCCTATGATGGTTTTGTAAATATAATTATGGATATTTATTATGCAAATAACTCATCGAAAAAATTTCATTTTAAACTGGAAAAAGTTGGTGAGAAATACTTTATAAATCAAGTTAACTCAAAAAATCCAATTAACGGATTTTTGGGTATGAACTATAACGCACTTCGTAAAAACTCGGATTTTGAATATAGTAGAAGCTTTAGCTTTAATAAAAGTGATGGCTTGAATGAAATATTTAATGGAGTTGGAGTTGCTATAGACGACTTTGGGTTAATTAAGGACTTATCGAACAATACGTTGAAGAAAATAATTAATCTTGATGTTTCAGAGCAGATTAATGGAAAGCCGCTTTACTATATTAACTCAAGTGAAGTAGTTATTGTATTTTATGATATTTCGGAAAATCAAAATTTGATTCTTGAAAATAAAGGCAAAGATAAATATTTGGTTTACTTTTTCAAGTCAAATGAGGGTTTTGATTTTGATGTTAATTACTATTCACCGGTAAATGATATTTTGCTATCTGAACCTGTTTTAAAAATACTTGAGGGGATTTAAAGATCGTTTAAATTTATCAGGTAAAGTGGTTGTAAGTTATTTAATAATAGGAAAGACGTACGAGGTTTAATTACGAGTTTAAGTAAAGTTTAGGTTTACTTTTTGGCAAACTTAAAAGGTAATTAATCGAAGTGTTTGTTATTGTGATTTTGAAAAAAGCCATACTGTTAAATAATAGTAATTGGATTTATTGAGTGTTTTTATACGCATTGTTGTTATTAGAATAGAGTTGTTATGAGTTATATTAAATTGATTTATTGTCTAGTTTTAAGCTGCTTTCTAATATCCTGCTCCGAGCAGAAAAAAACAGAGTCATGGGCGGCTGATGAAGTGCTAATTCAGTTAACTGAGCTGCGTAAAGAAGTTCAGTCATTACGAAATGAGCTAAAGTCGATTAAAGATGATATTGGTAAAGTGGGTGGTCGAGCCCCCGCTCGTCAATTAACTTCTTTACCGATTGAAAAGCATACTGCGCTAGGCGAAGACTCAGCAAAACTTGCCATAGTCGAATTTTCCGATTTTCAGTGCCCTTATTGTGCTCGGCACGCAAAACAGGTTTATCCAAAGTTGAAAAAGCACTTTGTGGAAACTGGTAAGGTGCAATATTTTGTGCGCCATTTTCCGTTAGGCTTTCATGCACAAGCTCGTGACGCAGCTATAGTCGCTGAGTGCGCAGGTAAACAGGGCAAGCAGTGGGAGGTGCATGAGTATTTGTTCGAAAACTCACGACAGCTTAACGCTTCACTGTTCGATACAGTTCCATCCAAATTTAATTTAGATAAACCGCAATTTGATACCTGCAGAAATAATAAAGAGGTTGCAGAGAAAGTCGATGCCGACATGGTGCTAGGGCAACGTGCTGGTGTTACCGGTACACCTAAGTTTTTCGTCGGTAAAATAAAAGGTGATAAATTAGTTGATGCAATACCACTAAGTGGTGCTCAATCGTATCAAGCTTTTGAGCGAGTGATTAACGCTTTGTCAAAAGAGTCATAATAATCAAGTAATCGATAATAAAATAGCGATAAGAACAACTTCAGGGAATTCATAATGTATTTGAAATTGGGTAAATTGAAACTCAAATTGGCATTGGCATCAGTAGCTTTATTTGGTGCTACTTCATTAAGTGCTAATGCTGCCAAAGAAGAACTGATACTTGGTCCGGACTGTGTGGTCAATATTCTTAACCGCACGGTGCAAGCTGATGAAAATGGTCGTTTTGCTTTACCCAATGTTCCTTCCTTTATGGGGCAAATTAGAGCTCGGGCAACTTGTACTCGAAATGGAAAAACCGAGTCGGGTGAAACCGATTATTTTTCGGTCGTCACTAATGGAAAAGTGAATGTTGGAAAGTTTTACAAAGCGGTCTCTAATATTCCCACCAGTGTGCGCTTGTTAAACGGTTCTCGAATTGAACTAACGGCGGATCAAAATCAGGTACAGCTGCTACCTTTTGTGACATACCCGAATGGCGATGAAGCGGTTTTAAGAGAAGCCTCGCAAGGTGTGAATTACACCTCAACCAACCCTCTGGTTGCATCCGTCGACTCTGCTGGACTTTTAAAGGCCAATTCTTCTGGCGTCGCGCTACTTACTGTACGTATTGATGGTGTTGTAACGACGACCACCGTTTTTGTTAACTTGACGGGAGATTCGGATGGCGACGGAATACCAGATGGAATCGAAGTTGAATATGGCCTTAACCCTGATGATCCTGTGGATGCATTCGAAGATCAAGATAACGACGGTCTAACAGCACTCGAAGAATACAACTTGGGCACTAACCCTGTAGTCTCGGACACCGACGGCGATGGTATTAATGATGGTGAAGAATTAGTAGCTGGTGAAGATGGCGTCATATCCGATCCTTTGTTATTTGATACTGACGGTGATGGCCTCAACGACGGTTTGGAAGTGTTAACCGGTACAGATCCTAACGATGCTAACAGTGGCAGTATTTCTGCAGGCCTCAATTTTATTACTGTAACACCTGAAAATATCTTTTTAAGTTACAACACCATTGATGGTGAAAGCAGTGCTCAGTTGCAAGTAACTGGTCATATGCTCGATGGAAGCGAAATGAATTTAACCTCGCGTACGACGGGAACTAATTACACCTCGAATGACATATCAATTGTCAGTTTCGGACTAAGTGATGGACAAGTATTTGCTGGGCAAGAAGGTACGACTCAGATCGTTGTTACAAACAGTGGAAAATCATTTAACGTTAATGTCGGTGTGACGCAATTTGATCCTGTCGCGCTTTCGGCAATCACTATTCCTGGTTATGCCAATAACGTGGATGTGCAAGGTGATTATGCTTATGTAGCGAGCGGTGAACAGGGGTTACAAGTAGTTGATGTGTCCGATCGTGCCTCACCCGAAATTATTGGGGCATTTGATACTGCCGGTATTGCTATTGACGTTAAAATTAAAGGTGACATTGTTTATATTGCCGATGCTGATAACGGACTAGTGATATTAGACGTATCTAACCCCGCTTCTCCGCAGATGGTAGCGACAGTAGATACTGCTGGTGTAGCAAGGGATCTGACACTTAAAGACGATTTGATTTATGTTGCTGATGAAGTCGGTGGTGTTGAAATTATAAATATTTCCGATGTCTCTAAACCCTTTTCTCGTAATGTTATTAAAGCGCAGTCGAAAGCGGTTTCGGTATCGGCACAAGGTAATTTATTGGCCGTTGGAACCGAATCCAGCTTGACGCTTTACGACGTTTCCGAAGGTCACAACCCTCTGTTTTTGGACACAATTAATGTTGGCAACATAAAAGACATTGAGCTTGATAATGGCTTCGTCTTTATTGCTGCATACTCGACTGGGTGGCAGTCTTATCGCGTTACCGATGAACAAACTTTAGAGTTTGTTAGTGGCTCGCGACAGATAGTTCCTAGAAGTGTTGCGGTGACTGATGGGTTTGCTTTTTTTGCAGAGCAGTTATTTCCTAATGTTGTTGCCTATGTCAATAAGAAAAATCCCCAAACACCAATATTCCAAGGAACCATAGACTTAAGCTCTTTGGGCGATTATGCCGGAACGGGAATAGCGGTCGATAACGCATTTGCCTATATTACCGAGTTAACTTTTGTCGTTGGAAGTGACTACGGTAGAACTGGCAATACAAAATTATTCATTGCGCAATATCGTGATATTTCTGATAACAATGGTATATCACCCACCACAGAATTGGTGAACCCTAAAGCCAATTCTGTAGTGATTGAGCAAGAGAAAATAAAATTATCAGCGAACGCTTCGGATGATATAGCAGTAGCAAAAGTTGAGTTTTATATTGATCTCGAAAAAGTGGGTGAAGATACCACTTTTCCTTATTCAATCGATTATCAAGTAGCAAAGGACATCAGTTCTTTTCAAATTTTCTCGCGCGCGATCGATTTAGGAGGTAACTGGTCTAATTCTGCTGTCCATTGGATAGAGGTGCAACCCGATGACGATGAAGATGGTCTCGGCAATGAAGAAGAATTAGATTGGAATACGAATATTAATGATGCGGATACGGATGATGACGGTGTACTTGATGGTGAAGAAGTGGATCGTGGTATCGACCCAACTAATCCGGATACTGACGCTGACGGAATTAGCGATGGCATTGAAATTCAAAATGACACCGATCCTAATAACCCAGACACCGAGGCTCCAACGGTTGTTTTAACTGTTCCAGCGTCTGACGCCATCGACATCGCTGAGAATGCTCCAATTCAAATTGCGTTTAATGAACCTTTAAGGGAAAAATCAGTAAGCTCTGTTTCGGTGAAATTATTGGAGCAAGATTCAATTGAAGTGTCCGGAAGAATTAGGTTAGTCAATAACAATAGTGACATCGTCATTTTCCCCAATGAACTTTTAAAAGATTATACCGAGTATACTGTAAGAGTAGTGGGTGTAAGAGATGCCGCTGGAAATCCGTTGGCAAATGATTTTAGCTTTTCTTTTACTACCGGAAATACAGTGGATACTGAAAAGCCTTATGTTTCGATTGTTACGCCTACTAACAACAGTTCTGGTATACCCGTAAATACAAAATTGAGTGTGGTGTTTAATGAACGTATGGATCCCGATTCAATTACTGCGGATTCGTTTTATATTGTAGATACTACGACTAATGAAAGAATTGCGGGAAATATCAACCTGTTAGAAGACGGGCAAAGTATCGAATTTGTGCCAGCGATCAGTTTTCGAGTAGGACGCAGACATCAAATAGTACTGAACAATGGTTTGAAAGACCTGTTCGGTAATTCTATGAATACTGTTTATCATTATTTTACAACCAGTTTTGAGCAGGACAGTACAGCGCCGGCAATTGTGACCACAAGTTTTATCGATGGTCAGGAACAATTTCCGTTGAACGGTAAAATTAAAGTCCGCTTTTCAGAATCGATTAACTCTCTGACAATTGCGAACATTCGATTGACACTTAATGGCAATGAAATCCTAACAGAAAATACTTTAAACGCAGATCGTTCTACAGTAACTGTTAAGCCAAGAGTTGCGTTAACCGCAGATACTGAATATCAGCTGCATATTGAAAATATCGAAGATTTTGCCGGCAATTTACTCGCACGTAATCAATCCTTTTCGTTTACCACTGGTAATGCCAACGATGTAACAAGAGGAGCTGTGTTGCTTCGTTCTCCAGTCAGCAACCAAAGAGAGTTTCCACGTAATGGCGTTGTCACTTATAAGGTGAATGAGGCCATCGATCTTACTTCTTTGAATAACGGCTCATTTTATTTAATAAATGAAACCGAGGGCAGAGGGGTTGACGTTGATTTAAACATCAGTGAAGACGCCACTCTTATAACGCTTACTCCCAAAACATTATTACCTACAGGGCATCGTTTTAGAACGGTTATCAGTTACGGTGCCGGATTGTATGATTTGGGTGGGAATCGATTTCCATACGATAACCTCTATTTCTACACTGGCAACGATACCGAAACAGGCGAAGCCAGTATTACGGGTAGCAGTATTGAGCAGGTGAAGGATGCTGTGGCGCGCAATGCATCGGTTGTTGTGCGGCTGGATCGAGTGGTCAGTTCGGTTTGTGTGACCACAGAAACCGTGCGTTTGACCGATGGTGTGAATACCATCGAAGGCAGTGTTTCCTTAAGCAGTGATGGACGCTCGATTACGTTTAACCCGTCTGAAAGTTTGGCGGCCAATACGCAATACACGCTGGAGCTGGATGGTGTGTGCAGTTTAACTGGGCAAATCATGTCTGCAGCTTCCTTGAGCTTTACCACCAGTGACAGTGACGATACCACTCGACCTTCCTTGGTTTCTGTTACGCCAGCGCATAACAGTACGGAAGTCGCTGCCAACAGTACGATCCGTGTGGAATACAATGAACCACTGGATCCGATCCGTTTCGCCCAAAGAGTCTCGGAGAGTAACGTTCGGGTATACACCAACGGTGGCAACATTGCAGGTGATTGGAGTGTGAATGGTACTGTGGCAACCTTTACACCTCTCAATGACTTACCAGGCAGTACTCGCATCAACCTTCGACTTTA